>CAJUBY010000006.1:44648-66978 GCA_910585055.1 uncultured Christensenella sp. | reverse complement strand
TAAAATGAAACTTCTTTAGTGACTGAATTTTAGATAAATCGCAATAAATTCCACCAAGGAGAATAGATACAATGGAAAACAATCAGACAAACAGAAACGACTACGACATGATCGATAAGGCTTCTACGCTGGTCAAACGATGCGGAATTGCTCCGTGTCTTAACGGTTACGATTATTTGACCGAAGCGGTGGTCATGTATGCTAAAGGCATTCATAAAGTGACCGACATATATAGCAAGATAGCCGATGAAACATCACGCCAAACAAAAAGTATCATACGCAGCATCGATTATGCTATAAAGGGCACCAATGACTTACCGGATAATTTATCTGCCATGACAGGAGTAGAAATTCCTCTATCGGATATTCGAAACAGTCTTGTAATATCTCACCTGGCATTATTGTTAAAATAATCACGTCATATTAAGCCATATGGAATTTGCATAAAGGCAGATCGTTTTGTTATGTACTACATGTTCAAGCCAATCCATAAAAGCAATTATATTAAAGTTTTTATAAAATAATATTGACTTTTGAGTAATAATAGCGTATACTAATATTAAAGCATTTGTGAAAGGTAGAAAATCAGCCACGACTGCCGATTAAGTTCGATGAGGGGATAGGCTGTCCCTCCACAAATGCTTTTTTTGTTGCCTTTTTCTTCATTGATGAAAGTAAAGCAAGGTTATCATTATTGCTCTAAAAACATTTATTGGCAAATATAGTGTTTGACCTATCAAAAAGAGAACGGTTTATATACCGTTCTCTTGGCGATACGGCAGGTGCGCCCGTCCCTGCATCTCTTTTGACCATGAAGGTGTGTAGATGGCGCTAAATTGTCTACCTCGTATCTATTATTAGTATACTATGTATTATGTCTTTTGTAAAGTACTTTTCCAAATCTTTCGTAATTTCTCTTCATTTTAGCAAAAGACTTTTCACTTAGATTTAACATAGTAATCACAGTATTCGTATAATCCGGATTATTGTAATTTAGACTTACGGTCATAATTGTGTGCTTATCGATTTGTTTTTCGATTTGCAAAGTGTTTTCGTGTACTTTGTCTTCAAACACATAGTCCGGATCGTTTATAATATCACTCATAAACCCTATGTATTTATCTACCATTCCCCTGCGTTCTTTATGTTGTTCTATATGATCTGCCCCTGCCGAACCTGCCAACGGCATTTCAACCACTCGTGTTACTATATCCTTGACATTACGTCCGTTTGACAATACCATATCATCGTATATAGGACTTATTATTTCACCGACATTAATACGATTTGTTGCCGTCGACTTATTATCCCATGCACTTTGCGGAATGCTGTTGGCGATTTGTCTCGCACTCGGCAGATTGCTATATTCCATATCCCTACCGGGATCGTCGGAATACTTACGGATAGCAGCGACGGTCTTGTCGCGTTCCGACGTACCATTACCGTTGGTAAACTTGCCGTCGCTGTCGCGCGGATGTTCCGTTTCGTTGAAATTGCTCATAATCTCTCCATATCAAAACCGCGCCGATTCGCTCGACGCGGTTTCTTCGCTGACCGTATTTATTTCTTCATCATTGTCGGTTGCAGCAAGCCACTCGTTAAACAGCCGTATAAAGTCGATACGGCAGAGAATGACCTTATCTTTTCGAATAACAAACGTGTTGCCGCTCATCATACCGCCGAACATTGCAGACAAGCACATTACGAACCGAAAAATTATCATAACAGTCGCTTCGACGCCACCCGAAGTAAGCGCGTCAAGTACGATAAACGTCAATATGCCAGCCCATAAAAACATAGGCATTATCTTCATCAACATGCCGCGTACATCTTCCGCATTGTCGTTAAAATCCAAACCGTAACCGCGAACATGCGTGCCGTTGCTCGTTATACAAAAAGGATTGACAGGCTTGACGTTGACTCGCTTTGCACGATCGACCGCTTTCCGTTGTTTCGGCGTGAGCGTTCCGAAAACGCCTTTATCCCACGTTGAAGTATCTATTCCGACAGCGTGTACTATATCGAGCTGTCTATGCCGACGCAGTTCGCGAGTTTTAACGTCGCAAAAATCCGAAAATGCTTTTAAACGGTTATGCGCATGTATCGCTTTTACCGCGTTACTGTATTCGCGTTTATTGTCTGCGTACGGATTCGACTTGCCGGTCAAACCTTTTTGACGCCAACGATACGGTATGAATATGCTTAACTGCAAAGCCATGTTAATCAAGAAATTAAACCAGTTGAACGAACCCTTTTCGGCATGGACAGTCACAAACGACAGAAATATCATAAGTAAAACGACCGCGCCGAAGATTATATGCGCAACATTTTCTCGAACTGCACGTCCGGCTTTTTCGCCTATATCATCAAATTTCATACGTTTTCACCGCCTATAGTTTTATCGAGCGTCTGCTGTTTAACACAATAAAAACCGAATCGTTTATATGTTTGCGCATTATCAGGCACTGCCATCTCTACGCGCTTATACATGCTCTTAAACGTAAGCTCGTCGACGCAGCAAGCTATTATCGTTGCAAACGCTATTATTTTTAAAGGAAGCAATATGTTTTCCACGATCACGCAAAAAACGAACGCCGCAACGGCAACGATAAGCGCCGACGGCGCCTTGAATTTTTCAGCAAGTTTGTCCTTTGTCAAAAGCGCAGCAAGTAAAATTGCAAACACCGCCGCGCCGCTGATCGCAGCAGATGATCGTTCTACGAACATATCGCCGACACACGCCATAGTAACAATAGGCGTACCGAACGTTAATACGGTCGATACGCCTTTGCAAATATTATATTTCGCTATTTTAGTCATAGCGGCAGTCTCCTTTTTGTACATCGACAACACCTGTAATCGTTTTCACCTTTTCCTCGCTCTCTTTTGCAACAGCCGTCAGATCTTCAAGTTTTGCACGAAGCTCGGCAACCTCGTCCGCGATCGCTTTGCGCGAATGTGTTTCTGCGAACTTACCGTTAGCGATTATACCGTTTATCGCGTCCAATGTGGACGTTTTGGCAAGGCTTATGCTGTAAGCTTCATGCTGCACATCAAGAATACAATTAAGTTTGATCATACTTTGCGCGACGTCATCTTTAAGACCCCCGACCTGTTCTGTAATACCTTGCAGATTTGATGTTAACGCGTCAATTTGATTTTTTAAAGCATTGATCTCCGACAAGTTCGCAGAAAGTGCTTTAGCTTGCGAAGTGTTCGCTCCAAGCGCTTTTTTATACCTTATAAGCTGAACAACAGCCGAAATAATCAAAATAAGATTTGCAGGCGTTAATATACCTGCAATTACGTCTGCATGTTCGGTTATCCAAGCCCATATGTTTTGAAAAAATTGTGCCATGATGTTTTCTCCTTATAAAATGATATTTTTGTTTATTTGTTGTTCAAGTTCGGCATTAACGCCTTTAAGTTCGTCGATCTGCGTTTGCAATTCGTCCACACGTTGCGTCAAAAAAGCTATAGTTTCCATAATCGGCGTAAGATCAGACTGTAATCGTTTTGTCATTTCGGCAATAAAAAGACCGCCGACCTTATCGACGGTCAATGTGCCGAGTATCGACACATCATCGTTAATATTTCTCATGTCCGTATCTCCCTCGGGTCCTTTCCTTCAAGCACGCGCAATTCATTGACAATCTCTGCCGCGCGCGCTTTCTTTTTATCGTAATCGTCACGCACAAGCCCAAATATTTCCTGCTCGATATCTTCTTTGATTTTTTCGAGTTCTGATTTAAGCTCGCTTATCTTATCATCCTTTACAAATGATCGGTCGCGTTCGACTATTTCAATATGATCGTCATACTCATTGATATCGTACATTCTATTTGTTTTCCACCACTCGGAAATGTTATCTAACTCCGTAATGGGATAATGTGTGTTAATTTTATAATCCATATTTGTCTCCTTTTAATATTTAATTTTATATCCTACGATCTTAACACTTGATATTCCACTGGTAAATCCGATTATATACACTGATGTGGATGATCTATAGTAAATGTTTAAATATTTCGAATCTGTTGATACCGTAAGCCAACTTGTCGCACTCGTATCGTAAAAATCATAGTAAGGAACTGTATAACATGTTTGATTTCCATTCCAGTTTGCTACTATAACAAGAAGATCAAAACTTCCCATACTTTCACTTAACGTTTTAGCCCCTGTGGAAACAGATGTTGTATTATAAAGTATAGTTCCATTATCAAGGTTTGGCGTAGGGGGCATATGGTTTGCAGAGTAAAGAATCGATCCTCTTGAATATATATCTCCGTCTCTTGTTATTCTTACACGTTTAGAATCTACAGATTGATTGCCCTGTGCGGCTATTAGCAAAGGAAATCCGTCACCATCCTCTTGATTCGGTCGTGCTATCATCCAACCTTTTGTGGTGTCACGCCCACTATATGTATTTAAATCGTTACCTAAATATATACCTGCATAAGCAGAAGCAGACGCATTAACACGAACTCCCTCATTGTAACTTCCATTAGTAACATTAAGAACAAGCCCACCGGTTGATGACAGAAACCGGGATTCATGACGATTATCCCAACCGTTCTGTAAGTTTGTGAATATTTTAACATTGTAGTCAGATATTAAACACACATCCTCACTACTTATATCACCATTAGTCTCGAATATCTCATAACTTTCCCCGGAGCTTATGACCGTCGAACCTTTTGATACTAAACACACATATCCGCCCTCAGCATTGTTCGCCTTAAATCGTATAATCGGTAATTCCCACCCAGCCGCATTACTAATAATTGTAGTCGGCGTTGTTGTTGTTCCATTGATATTAAAACGCAATCCTCCCGTCATCGCATCTCCCGATTTATTTACCGCGCCAACGTTTTCCGCAGTAATATTAACGTTGCCTGTGCGATATGAAGATTCGGAATTGCCTTTTACCCCCGTAACTGTGCCTTGTCCTATTGTATCGACAATTTCTTTTGTTATGCCGCTGTTGATTGCGTCAACTTGCTCCTGTGTGAGCGTAGTATTATTTACAACATACTGAAAATCCCATTGTCCGTCCGGATACTTACCGCCGACTTCATTGGTCTGATAAACATATCTTGTTGTCGGATAACTGCCGTCAACGCCTTTAGGCTGCGTTTCATCGGACAATACGGTTGCATAATCGTTTTGCGTAGGAATACGCGCTTTACCGCCGCTGTAAAATGTCGTTGCATCTATTAATGCTGCGTGCGTAGGAAATGCGTTCCCTTGCGTACTACTCGTTATGTAGAACGCCGACATATTGTTTACAGTCGAATTAACAAACGCTTTGTCTGCAAGTTGGTTTTCCGCAGAAGCCGTAGACGGAATAACATTATTTATATCGGATATTTCCGATTGCAACCGTGCTTCCGCATTTATCGCACGCGCGGTCTCTGCTTGTATTTCCGTACGTGCCGTAAGGTCTACGCCGCTTTGCTCTATGTGATCGATCTCCGCCTGCAATTCGGCTTCTGCAGATTTGGCGCGTTCTATTTCGTACTGAAGACCGTCACGAACGATTTGGTCTATCAGTCCTTTTCCGTTCCAAACACGCACAGTCATATCGACAGGCTCTACGACGGTAATCGTTATATCCCCGTTCGTCTCTACTGTATAGCTCGCCGAATCGCCCGTTATTACGCCGTTTACGGTCTCGTCGAACGATACCCACAAATCATTGGCGCTTACACCGTTGACCATTTGTCCGTGTTGACCTGCAGTAATAACCGCCGTATACCCTGAACCGTTATCGTTTTGTTGCCATGCGCTTTTAGGAATAGCTATCGTACTCGCAGCGTTTACGTATGTAGGATCGTATTCGATTTCACCGAGCGTTATCGGCGCGCTTACGATCCCTTTATTGTCCGTATATGTAAAGGAATTGCCCGTAGCCTTATCGATATGCGCAACCAAATTCGGCACGTTTGCGGTTCGTCCGTTGAGTCGTCCGAGATACTGTAAAATAAGCTGATAAACACTCGGTTCGGGCGCACTCGCAGGCAGAATAGGCAAAACGCTCTCTTCGACGATAAACTCACACAAATAGCTCGTACGTTCACCATGCGCGGTTGTGGCTTTTATTGCTATACCGACTTTCCCGGGCATTTGAGTTACGGTTATCGGCAGCACGAAATTCCACGCGTTTGCCGAGACCGTATCGTAATCCGTAACGCTTTCCATAGGCGCATAATTACCGCCGTATTTGCCTTCTTCCGTAGACGGTGCCTGCCAATACAAGTCGTTGGGTAAGATAAATCCGATCTCCATTGCGCAAGTGTTCGGGTACGGCGCGATCACGGTTATATCGATGACGTTATTCGATCCTTGATAAACATGCTGCGGCGTGACCTTTTCTGCTGTTCCGTCAGTATTGAGATATATTACCATTATTCGGGGTCCTCCAATCCGTCTGTGTCGGGTTCTATGCCGGTTACGGGCACGAACACATTAAAAATGAACCGCAAAGCGTGGTTCATCTCGTCCTTGATTATATTCATATATTGCGGTTCGGCAATAGCCGCGTCCGCAGGAGATATCTCATAACTTGCGGCAAGCCGCTCGAGATATTCGGCGATAGTTTGGCACTCGTCGCGCGCGCCTTTTATAGCGTCGATCGCTACTTTGAAATTTTTGACTGTTTTGTTGTCCATATATTACTCCTTTAAGGTAATGTGTGTACGCATGACATCCATGGTAAATTGATTGTGTCTCCTTCAGCTATATCCATGTTTTGGGCAAGCAATATCTCACCTGTAGATTGATCTGCAATAGCCCATGCTACGCCAGAAGCAGTTGATATAATATCACCCAATTTAATATGTAAAAGGACAACCGCAGGTGGTTTATTGCGGTAATCATGAATAAGTGTTGCCGAGGAAATATCTATTTTACTATCAAACCGACCAACTTTTTTATTAAGCACATAAACAGCCGTTGCATGGACAGATTGACCATTGTCATCAGTTTCGCGTTTATTTACCATAAGACAATTACGCGCAAGTGCCGAACCTATTATTAAATCTTTCCAATTACTCACAAACTCGAGCTGATAATTCATTCGCAGAATTTCGGTGCCATTCTTATCTATCTCAAGCCGATCATTAATAAGGGTGCTGATAGGCGCTGGTATATCCCCGTATTCATCTCCCTGGGGTAACGTGAATGTTGCTTCGTCACCAAATTTCAATTCGGTTCCAAATGGACCGAGCTTGAACTCCATGCTTTTTACACGTCCGTAATAATCCACATAGGGTACATCTGTCTGCCAATATCCTGTTACAGTATTATTGGGATTTTCCAATATACTTTGTGCTCCGGCCGAGTAGTTATCTGCCATACCGAACGAAAATACCATGGCGTTTCCAAATGCCGTTGATACTACGGGTAATGTCATAGGATAATCGTTGCCTTGATCGTCATAAGTCGTTACCTGCGCTACAGTAAGCGGATTACAATAGTTTTCGTTTTCTCCTTCTACGGAGTGCGAAAAAGCATTTGCAATATAATGAAGTCCATTATTTCCTATAAACGTCAAGTTTAATATAGGAACAATATTGCCTATAACACAAAAATCCGAATAAACCATATCACGATTATATGCTTTACGCTCGCTTACTTCGTACGCACGCCATTCGCTGTTGATGCCTATATATTGGCTTAAACGGTTGAAATCTTTACTCATACCTACCGTAAAGTCAACACTTTCGGGATATACAGCCACTGTAACAGATGTGATATAATAATCATTATCGTTATGCTTGAATATCTGCCCAATGGTCGGTA
This sequence comes from uncultured Christensenella sp., assembly GCA_910585055.1. Taxonomy (GTDB): domain Bacteria; phylum Bacillota; class Clostridia; order Christensenellales; family Pumilibacteraceae; genus Anaerocaecibacter. Next base: position 59,175 of record CAJUBY010000006.1, on the reverse strand, counting down.
TGTACGTAAGGTCGGGCATACGGTATGAACGAGTGAACTCCGGGTTACCCAAACGTGCAACAATACCGCGCATGTTTTCGCCGTAATACCGCGTTTCCACAAGATTGGCACCCTGATTATACACCAATGAGCGTTTGAGTGCATCCGGCTCTACATAAGGCTTGTGCTGCAAAATACGCGCCGAAAATATGGGCGTATATGTGATACGAAACGCAAGTCTCGGATATTTACCGTTGCCATTACTCCCCCACCAACTTGACGTTATATCGTCTCCTGTGGTCGCTTTGATAATATTAGCTATGGAGTATTTTGCGCCGGCACCGCCTATTATATTAGGAGACTTGTAAGACAGCCCCTTAATATTTTTTTCGCCGAGATTATAATAAATGGCATACGCTTTGCTCGTAGGATAGTTGCCGTCGAAAGACGACAATCTGCCATACTCGGCGCCTTCGAACACGTAAGCCGTAATATCACCGACTTTATTTGTCGTGTCTATTACTTCGAGTTTTTGTATCGAATATATAGGCAACGATGTGGATATGACCATGTTGCCTTCTTCGATACGCGCATACGCTTGTTCGCTACGCACCGATTTAAATCCGCCGGCATACGGTTCAGTCAAAGCACCTTCTCCGCTGTTGAGCGTGTTGACTAGATTATCCACCGTACTGTCTAGCTCTGTTACGTAGTCTTCTATATTTTGCGAATGGATTTCCGTTATGTATGGTAATTTATTTAACGATATAATCGCTTCTTCAATTCCGCCGAGCATATCGTAACAAATCGTATCGAGCTTGCCGTTCTCGCCGCGGATTAGCCGTGGTATACCGTGGATAAATCCGCCTATTTGATCGAGTATCTCTTTGAGCGTACACTTGGTAAACGCAAACTCGGGCGCAAGGATATTCTCAAACTCTACCGCCTGTACAGGGTCAAGTTTATATCGCGGCGCAACACTTTGTAAATGCGGTTCGGCAAGATTGAGTACGCGCTCAAGTACGGCACGGATATTCCATTTTTGGAGCGGTTGCTTTTCAGTGTCTACAGAAAGAAACGTATATTCGATGTCATAATTTTTTCCATCGCTAGCGAACGATGACTGCAAGCCATACGTATACACTATTCTGTATTGTCCGATTTTATCTATAGCAATTGTTTGAGGCTCATAAGTTCCGGATGCAGAATATATCACATCTCCTGACGGATCTATTACTTTAACATCATTTTTTGCATCAAATGCCGGCCACGGTAATCCATTCGTCTTATAAATTCTATCCAATCCTGATGTAGACGGCACTGTGATTATATCCCCGACCTTTACCGGTCCTTGCATCCACACTTTCGCACTTAATCTTAAATCTGTAAGACCCGGATTAGCGGGGGGAGCAGGCGAAATAATCGGTTCTACATCAACTTTTACAACATTATAAGTTCTACCGAGATTATTAGTGAACGTAATACTTTCAACAACTATACCTTCTAACAGTTTAGTTGGCTCTATAAGTGACAACTCGTGATTATAGTAACCACTTCCGACTGGAATTTCCGTACTTTCGTCAGCAGAAACAATAAAATCCTTTTGCGTATTGTTTATCTTTATAGAAACGGGCGCACCTATACGGTATAGCTTTGCTTGCTCATGTCGTAGTGACAAACGCCCTTCATCAAGCCGTTCGTCGAGTAGCGCGTTCCATTTTACGGGCAACGCAACCCGGGTATCTTTTCCGTCGATTAAAATTTGAAATTGCATGATTAACATTCCTTGACAAATAAAAAATTTTTTGTTAAAATAACGGCATGAAAAAAACCGTTATAATTGAAATACTTTTGGTTTGTGTTTTGGCTATTTTACTCTCTTGTGCGATTATAACACTAAGAGAGATACCATCTATAAATAGATATATTTCCTATTTTCATACTCTATCGCCTAATGATCCAAACTATGATTTAGTTTATATAACAGCTGGAACAGGCAATATATACAAGCCTATCTTCTTGGGAATAGGTATCCCGGCGCTTATAGCTGCAGTCGCCGATCTTGCCGCTATTATAATCATAGCGATAAAAGATTTTCCTATAATCAAACGTTGGGTAGATAATTTTAAAACAAAATGCGCTACAAAAAAACAAATACGAAATACTATAGCTAAACAGAAACGTATCAAACAGTTACAATCAGAATTAGACGAATTAAAAAAGGACGCATAACCACTCGTCCTTTTACTTACTGATTTTTTAATCTGCTGCCGCTGAATGACGCAACCGAGCCGCCGGCTCGATTATTCAGATAACGCAAACCCACATTCTCGACACTGCGTTGCAGGTTGATTTTTTCTTGTTTATTTGAATAATCAATACCCATCGTAATTAAATTCAAAACACCGCCTATTATAGCACCCGGCAAGCCGCCGACAATTGCGCCCGTCGCAATAGATGTAAAAAAACCGTAAACCTTTTGCCCAGCTTGTAATGTGAATGACATACGCTCTTCCTGCTCTTGAGCCCCAGTACGTAATGATATAGTTGTTACGTATTGCGTAGCCATTTGGTCTACAAACGGTTTAATATAGCTATTTACTGCCACTAAACCTTTAGCTGCGCCAAGTCGCAAATTTTCTCCTTTAGTTATATCACTTGTTGCTGTCCCACTTCCAGCTATCGGGGATTTTTTTGTGTTTCTCGTATCATCATGGATGAAAATGTCATATGCCATTAGAACAGCCTCTCAATCAGCGAAATATTATGCCCTGCATTATTGATACCTTCGAGCGATATATCAGTCAATCCGAACACAACCGTATATGTATAATCTCTTTTGCCTATAGTTACAACGAGCGTATGTTCTGTATTGAGATCATCACTTAATAACTCGCTTAAAATTTTTTCTCCAAGATCGCTTATGTTCGCCGGAAGTTGAAAATCAAAACTACGTACAAACGATGTATTAACAGTCTCACCTTTCCCACCACTGTTACTGAAGGAATCTGATTGTCCGACCGGATTTTTTGTTATTTTTGCGCTTGAATACGGAATAGGATACCCGTCAAGTGTATATTTACAATTAGACGAGTTTAATCCGTTTTCTATATATGCAAACTCTGTATTCACGTAAAACGTGATGCTTGTGCCTATACCGTCGCGCAACTGTACATCCCCCGTATTTGCAAGCGAATACAGCGCACTAACCGTATAGGTTTTAACTACATTCCTGTTCGCATCCGTTTCATCCATAGTTTGAATGCGGTATTGCTGAAAATACATATCGAGAACAGTACGGTGATTTTGAATAATTTCGTTGTCTGTATCGGGATTCAACAACTGCACGCATATCTCAAGCGTTGCATTTTGAGTAGCGACCGTCAGTCCTTGTGTAGGCACAATTGTAGATGAACCTACACGAAGCAATCCATTGGTATATAATATCTTTCCCGTATGAGATTTTAACGCTCTTTTATACTCACTCTCGTCGGTATAGATAGCAAAATTTATACCATATGCATTTTGATTAAGCCCTTTTTGTATCTCGTGGGCAACGTCGGATATATTAAGCATTATACAATTCTCCTTTTGTTCGTTCGGCTATATGCCGTGCTATTTTATCGGCAGCTCTATCAAACCACCCTTCGTTGGGGTTTTTACCGTTCTTCCACGGTTCGTTTGTGTATTCCATATACGGCGCTATTTTTTCGTCGACATACAGACGACACTTGTTTCCCATTATCTCGATCTTGATCGCGTTATAACGCAGATTGCCGGTCCTATACGGCGCCGACATGCGCAAAATCTGCTCGCATTCTTTACACAGCGAATAAAACTCACTCGACGTCATATCCGTCAACCTTTACGATCTCGAGTATAAATACCGTCGAGCCGCCGTTTGTAAACCTAAGCGATTGCGGATTTATATCCTGTGTAACATCCGTAACGGCGCGTATTTCCCACCAATGATTACGGAAGAATATATGCTGCCGCGGCTGATAATCGTATGCGTACGTTGTACGAATGACTGTACTGTCGGCTGTCGTTATGAGATTTTGAATTACGGTACTCCACCGCTTTTCATTCTCGCTGACGACGCTTACGCGTATGATCTTGTACTGCGTATATACTTTCGGCGACCACCGCGCAAATTCGAACTGATCGTGTCCTAAAGACCTTAAAGCATTCAACATATCAATACCCCTGCCTATATAACTCGCACGACACACACGGCAAAAACCCGACGTATTTAAGACAATATCCGAGTCCGGGAATATCCTGTAACGCCAGGTCTTCCACTTCGGGCGCGATGCGCGCTCGACCGCGTAAACTTTCTATTTCCATTGCTTGTCCTTTAGCAATATTCACGCCCGAATACAAGCCTATGTCCCCGTTCTCAAGCATATATAAAAGTTGCGCCTGCAGCATTTCCTTAACACGCTCGCGTAGCGGCGGATACTTTGCAAGTATGTATTCAAGCCACTGCTCATTAGCCGAGTCTCTGTATATATACAAATACACCGTCTGCGACACGCGTTTTAAAATTCGCTCGGCAAGAGTGCTAGGATTGGCATCACCTGTGGAATTAAGCAATACGTCGAGATTTTCACCGAGCTCGGTCAGTACACCGTGTTCTGTAAGTACATATCGGTGTTTTTGATAGTCGTATCTCATAATTTCGTCGTCAAACGGGCACTGCCGATGTTCCGTATGTTGTTTAGTCATAATCACCTCTTTGTAACCGCCTGCCGAGTCGCACGGCTATACTCTTGGCGGCATAGAAAAGGCGAGACTTTACTGTCTCGCCTTCGCCTTTTTTTGCGTTATTCTGTCTTGGATTTATTTGCCGCAACTGCCGTAGCCGTCAGCGCTTGAGTAAGTTCTTTAGTCGCGAGTGCGGTATCGGTTTCAGATATATTTATAGTTGCGGAATTATATCCGGGCGCCGTAACCGTTACAGTTGCAGTCGAGCCTCGCGGTAACGTAAACTCATATGTGCCATCGCCATTATTGCCGAAACTGTAATGCAACTCGCCGGCACCGGTTACAATAAGCGTTGCATCGGATATTTGCGCCGAACCCGTTCCCGTAACAGTAAGTTTGACGTCGGTCGTAAGCGTAGAAGTACCGATACCGACACGCTGAAGCGTGCCGTCGCTGTCTACATCACCGCTACCGTTATATGTCGCCAACACAGCCTCAACGTCGTTAGGCGCAATAACGCCCGAGAACGTGGTAATAGGATTTACGAAGTCTGCACCATTATCGGCAGAACTTATAAGTAACTGTATAGACGAACGCCGCGTAACAACCGTTCCCCAACGCCAATCATTACGAACTATATAACCCATAGAAGTCGTCGGAGATTTGTCTACGTCGGTTGCAATAGCCGCACGCCCGAAGTACGTACCAAGACCGTTTGCAATATAACCGTCGATCTTATCGAATTGTGCTTTTTGTGTAGGCGTAAGATTGTTCAATGCCGCTGCAATATCCCAATACACATCGGGAACGACCTTGATAAGAATGCCGCCGTACATACCGCGGACTGCTCCGCCAAGATAGCGCGATCCGGTATCGTCGAATTTACCGTTAAGAAGTATCTTCTGTCCTATATCGCTGTTTATGATGCCTCCGTTTTTGATCGTCATAAGTTTGTTGAATGCACGATAACGCAGAATATACACGCTCTTTTCTGCCGGATACGATATGATACCGTCTGTGTATGCATTATTCACGTTTGCAAGTGAAGTGCCGAGATTGTTCATTATACTCTGCCAATATCCGTCCGTATCCGTTGCAGGATTATAGAACAACCCACCGTTGCCGAGAACCGATAACGCCGAACCGATTTGTGTAGCCATGATTTCAGCATCCATAAGCTGTGCCGTGACCTGCGGTATCGTGGCTGTATACTGACCGAGAATATCAAGGTTACTACCTATCATACGTGATTGATCGCGCGAAATCTGTGCAGCTTCGTCGTAGAGTTGGTTAAACCAAATATCCACGGCATTTGTCTGCATCCCGTTCGGAAGATTGCGGTTAAACGGAGCGCTGTTACCGGGTGTACCGTTCAATGTACCGCTTCCGCACGGAGTGAGCGCAAGTGTACGCATACGACGCGGAGGCGGTACAAGCGACGGGATACGAACACCTGCTGCGTCTTCGCTTTCGGAACTCATAGATGTAATACCTATACCGTCAACGAATATACGCTCGTCAAGATGTATAAGTTGCCACATTGACGCAAGTCGGCGGTTGACCATAACATCGCCAAGCGCCGGGAATTGCCCACTATTATGTGTAATGTTGAAGGGGGCTTTGAGATTTGCGGCATTCTGAAGATAAACTTGCGTATCCGAAAGGCCGCTCGAAATTATATTGTCCATAGTTTATTTCTCCTTATATTAAATTTTTAACGAGCGCGTTATCTGCGCCGCTTCTTTCGGTGTGATTTTTTCTTCATCTTTACGTGCGGTAGCAAACACACCATTTCCTACTCCGTACACTTTTTCCGATTCTCTGGCGGCTTGTTCGTCGTTATCTCCGGTTGCTTCGAGCCGTTTTTCAAGCGCTTCAATACGAGACATAAGATTATCGTATTTATTGTCGTCGTTCTTATCTTCCCGTTTTTCTTCGTCGCTGTCATCCGTTTCGTGTAACTCTTGCGTTTCGCCATTGCCTTCAGCATGTTCTTCTCCGAGAGCTTCATGTTCGCGAGCTTCTGCCGATTGGCTGTCTTCGTCACCATCCGCACGTTCCTGTGCCGCTATGCTTTCATGCACGCGGTCGGCAATCGACTGATGAAACGTCTTTTTGTCGTCGTCCGAAAGGTCTTCATATGCCTTGCGAACTTCTTCGAGTGTGGTCATGTGTTTTTCGTCCTCCTTAACTTTCTTCTTGAACCATGCCATTTTGTCCTCATGTCCTCCTGTTTTTTATTGCAATAAAAAACCGCGACGGATGATCGCGGCTCCTTGTATTTTTAGCCATTACTAATCTCCTATAATAATTTTACGCGGCTCGGATAATATGCCCTGCCGTTTTCTTTGCTGTATTGCATATATTCCTTGTTGGCGATTATCGCTTTCCGACGTGCATTCAAATACCTATTCCTATCTAAATCTCTGAATATCAATGCTTTTTCGCGCTGTTCACGAACACGTCGTTCAAGCTCACGTTGTCGCTTATTTATAGCTTGCTCCTTTTGCTGCGTTGCACGATTGACATTCGGAATAACCATACCGGATTTATAAGTCATAATATAATGCCGACAGTTAAACCCAAACAATCCGTTTTTATAAGTTTTACCGGCTTTTGTAGTGTAATAAATATCTGTCGCCATTTCTATTGGAACATACGGTTTGCCGTCAGATGTAATTCCGCTTGTGCCGTCAAGACTATAAACGCGTCCCTGCCATTTGTAACAGCGATCCGAGCAATCGGCGTGGACCGAGCTTGTGACAAGTTTTACACCCGACGACCGTAAACTATTTATTTCTTCAATGTGCCGCGCGTATCGGACTTCCATTTCCGCACGATTACGCAAACTGTTTCGTCCGCTTACATCGTCCGGGTCGAGCGCATTTTCTTTTGCCAAACTCTCAAGTACCGGTTCTACACGCTTTTTAAAATATTCTCGTGAATATTCTTGTAATGGAATACCGCTTGCGCTCGTCTCGAATGTTTCGGGCGTCATTTGTTTTATTTCGTTTGCCGCGCGTTCAAACACACTGGTATTCGGCGTGTTGTTTATCAACGTAGTTAATAAAAGTAAATGTGTAGGTACTGCCCCAAACTCACGTAAGTATGTGTTGTATTGGCGCTCGGCAAACGCATTGAGCGACCTCACCGCCGCCGAACGCAAGTCCGTATTGGTCACGCTTTTAAGTTTGCTCTTAATAATACGCTGAATATCCGTATTTATTTTTGCTTTCGGTTTACGTGCAAGATACCCGTCTCGCACAACAATACGAATTTCAGTTTGAGCTTCTTCCAAGGCTTCGGCTTGCTCATTTAATCCTCGGTCGGACAAATACATGTAATATTAACCTCCAAAATATTCTACTTCGTCATATTGTTTACCACCGAATGCCGTTTCTTTTTGTTCTGTCGATATCTTCTCTATGTATTCTGCCGTTTCCTTTGCAGACAAGCCATTGGCAATTTGTACTGCCGTTTCGTGGGGGATAAGTCCTGCCGCATAGTTTTGCCGCAAATTCTCATCACGCATTAGTTTATTCCCAATGTAATCAGACAATTGAAGAGTAGCCTTACCTTTAAATCCCGATTGATATAACACTTCCGCTATCGCTCGATTAAGTTCCGGAATAAGCAAACGATGTGCGGACTGAACGCTCGCACGTGTCAAATTTTCTTCTGCCGTAACTTCTCTTGCGGTCTTCGGAGATGCGTCTTGCAAAAACGGAAACAGTGTTGTCGGCGCATATCCAAACGCGACAGCGAATTGTTTTAAATACATTTCAAACATTCCGCGATATTGTTCGGCACGAATTTCAAATTGTACATCGGTCGGGGGAAAATCTTTATCGTGTGGAGTTGATACGTAAACAAACCCATTGTCGCTCTCATCCACGGCATCAAGAATCGAGTAGTCCGGACGTGCTTTCAATGCTTTTTGTATTGCGGCATTGATATTTCCGAGAAACCGTTTCGGCACAAGCACTTTACCTTCGCCGTTAAGCACGTCAATTAACGAGCCGCTGAACACAGTATCAATCGCCCAAAGTATATCGATTGTTGAATATAATGCAGGATCACCCATGCGCAATCCAGGAACACAACTATTCGTCGCGGTATTTAATGATGCCCATACTCCCAGACCATCGCGGTACGGCAATTCTATAGGTACATCAAGTTCTATACCAAGCCGCTCAACTGCCTGCTTGGCAACGAGTGGAAGCGTCTCGTATGATACACCTTGAGTATCGGTATTCGGTATCGTTTCGCTACCGGCTACTCCACTTTTTCGATGAATATGATAGATTACCGTCGGCTTACGCTCTTCATCGTAATAACGCCGCTCTACAAGCCACATGGTTTCGTTCACATTGTTACTTGTGGTACTAGATAACAGTGTGAGCAAAAATGTCACATCTACTATATCCCCATTATCGGCAACCGTGAATGTATTACGATCCACACGCGACGCAGACAACGAACACCGTCCAACAGCATCCTTATTGAGTTTGAACAGCGCGGTGCCGCCTGCAAGCGTGTAACTGATAAGTTCTTCAAGAAAGATGTCAAACCGTGCATACGGCGCCCATATATCTGACAAAAACGCAGTTGCGTAATCGTTTCCGGCAAATATCGTCTTGTCACCCTTTATAAGTTTTGTCGCGTTTTTTATAGCTGTGTGACCTATATTTGCCGAAAGGCCGCTGTTATATGCTCCGTCATGTGCCCCATTCGCATATGCCATACATTGCCGTACAACACGATTAAGATAATTCATTACATATACGTTTGTATTGGCGTAATATTCGGATGTATTGACATAATTCGAGTACGGACTGTCATTCTTCTTATCGAGATATGATTGTAAATACAGTGGAATCTGAAATCCCATAACTCTCTCCTAAATATAGTTGTAATAGAAATCGTATGTCGCATACTTATCTGCGTCAATTGTGTGATCAGCTTGTCCATCGGGTATTTCGTTGTTCTCGTCATAACTGAATGTTTCGAGTTGTTCAACAGACACAGCATTATTCGGAGTATCAAGAATTTCAAGCTGCCCGGATTGATAACTGTTTACAAGACGTGCATTGTCTCGCTCAATGTCCTTATTTGTAACCGCTATACAGTTATAATGTGTTGTCTTTTCCCATTCGAGCATTAAGTCTTGCGTAAGCGCAGCACCGTCAAAACACCACCGTTCACAGTCGTATGGCGGTATATTAATACCTAACTGGCTCATTCGCTTTTTAAAATCACTGTACCAATTGAACATGTAAATCACTTGATCTGTGTGCGAAAAGCCCTTGATATCGGTATAACGACGAGCCCGTGCGATATCGAAGTACATTGTGTCGAGTTTGATCAGTCGACTGTCCGGGAATAATCCCCACGCACTGACTGCTGTCGCATCACTTGTTATACCGCTGTCTACTCCATAGAACATTACAATTGGTTGATAATAAATATTAGCACGGATACGGTCTTGCATCTCAGATACTGACAATAAATGTTTTTTGCGATCAAAGCTCCATATAACAGCGCCCTCAAGATCGACAATCTCCCCACCGTACCAAAAACGATAATGCTTGGGATCTTGTTCACGCATCCGCTCTATTTCATCAATCGTGTCGGATTTGAGTAAACGACGAATATCTTCCCAAGTGCTGTGAATGCGTAACGCTCCGTTATGAACCATTTCGGCAAACTGTATATTAGCCCAATGTCGACGCGAAGCAGGCGGATTGTACGCATATATTATCTTCGCATTTGACAATAGGAATTTGTTTACTGTCGTCTCGGCTGCACGAACGTGGTTAAAACATTTTACCTCATTCGCTTCGTCAAGAATCGCAAGCGCGAGCGTCTTGTATTGCGGTGTAAATCCTTTTGTCGCAGTCAAATCATCTACCGTTTTGCCGTTGATGCCACGAAAATATATTTTAGCACCTGTAACTGTACACGTAATCTCAAACGGGGATGTTTTGCACTCGAAGAATCGTTCTATCCCGAGTGCCTGTATTGTCGATAACGTGCTGTTGAAAATATCACGCAAATCACGTTGTTCTGCACGCATATACACTATATTATTTAAACGACTTTGTAAAGTTAATGCAAGCGCGAGCGTCTCATTAGTGGTAGATTTGCCAGCACTACGTCCGCTTACTTCCACGACCTTACGTACGTTGGGATCGAGCAACGGTTTGAACGGCGTAGGGATACCAAAATTTATCATGTGTCGCCATCTCCGGAGTAATCGCGTATTGTAAATGTAAAACCTATATCCATATCATTGTTGAACTCTTCGGACGGTTTGTCGCGCCATTTTGTGGGACGACGGTTTTTAAGCCAAAATATCTGCGCAGCGGTATTACCGTTGAGCGCATTCTGTAATAGTGCGTTCTCGACTTTACCGTCGACGGCAGCACGTGTATTTTTTAATGTATCCGAAAACTCCGAAAACTCACGTTTGTATTCATAAAAAGCGCTCTTCCCTATACCCAAGCGCTCGGCTATTTCAGTGTCACTTGCGCCGTTACGCACCCAATCAGCTACCTCGTCAAGTCGCGGCGCAACGTGAGTATCGTATTTATTCGGTCGCGCCATAACGCCTCCTTTTTCCTACATGAAAAAAGCAACCTTTTCTGGTTGCTTTTACTGAAAATATATTTTTATCGTTTATCTCTTTGGCATTGGTGGTGCTTAGTGTTGGTTCTTACTTTATCTGCAAAGCCGAGTGACGGCGGAACTTTTTCCTTTGCTATTCGCGCCAATGCCTGTTCAGCTGTTTCGCCTGTCTGTTTTTCTCGCTTGCCGTCGTTTTTACGCGTTTTGGGTAAGTAATCATTCTCGCGCGCTTCACTGCCACCGTCTTTCGGTACAAAGCGATTCCCTTTGCCCTTTATGGGTTCCATTAGATGATCGCTTTTATTAAATTTCGCCATCGTACCTCCAACAAAAAGGCACTACCGCATTTTATCACAGTGTAGTCGCCGTGTCAAGTAGTGCCTTTACGTAATATTTAACACTACCATTATAACACGGTTTATTAGGAAATGGGCGGCAAACTTTTTACATTAGACAATTTTACCAAAATGCGTTTCTTGTAGTTACGCACTGTTCTGCCACTATATCCGACAGTTATTCCGATCTGCTCTTCAGTTTTACCGGCTATCCATGCGCGCACGATTTCTTGTTCTATCGAATCGAGCGCCGATATCGCCGTTTCAATCTCGATACGCTTATCTTGCAATCGTTGAAGTACATCGCTGTATTGCGTATAAAGCTTTTCCAAACTAAAACACACGCGCTCCGGCATCGACAATTGTTCACTGCTCATAACGCGGTCGCCGCCCATAGTGCTCTTTATACTTAACAGCTCTTCGCGCCGCTGATCGATCTCTTGTTTAATACGCACGCTTTCGCGCTCGATCGACTTGACAGATTGTATCATCGCTTTTACTTCGTCCGTTGTCATAATAATCTCACTCCGTAAATTTTGTCAACACATTCTTCAAGATTGCCGCGTAAATTGATTTCGTAATTTTCGACTGCGTTAAGCGTATCTTTTAATTTTTCATTCTCCGCTTTAAGACGGTTTATGTAGTCGTGCATATCTCGAATAAGCGCATTACGGCAATTATATCCTTGTATAGATATTTTCCAATACGCACACTCTTGACAAGGCAAATTCTCGCTTTCGCAAAGTTCTATTGCCTTTTCGATTTCTTCGTCAGTCATTGTCGTTTTCTCCTTGTATTATCTTGTAAAACTTATCTAGCGCCTTTTGTTGCGTTTTATTTGGCGTAGGATTGATTGTGACGGCTTTTAGATGCTTATCGAACAAGTGCGCGATTTTCTTTATCACGTTCCGCTCGCCTTGCTTTACGCCGTCACGATAGCCACGCGCGGGCTTGCGTTCGTTGATGTCAGTCTTGTCTGTTGTGCCGCCGCTCTCTACGTTGCGAAGTTGATAGCCGTTATCTGTGTAACGTTTTATGTATGCTCGTTCATAGTTGTCAAGTTGCGCAGTCGTGCAATAAGTCAGTATTTCTACCCTATATCCGAACGGGTTGTCCACACCAAATAGCCCGTGCTCACGTATCGATTTATCAATGTATTGCTTGAAACCGTTAAGGTGGGCGGCTAACCGCGACAATACAGTTATACTTTTACCTACATAAGCGTATCGATTTCCGTTCTCATCTTCACGGTAAAACAAATATATTCCACTACGGTCTTGCGCTTGTGGGCAAAGCTCTTTTATTTTTTCCTTGTTCTTCTGCTCAATCGCTTTAAGCTGTTTCCAATTCGTAGGCATTATTGTAACTCCTTTAATACTGCGCCTTTCTGTTTGGCGAGTCGCAAAATCTCGTAAGCGTGTTTCAATGTTTCTAAATCAAAATATCCGAAGTGGCATTCACTAAGCGGAATATCAAGTTGTTTCGCTAACCAAACATAACACATATTTCGTTTTGCTGACTGTCGTTTTCTACCCTTCCACAAACTATCAAATATGTCGTGGCATTTCATTTTCCAATCTCGCATTTCCTTGTCGGCAAGCAGTCCTAATGCTTCCTTGGGACGCGGTTTGTGAGTACCAACATAAGCACCGCAAGAAGTGCACCGATACGCATAACCGCTTCCGTAGGACTTTCCGTAGATAAGTTTGTTTTCTATGTACTCAACCTTGCCACCGCAAATATTGCAAACTTTTGGATAGATATTCATTTGTTTACTCCTCCACATAGCACCAAGACTGCGGCGGTCGAGTAAGCGACGGGTGTCCTGCAAAAGCACAATCGCTTTCATCATACTCGTAGCTACGTCCGTCAATAAAGAATTTACATCCATCGCAATTTGGATTATCCGAACCGTATTCCACACATTTTCGGCTAAACTCGCCCAACTCTTTCGGAGTGTCGTAGATTTTGAGGTCGGAAATATATAAGCCATAAAATACAGTAAATGGTTTAGTCCCCATATACGCCTTTATCTCGTTCCAAGATAGACACGAATCCCACAGTAGCCAATGATTATTTGGTTCATTTATTAAAAAATTGGAAAATCGTTCGCCGTCAACTTCGTCGTAGTCAACGGCGTATATAGCTTGCTCAACATCTTGATCTGTGGAAAATTCACTCTCGTATTCTGCAACACTGTCACATACAAACCGCATACCAACTTTACCGAAGTGCGCGCGATACTTCTCTTGTTTATATTTCGGAATTAGCGCAAACGACTTCTCGTCTTTCGTCATATAGCACTCGACCGTTTTGTTCCAATCGTATGCTTTCGGGACCGTTTTGCGAATTTCGATTGATTTAATTCCCTCGCCTATCAAGTAATACCAATACGGTGAGAGCGATAACATTATGGATTTCATTTTTACCTAGACCCTTATGCCTGTAATCTCAAAAAACTTATCCGCGTCAAAGTTAGGCATCTGCTTAACAATCTCACGATTCTCGTTCGACATTTCCGCCCACCATTTGGCACACGCTTCTTGAAAATCATAGCGTTTCAAGTATCCACCAATGAGTTCTTTTGCTTTATCCGCCTGTTTCTCTTCAGCAGTATAGTTTACCCATTCGGTGAGCATAAACGGGGATGAGATTAGCGCAGCATGATACCGACTTCGATAAAATTCTTTTACGGTAATATCGGAAAGTTTATCAAATATGTAACATTTATTTTCTTTAGTATTGAAAAATCCACTGTTCCAGTCTCCCGTGTTCCAGTCTCCCGTGTTGCGGTCTCCCGTGTTCCAGTCTCCCGTGTTGCAGTTTCCCGTGTTGCGGTTTCCCGTGTTGCAGTTTCCCGTGTTGCGGTTTCCCGTGTT
>CAJUBY010000006.1:31499-44548 GCA_910585055.1 uncultured Christensenella sp. | reverse complement strand
TTCCCGTGTTGCGGTTTCCCGTGTTGCAGTTTCCCGTGTTGCGGTTTCCCGTGTTGCGGTTTCCCGTGTTCCAGTCTCCCGTGTTCCAGTCTCCCGTGTTGCAGTCTCCCGTGTTGCGGTTTCCCGTGTTGCAGTTTCCCGTGTTGCAGTTTCCCGTGTTGCAGTCTCCCGTGTTGCAGTCTCCCGTGTTGCAGTCTCCCGTGTTGCAGTCTCCCGTGTTCCAGTCTCCACTATTTTTATATCCGGTATTATAATCCCCCGTATTGCTTATCTTCCACACATCTTCTTTAGTGAGTATTTTAATTACTTTAAGTTTGTTTGTACAACTTTTTTTCATGTCGGATTGATTAACGACATCTCCAAGAATTTCCACTTCGCAAATAACGCTGTTACGCAAGTCGTAATACTCGTTTATATCGTTAAGAGTCCAACAAAAGTGAATACCGTTGTAACACAGTTTAAGCGGACCGGTCACTTCTGCTGTCTCTCCGACGCGAAATACCATATCTCTGCAGTGAAGTTCGTTTTTGCTGTTAAGTTTGAAACCTTTGTATGCTGTTCGTTTCATGTTTTACTCCTTTATCCGCATATTGCGGTGTCTAATTCTCTTACCGTATGTAACGGTTTTTTGTACGCCATTTCGGGGCAATTCGCCCGTATGAGCGCCGTCGCTACGGGCGGACATACCATATTCCCCAATCGCGCTATTTGCTTTGCTTCGCTGTACTTCTTACCCGTTACCTGTTCGATATCGATTATATAATCGGTCGGACACCCTTGTGCGAGTTTAAGCTCTTTCGCCTTTAACATGCGCATGCCTATGTCCGAAATGAAATGCGGTACACCGTCTATCTCGATTATAAGAATTTCGTCGTCGGCTATGCTGTATCCTGCATATTCGTTGAGCAGCTTCCGCACTTCGTTCCAATGACATAAATTCTGCGTGGTATCGATTTTCTGCAGATATGTAATTATTTGCGCCATGTGTCCGGGCGACGTCGTAAGCGTCGGTATCGGCTCTTGTAAGCTCTTGCAGTCCATATTGTTGCGTAGTACGCATAAATGGCTTTCTGTCAAATAGTGCCGAGGTTTGGTTACCACCGTAGCAATCGGTTTATCCGCTTTGCTTGCATGGTCTGCACCACCGTAATAATGCACAATATCCGCGGCGATAAGATGTTCGTGATTCGTACCTGTAACCGCATGCACAGGACTGTCCGCCTCACTGCCGCGACCGTCTTTGCCGTCGCCGTACCTACTCGATAAATGCACAGCAACCACTGCGCTATGGTCGTGCGCCGTTACGGTCGGATTGGGCGCGTCTGCCGACGATGCGTTTACACGATCACCGCTGAAATACTTCGATAGGTAGCATGCATTCACGCCGTATCGCGGTTGCGTATCCACCGTTTTAAGCGG
The DNA here is from genome assembly GCA_910585055.1 of uncultured Christensenella sp. GTDB lineage: Bacteria > Bacillota > Clostridia > Christensenellales > Pumilibacteraceae > Anaerocaecibacter. The sequence continues at coordinate 43,129 of CAJUBY010000006.1, read as the reverse complement.
CTCATCCGTCTTTTGTCCGCGCACCTCTCTATCGCCCTGCTCCGAGTGATACTGCACAATAGAAGGCGCACAAAGAAAGTTCCGATTACCTGTCGTTACCGTCGGTAAAGGTTCTACTGTACTTTTCGGCACGTTATTTGTGTTGTTACTCATGATGTACGGCTCTATCTGCGGCACACAAACATTTTGTTTGCAACTCGATACGACTGTACTTAACGGTTCTTTACTGTCGTTTACTCTCGGGGCTTGTCCTTTGCGCTCGCCGTAACCTATAGGTACAATAGATGGATTTACAACGCAATGTTCGTTTTTTGCACAAACAGTCTTTAGTGGTTCGTAAAGCTCGCTCACACGGCTATTTCCTCCACCCGTTTGAGATATTTGCAATATAAACGGTTTCGGGTTCTTGATAACAAACTTATCCAACCCTCGCGCTATGCGTCTTTGGGTATTGACCGCAAGCGGCTTTTTACGCCCGAATATCGACGGACACGGAATCGTCCAATCGATACACTCTGCGGCTGTTCTGTACGGTTTCAAGCCTTTTCCGTCGCCGTGCGTCGGTTGCGGAAATACAATCGGCTGTCCGTCGTTTCGCGCTACGAGATAAAACCGTTTGCGAATTGTCGGCGCGCCGTAGTCGCATGCTTTAAGCACTTTATAATCGACCTTGTAACCCAAGCCCTGTGATAGCCTGTCGCCGTCGATGCCGTTCGGGTCTATTTTCAAAAACTCGCAGGCTTCGGCAAATGCTGGATGGTCTTTGCTTATTCCGCTTGTAAGCATTGCTATAAAGCCTTTGAACGTTTCGCCCGTTCGTTTCGGGTCGGGATACAATTGCCCGTTGATTTCCGCAAGCGGACCCCATGTCTGAATTTCCTCGACATTCTCCATAAAAATACAGCGCGGAGCTACCGCCGACATTGCCCATTTGAGTATTACCCACGATAATCCGCGTATTTTCTTTTCCACGGGCTTACCGCCTTTCGCTTTACTGAAATGCTTGCAATCGGGGCTAAACCACGCTATTCCGACAGGACGTCCGCCTGTAACTTTCACAGGGTCGATTGCAAAAACATCCTCGCGGTAATGTTCTGTGTACGGATGATTTACTTCGTGCATGGCGATTGCGTCCGCGTCGTGATTTATTGCTATATCCACGGGGCGACCGACGGCAAGTTCTATTCCAACACTCGCGCCGCCTCCGCCGGCGAAATTGTCAACGATAAGCTCGTTGAATAAATTGTCTTGATAGCCTTTGTTTTTCATAATTCCTCCGCGATTAAGTCTTTACGCTACTTGTTTGTACGCTTCTTGCATGTGCTTGGAATATCTTTCGGTGACTTCGTCACGCGCTTGCGGCGACGGGAATTTTAATATGAGTTCACCGTGTAAATATCCGACCGCAATAATCGGTTCAATCCATATCTCGTAAGATAATGTACCCATTTGTAATTGAAGTCGCAATTTTATGTCCGCCCACATGCGCTGTGCCTGCTCGGTATCGGTGAATGATTGACTGCGCGGCACGTTCACCGCATGTGCTAAGCCGTCCGTTAACGCAAGATACGATACCATTGATTCTGACTGTTCCACCACTTCATGTTCGCGTTTTAATTCCTCACGGTGTGCTTCGCGCATGTTTTTTATCGTAGCGAGTATGTATGCTCGTATGTCTGTTATTCTGCGGCGTTTCGTGCCTTTGAACATCGAGCCGATTAAAGCGCAGATATCGTCACGGGTAATCTCATCAAGCTTAACTTCGCCACGATTTATAAGCTCAATTAGTGTATCTCGGACTTTTTCATACGCGTCACCATTCGGATACTTCCCCCAATTCCGACATGCTAATGCTTCCTCGAATTTGTCAACGGTGACACAATCGGATAAATGTGCATAACTCACTCCCTCGCGCGCGCGTAGTTGTTGTTTGTAAGAGTTATCTACACCACCAAGATTTTTATTATTAATAACTTCTTTATCTGTATTATTATCTTGATCATTTTTGATCAGTGGCTCTACTCCGCAATTTTGAAGAGTGGTTTTTGCTATGTTCTCACCACTTGTCATTTTTGATAAGTGGCAGTTTTCGGCGTTTTCTTGACCACTTATCATTTTTGACAAGTGGTCTTTTTCGCCCGATTTTTCGCTGTCGGAACGCCTTTCTGCGGCAGCTTCGGCTATGTATATTTTGCGACCTACGACCTTTCCTCTGCCGTCGCGTACAACTTCAATATAGATGTAATTTGTTTGCTTGAGTATATTTAACCAACGCCCTATCGTCGGTTCGCTTACGCCGAAACGCTCGGCAAAATATGCGTTTCTCGCCCAACAATAGCCTTTCGCTACAGTCAATGCCGTGATTTCCGCATACAGCATTTGGCACTGCGGTCTTAAGCGCTTATCGTAACGCACGTTTGCAGGGATGACCGCGTAATAATTACTTTGTTCCTTGATATCCATAGCTATTAAAACGGCAAATCGTCGTTATCTACGGGTTGCATGTCCGAAATCGGATGATTCGGTTGACTGTCTTGCGGTTGTCCGTTATTGGTCTTGGGCGTTAAAAACTCTACTTCGTCTGCGACAACGTCAAACGATGTACGTTTTATACCGTCGCGATCCTCATACTGCCTACGCTGTACAGAGCCGTGTATTCCGACCTTGCTGCCCTTAAACAGATACTTTGCGCACCGTTCGGCAAGCTGCCGCCAAGTGACGATATCGAAATAATCGGCGACCCGTTCGCCTGCGGCGTTTGTAAACGGACGGTTGACGGCTATGTTGAACCGCGTAAAGTTGACTCCGCCCTGCGTGCTGCTCGATTCGGGATCGCGCGTAAGATTGCCGATAAGTGTTATTCTGTTCATATTCTACTCCTTATTTGCTGCCCAAAGGCTTTTGATCTTGTCAAGCTCTTCGGGAGTTTTTGTTTCTATACCGAGTTGTTTTGCTTCCGATACCGCACCGTCTATAAGTCTTGACATTTCCGCCGTATCGAGCGTATGCGTTTGCTTGTATATCATGTACTGAATACATGGCTTACCTTTCGGCGAATTAAACTCGTTAATCGATTTTGCGTACTCAACACCCGCTTTTTCAGGCAACATATCCTTTTCGAGTATTAATGCTCCAAGCTGCACACCGTAGTCAAAAACAAGCTGACGCTTGATTTCGGTTTCGCTTTGCTGCGTGGCTTTAGCTATCTTACCGACAAGCACATGAAAGTACGCATTTGCGTTTATACTGCGTTTTTCTCTATGCCATGCGAATTGCGCTGTAAGCCGTTTTGTGGGGTCTTCTTGCCCCGAACGTACCGCGTCGTATATTTCCTCGACTGTACGTTTTTCCGCACCACACGCTTGAATCGTGATTACGAGCGAGCCGTCTCGCCCGTAAAGTACGTCGCCGAGCGTACATTCTATTGTACCAAGCTCACTTGCCATCACTCTTCTCCTTTTCGATCTTCTTTTGCAAACGATCATATAAATTGTTGAATTGCGGTATCGTAAGCTCTTCATAGCTTTTTACGTTATAACCTTTTAGCGCAAAATCGTTCGCTTCATCAAGCGTATGCGATGTACCGTTTATGAGATATTCAAGCTGCAATGTGCGTTGCGATTTGATCTCCTTAACAGTCGATGCAGGTCTCGACGAATTGTCATATGCTTGTTGTATAGGTTTTTGTGTTGACTGCACGCTTGATTGCGGTTTTCGCGTCGACTGTGGCGGCGATTCGCTGTCCGGATCGACCATTTCTTCGGTAGGAATACAAAAGACTTGAAAACACGCGTATTTAAATGCAACACTCATTGCCTTATTACTTGACTTGTCCGCGCTGTCCATTCCTTCGCCGACTACCGTTGCAGATACGTTCGTACCGTCGTCCGCGTAAAAGGTGAATTTGACTTTGATTATGCTGTACAATAGTTGTGCGCCTTTTGCCGTTGTGCGCTCTTCGCGCGTTTGCTCCAATACTTCGGGAACAACAAAAATGTTATTATGTACGAACGCCGGCTGCAATGCGTTCATTACGTCGTCTACACCGCGGTACATAAATCCTTGCTGTTGATTCTTTTTGTCCTTGCCAATTGCGCCGACATCCGTCATCACGCCGTGTATTGCCTGATAAATATTCATATCGCTACCTACTTTATCTGAATGTTACGCACTTCGGCTATGTGCGCGCCCGGTACTGTTTGCCCGGCTTTTATCGCTGTTTTGATCTTTGTCTTATCCGGCGACATCGTAGTTTTTGTGATTATGTATTCCGCCGGGATTTCGCTTTCGTTATCGATCACCGTCTGTTCGGACTTACGGAACGAGATACTCGCATAAATGCCTTTTATACTCTCTGTTCCCGTTTTTTCACACGCCAACGCAAGATACTTCTTCACGCGGTCCTGTTCGTTTTCTATACGTTTTTTAATTGCCGAAAGCCTATCAATCTCTGCCTTGAATAATTCGACATCGTTACCGAGCTTTCTGTAAACAGTCGCCACAGCAACCGCTTTTTCTTCAAACGTACCCTTTGCCTGCTCTACCGCCGACGCAATATCTATGTCTACAACTCCGTCTTCATCGACCGATCCAATAAGCGCACGGTAAAGATTATCATAGTCCGCGGCAAGCGCGAATAAACTGTTGTTAGCTGCCATATGATCCTCCTTTGGCTTTATAGTATATTTCCATAAGCTTGGGTTCGGATTCCAATATCTGCTCTTTCGCGCGATCCATTGCATCTAAAAGCATTAGCAATGTCGCTCCCGACGCAGTTGTATTAAGCGACATCGAAAAATCCGTACCGGACTCGTCGTTTTCCGAAACTTTATGCGCTACTACAAGCACGCAGTCGCTCGCAAATGACGATATTTCAGTATCTGCTCCTGTTATCGTGACTGTAAAAAGATCCTTTGTATCCATGTTCATCTCCATATTTCCGATGTTTTAGGTTTATCCGTTTCACCCAAAATGTATTCAACGTCAACAACTGCGTAAGCCGGAAGCTCGTCGAAATGTTGCTGGATATACCGATGAGCATTGAACATCGTGCGCGGATCTCTGCATCGCCACTCGAACGGATCGTAGTGCGCTTCTTGTGTCAAGATCTTGATAATGTAAACAAGCTCGCTGTTCCCGAATCCGGCGCGACTTAAAAACGTGAATTCTTCATCGCGTTCTCCGGACATTTTGATCGCCAGCGCCTGAATATTGGTGCCTATATCCCGTATCTCGATAAGTTTAATTTGCATTACGGGTCTCCTTTTTTGCCTGATACGCGATCTCTTCATCGACACTTTGCCGCGCCTTGTATAATGCGTCAAGCATAATATTGAGTCTATCCGAATGCGCCGCGATAGTTTCTATCTTCAGCTCCTTGCGCTGCACAATGTTGTGAAGTGCGATTATAAGCTGTTCGGCAGTGTGGATCACTCCGTTTTCTATCAAATCCGCTTGCATAGTCTTTAAAGCAAGCTGTTTTTTGTCGAAATCTTCCATGTTATTCTCCTAATTGAATTTTTTGTTTGACTTTTTTATGTCGTTGTGGTACAATTAGGGCAAGTTTAGGCTTGTCCTATTCAAACTTTTTTACTCTGCCACGGTGCTTGCAGGCTTTTGGGGCGGAGTATTTTTTTGCCGTTGACGCGTCATCGAATATTGCTTGTATTTAATTAATTCGCGTATTGTATCGTCAAGCTCTATCCGATCGTCCGCAGCAGTGTAATAAGCGCCGTCGAGATAAATAATGTATCTGCCAAAATTGTACTCGGTATGTATCGTATGGACTGCGCCCGATTTATCGTACACCTTAATGTTGTTCTGCATTTTAACCTCCTTTAAATATTAAGCTTGTCCGCGGTCCGCAGACTATGTAACGTCGCGTAATTGCCGCGCGATCTCCGCTTGCTGCGCTTCGAGCTCCGCACGCCGCGCCTCGGCTCGTTCCCACTTTTTGCGCATTCGCTCTTTCGTCCAATAGTTCGGGTCGAATACCTGATTGCACTTGACGTGGAACTCGTAATTGTCCTCGGCAACCACAACGTAAGGCTCTGCCATGAACTGTTCATGCGTGAGAACTCGACCGTCCGCCATTACGTGCGTCACCGTCGGGTTAACTTTTTTCCGTTTCATTACTGCACCTCTCGCCGCCTTTATATGCGGCGCGCGCTTGTCCGCGTTACGACTTTTCAGTTCGTCCGAGCAAATAGTCCGTCGTGCACCCGAACAAATCCGCAAGCGCACAAAGCATGTCGTTGCTCGGCTTTCTCGTGCCGAGCTCATAGCCCTGAATGATTGTATGCGACACGCCGAGCCGACGCGCAAGCTCGCTTTGCGTCCAATTTCGCTCTTCTCGAAACGCCTTAATTCGTTCTTTGAACATGTTTACCTCCTTTGAATTTTCAATGACTGCACTCGATTATTACGACTGCCGTTACACCGTACCGCATGCTATCGACAGCTTTTCGCTGTCCTCTGTCGTATGCCGCACCCTCGTCCGCCCGATTGTATCTATACCATTTATCGTAAACGCCGACACGCCTGTCGTTATAACCCGCTTTCTCGTCTTTCTTCGCGGTCTCTTCGCGCATGGCTTGAAACTCGCTCTCCGTGTAGCTCTTGCTTCCTATGAGATACCGCGTCTCGCCGTCGATATAGTATTTAATCATGCTTACGTCCCTTGTTTCCCGTTGACTTTTGGCTATCCTTGTGATAAAATAGTCTTGCAACGCTGTTATACTCATAGTATATAGAGAATATTTCTATATGTCAAGCATATTTAGATATTTTTTCTATATTTTTTAAATTTATTTTCGGAGAAATTTTTATGACTAAATATGAAATCACAACACTGATAGTATCAATTGTTGCCCTAATTGGCGGCGTCCCCGGTGGAATATTATCCATTATTGATATTCGCGCGAGAAAGCTTCGAATATCAATTTCGTATGAACGTCGTTATTGTATTCCAACCGAAAATAACGGTTCATATAAATTAGCTATTCGCTACAACATCACAAACCACACATCAATACCATTTACCATTAAGAAAATTCAAGCCGTATATGATAATAATGTTTTAGAAGTTTACCAAGAATCACACAACAAAAGTGGAATTTTTGAGAATGTTCAAATTGACGCCAATTCATCACAAGAATGTAACTTGGCATTTACATACAATAAACCTATTAAGAAAAAGTTTACACTAAAGATATATACAAATACTAATGTGATAAAACGGAAATTATCGTTAGCGTCAAACCTGCAATACCTCCAAGAAAACCGATAATGCTTAATACTAATCTTATAATTGCGCCTTTCACCTTGTCTACCACCTTTCGTTTCATCACCATTATTATATAGAAATATTTTCTATATGTCAACATTATTTTACAAATAGGAGAAAAAATGTATATCACAGTAAAAAACATTTTATTAGTCATGAATCAAATGGGTTTAAATGAACGCCAATTTGAGATTAACGCAAATCTCCCCAACGGCACATTACAGGGCTGGAAAAATGGCAAAGCAAGCCCCTCAAGAAAAACACTCGACAAAATTGCTCAATTTTGCAAAAAACCTTTATCTTGGTTTTATGAGGATCATACAATCACAGCAGAGTATCTCGCACAAGAATTTTCCGAAAACGATATGTACCAATATCAGGTTATCGGAACGATCTGCGCAGGTTATGACGGCGTTGCCGAAGAAAGCTATACGGGCGAAGATATCGTCGTTCCGCCCCACCTTATAAAGACGCGCAACCCAAACGATTACTTTGTTTTGGAAGTCAAGGGCGACAGCATGTTTCCCCTATTAGAGAACGGCGACAAAGTGCTCATTCGTCGTTGCGATTCGGTCGATAGCGGAACAGTTGCCGCCGTAGGGTTCAACTACGAACAAGCAACGGTTAAAAAAGTGGAATACGTCAAGGGCGAGAATTGGATGCGGCTCGTCCCGCGCAATCCCGAGTACCCTGTCATAACCATAAAAGATAGCGACTTACAGCTATGCCGCGTCTACGGTGAAGTCGTATACCTATTTAGGGAACGGATAAATTTTTGATGTTCTCACAACAAAGTTGTAAAAACTACTTGACATTTTTTCGGACGTATGGTAATATACTATTACTGAATGAGCGACGGAGACTTGCGAAGCCCGTTGCCAAAAGAGAGCGTCCAAATAATTGGGCGTTTTCTTTTTTAGGAGTTATTATGATAGATTTCAAAACATACGAAGAGCAAATTACGATCCTAAAAGGGCGTAATTTAATTATTGAAAATGAATCAGCAGCTATAGATTTTATTGCTGCAAATAATTACTACAATGTTATTAATGCATATAAGAGTGTATTCATTAAGACAGGAGTTACGCCTGAAACATTTATCGATGGGACTACTTTTAGCGACATAATTTCCCTTTATGCATTTGATAAACACATACGATTAGTTTTTTCTGAATATCTTATCGAGGTTGAACGAACATTCAAATCTGTTATAGCGTATGAATTTTCAAAAGCGTACCCCTGCCATGATTTAGATTATACAAATATTAATAATTTTGATATTACAAATGAACCAATAGAATCATCAAAATTAGCTACTGGATTATATAATCGTCTACAAGGCGAACGGTTATCAAGCAATAAGATGATATGTCACTACATACAACACTATGCTGGACGCGTACCGCTTTGGGTATTCGCAAATGTAATGTCTTTTGGAACTGTAAGCAAATTCTTTATGTGCATGAAAGAGAACGATAAGCGTAGTGTTGCTAAAAACTTATCAACAATTTTACATAAAAATGTTCAATTTAATGACATCAACAATTCAATTAAGATTTTAGTTTTATTAAGAAATAAAGCCGCACACGACCAAAGAATATATGACTTTTCATCTGAACGACTTGTTGTTTCGCACAACAATGTACTAATGCAAGCATACCACATAACAAAACCAAAAAACGACTTGTTTGGTGCAATAGGCTGTATGTATGACTTTATGGATCAAGATTTATTTGAGCATTTTAAAAATTTAATAAAAGATGCTGTAAAAAAATTATATCAAGCCGTAAATAATACAATAGCACAAAAAATAGTAACCGCAACAGGAATACCAAAATCATTTTTTAAGAAACAACAATAATCTATGAAAGCTGCGATCTATTGTAGAGTATCAACACTCGAACAAGCGACCGACGGATATTCAATCGGCGTGCAAAAGGAAAAGCTGTCCGCTTATGCTACGGCACAGTCTTATGATATTGCCGGCATTTATTCCGACGAAGGGTTTTCCGGAAAAGATCTCCACCGCCCGGCAATGGAGCGGTTGCTCGCCGCTGTTAAAGCAAAACAAATCGACATTGTACTTATATACAAGCTCGACCGCCTTTCGCGTCATGTCAAAGATGTTTTGGAGCTTGTGGAGCTATTCGACAAATATTCTGTTACGCTCTACTCGCTCAACGAAAATCTCGATCTCTCTTCCCCGTTCGGTCGCGCGGCGCTCAAAATGTCGGCGACATTCTCCGAGCTGGAACGCGAAACGATAGTCGAACGAATGCAAATGGGCAAAGCCGCACGCGCCCGTAGCGGAAAATACACTTGCCCGGGCAAATCGCCGTTCGGTTACAAGCTTGACAAAAAGACGGACCGAATGGAGATCGTGCAGGAAGAAGCTGAAGTCATACGGGATATGTATGAAAAATATATCAACGGGTTTTCGTTTCGTAAATTGTACGCATATTGCAAAGAGAAATATCCGCATGTAAGATATTTCACCAATTCCATGAGCTGTAAACCCGTAATAGAGCGACCGATGTACACGGGTTATTTTATTCATAACGGCGAACTTATAAAGGCAACAAACTACGATCCCATAATTTCATACGAAACTTATCTACAGGCGCAGGAAGCAATCAAGCGCAACGCGACGCACCGCGAACACGACAATACCCCGTATTTACTTACAGGTCTGATAGTGTGCGCCAAATGCGGACGAGCATACTGCGGCAAGCGACGTGCCCATAAAGTGGCATGTATCGAAAAATACGCGTATACTTCGTACGGCTGTACTGCCCGTATTAAATACAATCGAGCCGAACACGGAGAAAAACCTTGCGATAACGAACTATACCCCACCGAAGCGCTTGACAATCTTGTGGCAAATATGGTACAAAATTTACAGTTTACCGAATTTACTATACCGCAATCGAGTACCGGACTAATTGATAAATTACTTTTGGAAAACGGCGAACTAAAAAAACAAAAGGAACGACTGCTTGATTTGTATCTCGGCGAATCTATCGATAAAGACACTTATACAAATCGATTTGATGAAATCAACAAACATATACAAAAAAATCTTGCGGTGATCGACAACGAAAAACAAACGCTCGCTGCTTCGCCTACAGTCTCGATCGAGTATCTTAAGCAAAAACAACGGGAATTCCCTACTGCATCCAAAAAAGAAAAACGCCGCCTGTTGCAGCAACTTATCAAACAAATTGTGATCGACGGCGATAAAATTACTGTAAATTGGACAGTTAAATAAATCAACTACAATATATAGTATAAAAATTAGGACACTTATTGAAGTAGCCTTATACTGTCACGTCGAAGGACAGCGTGACTATCCCATAATCTTCGGTCAGCTTACACAGCGCGACGGATCGTTTATCGTGGGCAGAAATCCCGAACCCGACTTCGATTGGGCGAATCTCGAAGGCAAGCATATCCTAGCCGGCAGACCGGGCGGCGTACCTGCCATGACGCTTCAATGGGTAATGAACCAACACGGAGTATCGACAGACACAGATAATTTCGATACGTCCGTCGCGTTCGACGCCATGGTAGGCACTTTCGATACCGATAAAAGCATAGACTACACCACTATGTTCGAACCCACGGCATCCGAATATGTGGCGCTCGGAAAAGGCTATATCGTAGCGTCTGTCGGCGAAGCGTCCGGCGAAGTACCGTACACGGCGTTCTCGGCACAAAAATCATGGCTGTCCGAAAACAAAAAGACTGCGAAATCTTTTTTGAAGGCAGTAATGCGCGGACATAAATATATGGTAGAAAACACGCCCGAAACGGTAGCCAAAGCGCTTGCAAAATCGTTTGTCGGCACGCCCGAAACGTCAATTGCAGCCGCTGTCAAGAGCTATCTCGGGATCAAGGCTTGGGGCGAAACGCCGGTCATGACCGAAACGGCATTCAACCGCCTTCAGTCGATAATGGAAAACGCCGGTACCCTGTCGTCGCGCGCAGATTACAACCTTGCCGTAGATAACAGCATCGCGCTCGAACTGATCGAAGAACTCGGCAAATAACAGGTGGTAAAATGGCACTGCTCGATATAAACCACGTCGACGTGATATACCAGACCGAAAAAAGCGAAACGGAAGCCGTGCGCGATCTGACGCTGTCGGTCGACGAGGGCGAATTTATCGCTCTCGTCGGACCGTCCGGCTGCGGTAAGACCACCCTGCTCTCTATGATAGCCGGTTTGCTGCAGCCGACGGACGGCTCCGTTACGATCGACGGTCAGACCGTAGTCGCCTCGAGCGGCAATGTCGGGTATATGCTGCAACGCGACAATCTTTTCGAATGGCGAACAATCGAAGCG
>CAJUBY010000006.1:20033-31489 GCA_910585055.1 uncultured Christensenella sp. | reverse complement strand
TGCTCGGACTTTCCGTACAGAAAAAGCTGAACGACGAATCAAAAAAATATGCGACGGATATGCTCGAAAAATACGGGCTGGGAGAATTCCGCAGCGCTTACCCCACTCAGCTTTCGGGCGGTATGAGACAGCGTGCAGCGCTTATACGCACGCTCGCATTCAAGCCGCGACTTTTGTTGCTGGACGAACCGTTTTCGGCGGTGGATTTTCAAACACGGATGACGGTTTGCGACGACGTTCATTCCATCATCAAAAACGAACAGAAAACAGCCGTGCTCGTAACGCACGATATAGCGGAAGCCGTGTCTATGGCGGATCGCATAATAGTTCTTACGAAACGTCCGGCTACAGTAAAGACAGTATTCGAAATAGATATAGACGCGCCCACGCCGCTCAAACGCCGCGAAAACCCCAAATTTACGTATTGGTTCGATAAAGTATGGAAGGAGGTAACGCTATGAACATGACCGAACGCGTAACAGGCAAACAGGTCCTGTCTGATGCCGTGACATTGGTCAAGGATACGGGACTGTTCGTTTTCGATCTCGGCAAGCTTATCGTTTACAAAATAAGCGAATTGCTTAAGTCCGATCGCGAAAAAAAGCCGGCGGTGCAATCAAAGCAAACGTAAATTTTGCGTTGCCGACTGATTTTCGGGAAACTCAACTGCAAGCCGCGACACGCCGCGCGTGTTAGCTTTTGCAATGTCAACCGCTTTAAGGAGCCTAACATGAAGATAAATAAAAGTCTGCCCTGTCTTATGCCCCGATCCAAAACACCGCGACAGGCATATCTTGCAAAACGGCGGACCGATAAGCTGACGACCGTACTTTTACAAATAGGCTTATTGGTAGCCCTTATCGGAATATGGGAACTTGCCGCCGAATTCGATCTGATAGATCCGTTTATAACTTCGTGTCCGTCGCGTATCGTAAAAATTCTGTCGACCATAGAGATATCCGAACTTTTCGTACACATTGCCTATACTCTCATAGAATGTATAGTCGGTTTTCTTATAGCCAGCGGACTCGGGATACTTATAGCGATTCTGCTTTGGCGGTTCACTAAACTGCGCCGTGTCATAGAACCTTATATGGTTGTACTCAACGCTTTGCCTAAGATAGCGCTAGGCCCCATAATCATAATTTGGGTCGGCGCAGGCGCTCAGGCTATAATAGTGATGACGATACTTATTTGTATTATCGTTACCGTAATAAGCGTGCTCAACGGATTTATGGCTGTGGACGAAGGCAAGATACTTCTTATGCGCTCGATGGGCGCAAGCAAATTCCAGATACTGACAAAACTCATACTGCCTGCCAACGTTCCGGCGCTCGTAAATATGCTGAAGATAAACGTCGGGCTTGCTTGGGTAGGTACGATCATGGGCGAATATCTGGTATCTACCGCAGGACTGGGATACCTGATAATATACGGCAGTCAGGTTTTTAAAATGGATCTCGTAATGGCAAGCACTGTGATCCTATGCTTATTGGCAACCGTTATGTATCTGGCGGTAGCCGGGGTAGAACGCATAGCCAAAAAGAAATTCCATGCAGAATGATTTATAAAATTTTCTCGAAACGTAAAGCGGCGTAAAAACACTCCGCTTTACGTTTACCTGTTTCCGACTTTACCGCGTACCGCCGACCGTATACGTTTCGCCTTGTTCTTTACTCTGCGTTTTACGCGTGTACGAACCAAATACCAGCCGTTGCATAACAGATAAACCATACCGATAATACCCATTATCGGATACAAAGTATCTACAACACCCGAAAATCCCATTGCGCCGACAAACATACCGCCAGCCAAAACCGATACTGCCGATATTATTTTGTTGCCTATAAAGCCGACCACGTAATCGTACACCGATTTAAAAGCGGAAAGCATGGTAGTAAAAATAGATGCGGCAATAACGGGCATACAGATCAAATACATGATCCTTCCGTTCTTTAAAGCGATAAGCAGCACAGGCATATCCGCGTGAGCGGCGGAACACGACTGCAAAGCGCCCATTATAAGCACAAGTAGCGCCGCGATTATCACCGACGCCAAAGCGGACGACAATATGATCTCGCGCGGCGAAAGTCTGCGCACCGTAGTCAAAACGCTGCCGCCCAGTATCATGTTCATCGATACGTACAATACGATGTTATATACGTTGATATGCGACGTCTGCGCTCTGAACGGAAACTCTATCGCCATAATACTGCATATCGATAAAAAAACTATCATTATCGGCACAAGCACCGCATTGGCTTTTAACACGCCCGACATTCCTTTGACCGCCGTCACGGCGCACAGACCGCCGAGAACGACGGACGCAAGCGGTCTAATATCTATAAATTCAGCCGCAAGACTGTCGGTCCCGGCGAGCATTGCGCCCAGCACCGTCATTGAATTGAACAGCATAAACACGTCGGCGAGCGCTCGGAACTTTCCGAACACACATCCGTTGACCTCACCTATATCCGGCTTTTGAGCGCGCCGTCCGACAAACAGAAACAACACCGAGCAGCCGAATACGAGGATACCCGCGATCAGCGCTATAAACATATTGGGCACGGCGCCGAAAAACGCCACGACTTCCCTGCCCGACGCAAATCCGGCGCCTATCATAGTACCTACGATAAGCATTGCCACCGACACGGACCGTAAAAACGATTTAAACATATTACAGTATATGTCGGCATATCGAATTTTAGTTGTTTTAAAACACGGCCGCAGCACGTGAATACCGGGCTGCGGCCGACATAAACAAACCGATTATTAATCTTCGATCAAACGTTAACGGAAACGGCTTCAGGCTCGGCGTCAACCTGTTTGTTTTCTTCAGCCGGCTGTTCCGGACCGGCGCTTGTTTCGCCCTGCCGTACTTCCGCGGAACTTTCCGTATCGGCAACGGCGACCGATGCCGCCTTATCTTCCATAACCGCACCTGACCCCAAACCGGACGATCCGCCGTTTCCGCAAACAACAATTCCGTATACCAATTCGAATACAAATGCACAGATCGCAAACGCCATCGAAACATATACGAACGATCTCGCCGAAATAGCGTATTTGTATCCGATCTCATTTTCGAACAATTCCGGAATTTCGTCCGCAGAACCGATTATAGCCAGCGTTATTGCCATTGCCAGGAGCATAACGGCTCCGCACAGCGTAAACACATCGACCTTCCCGTTGCTCTCGGTATTGAAAGCAAGCAATTGCAAAGATTTTGTCATAGCCGCACACAACAGCGAAAAAGCAATTATTCCCATCACCGCAGCGACTATCGCGCCTGCATAGCTTCCTCCGGATGCGACGATACCGACATCGTTTAGGGTCTTGATAACTGCGCACGACAGCAATGTTTCGACAGCCGCTCCGAGCGGAGAAATTACGGAAGTCGATTTAACGGCATCTGCCGACATCGTAATCGTCACAGATATCACTCGGCTGCACAATAAGAAGAATACGACGATAGCCAACGACGAATGTATTACGCGTCTTAAAATGTATTTGGGCTTTTTGTCCGTCATGAACGCGCGGACTGCCGCACATACGAAATATGTCAGGACCGACGTAAGCGCCAAAGCAAACATTGCGCCGCTAGGTGCGCCTAACGGGGCGATCGACAGCACCGCCAATCCGACGAATGCAAAAATCATGACCAGCGTAATATATCCAAACAGGCGTATCGTTCTTTTCTTTATTAAACCGACGATACCGAATATGAGGAAAATCAGAGCGGTTATCGCAATTCCCAACTGACAAACTATAGATATCAACGCCATGACAAGACCGCTTACGGCAGTCGCACGCATTGCATCCAATTGATCGGCAATCGGATATTCGGTATTCTCGCCCTGTAAATGATCGAGTGCGCCGACACTGGTTATTGCCATCTGATACCCGAATATGTTTACATCTGACATATGATTTACAAAAATCTCGCCGAACTTATCTATGGCCTCGTCTTCGGTAACATATTTATTAATCATAGCCCACGCGTTAAACTCATGTTGAGCTTGACGCACCGCATTGTTGTATTCGGTATATATCTCCGTGATCTTTTTACGGCCTTCGACTTTATTGATATTAGTGTTAAGATATCCCAAAGCGCCGAACACCTGCCAAATCGATTGCTCGACTTCAATAGATTCCGACGACACGGATGTTTCAGAACTCCCTGCCGCTGCCGCCGTCGGATTTGCCATCGTCACTTTTACCGGACACAACAACGCCACAAATATAAAAACCAACGACAACGTCATAACAAAGGCATTTAATATGACATTGTGATTTTTTTCGAATGCCGTAACTTTCTTTTTGAACGACGACACGCTCAATTTTGTAGAACGATCGGCCGGAGTTGTACGATTAACAACATGCGTTTGCTTTACGGTAGGCTTAGGCGAACTTTGATCTTTGACCGCGCGAGTGCCGCAGGATGTACAAAAAACGCTGCCTTTTTCGAGTACGGCACCGCAGGATGCACAACGGTCGTTTTTACGCTCGGCTATTTTTGCGCCGCATACCGTACAAAATTTTGCATCGGGCGCGATTTTTGCTCCGCAAGCCCCGCACACGTTACCGTCGTTCTCGGGTAGCGGCGAACCGCAATTTCCGCAAAATTTCATATCGTCGGGATATTCACCGCCGCACTGTACACACTTTTTCATCTTTTCTCCCATTAACGAAAATAGTTTAAATACAATCTTATATTATACCAAACTATATCTTTTGTCAAGTCCTATTAAAAAATAATTCCAAATTCACCGAAACGTAGAGTTTTTACGAGCAATGCGAACATGTGTTCGACAGGAGCCGAACACACGTTTATCCGATATTGATCAAATATTATTTACCGAAAGATCAATATTGCGTTCTGTCCGCGATAAATTTTCTGAATTCGCGCGAAAGATTGGAAAACCGCTCCGAAAATCCGCCGACTCGGACTATAAGAGTTTTGGCAAGCTCGTCGTCGTCTACCGCGGCATACAGCGTTTTTTTGTCCGTGATATTAATTTGAAGCTGACAGCCGCCGTTTTGCATGTAGGAAAGTATAAGCGCCTTTAACGCGGCGCGTGCGTTCTCGCCTTTTATAAAATCGGAAGACAGCGTGATATTCACTATCCACGATCCCACGGCGCGCATAGGATATATACTTGCGACGGAATTGAGCAAAGCCGTGGGCGACACTTTATCGCGCCCCGTTACGGAACCGCCGCTGTTTGCTACGGGCGCGTACGCACGCCTGCCGTCCGGCGTAGCCTCTGTCATCTTACCCGTCGCTACCGCCGAATTGAACATTATGCATGCCGGCAGAAATGCGTTTCCGCCTATCGCGGTCTTATGCTTATCCAGCTCGCCGCACACGTTATCGAATATATCCGCCGCTATACAGTCTGCTTCGGGGTCGTCGTTTCCGAAGAACCGAAGTCCGCCGAGTGCCGCAAGATAATTTTCTCCGTTTTTAAAATCGTTTCCGACAATATCCATCACTTCGACATAGCCGAATTGTTTCCGTTCGAATACGAGCTTTTTAAGCGCGTATAGGGAATCCGCGGCATTGGCGAGCGCGCATATATGAATAACGCTGAAGTTGTATTTAGCGCCGCCGTCGTTGTATTCCCTGCCGTTTTCCGCGCACGGAGGACATAACAGCGTGCGTATATACTGCGGACGCGCGCGCATAGCCGTCATCTCGTCGTTGGTCTCGCGCACTATCGTGCGTATGTTCTCGCGCACGCAAGACAGATAATCGCCGTACAGGTCGTCGAACGAACCGTATATTTTTCTTTTCCATACTTCCGACAGGACATTCAAAAGATCTATCCCTGCGTCTACCGAACCGACATTGGACAGTCCGGACAGCATCGTTTCCGAACAGCCGCCGTAGGCAATACGCGGTATATCGGCATCGTCGACACCGAGTTTTTTCATTGCGGTTTCGTAACCGCGCCTGTTATAAAACGCAGGTCTGGCGCCGCGCTCCATAGCGGAAAAACAGGCGTTCCATATCTCGTCGGACGTATTTTCGTCTACCTTAACTGATAAATTGGGACGGCATGCGCCTGCGAACCCGTCGAGCGCAACGACCGACGTTTCGGCAGACGTGCCCAACGCCATATTCCACGCGTTGTTATTCTCGTACGCCGAATACAGCTCCGAAAAAAGCTTTTCTTCGCCGCCCGAACGCCGAAATTTTTCCAAACATTTATCGACATTGCCCAAGCTATCCATGCCGTCGAGCGCAAATACAAAAAGTATGCGAACAAACGCGTCGAAAAAGCTTTCCGCTTTATCTGCGAGAAAATTATCGTACGCTTTTTTAAGCCTACGCGCCCTTTCGCTTGAGAATGTTCCGAGATATTCCGCAATTCGTCCGACGTATCCGGTGACGGCGTTTCCCAAAACCGACATCTTGGTGCGAAATTCGTCCGTGCCTTCGAACATCGAAAAATACTCGGGCAACGATCTGTCGATAAACCGTTCCAGCTCCGGACAGAAATGGGTATAGCCTCTGCCGGACAACGCGTATCTGTCGCTTATACAGCTGCCGACTTCGTGATAACTGCAGTATTTATTCAAAAGTTTTGCACGTTCGCATCCGTCCAGAGAACTATTCTCCAACATATTTGCATTGAGTATCGCAGAAAAAGAATAGCTGTAATCGAGTATTCCTCTTACGTTCCAAATACTGCAAAGCGGATACAGCTCGGTACCGTTATATTCGGGCAGCGGCGCACGGTTCAAGTACGTTTTTACCGCGCCGAAAAAGCCGTCGCCGTATTCCATAAATCCGGCGGTAAAAAAGTCGCCGGCGGCATATAATTTTTTTACAAGATCGTCACACATTATGTTACATCACCTTAACGTTGCCGAAATATGCGCGCACCG
Source organism: uncultured Christensenella sp. (assembly GCA_910585055.1). Classification (GTDB taxonomy): domain Bacteria; phylum Bacillota; class Clostridia; order Christensenellales; family Pumilibacteraceae; genus Anaerocaecibacter. Next base: position 24,595 of record CAJUBY010000006.1, on the reverse strand, counting down.
TATTTTCCGCCCGTGTCAATAAGTCTCGGGACAGTTCGCTAAATTCGTGCGGTTCGACACCCAGCCTTTTGCATTTATCCACGCCCAAACGGTGATAAGGCATAAGTTCCACGGCGGTCACGTTTTCCGTATCGCCTGCCAGTTTTCCGATATTTTCGAAATGCGCGTCGTTGTCGTTGAAACCGGCTATTACGGGGCACCTCAATGTTATCGGTATGCCCGCGGCGGAAAACTCTGCCAGATTCCGCATGATCGCGTTTATTTCCGCGCCTATGATATTTTTGAGTCTGCCGCCGTCGAAACTCTTTATATCGAACAGAACCCTGTCCGTAAACGGTACGATTTTTTCCACCGCAGCGCTCGGCGCAAAGCCGCTCGTCTCTACCGCCACCGAGATCCCGTCTTTTTTGAGCAGTTCGGCGGTCTCGGCAAGAAAGTCGGCTTGCGCCAACGGTTCTCCGCCCGTAAACGTAACGCCGCCGCCCGATAACGCATAATAGCTTTTATCTCTCGACGCCGCAGCGCATACTTCTTCCGCCGTCATCTCCGTGCCGTAAACGCTTCCGATTTTATCCGTTTGCGGTTTGGGCGAAATCCCCTCCAGATTGTGGCACCACGGACAATGCAACGGACAACCTTTAAGAAACACACACGTTCTTATGCCGTCGCCGTCGTGTATGCAATACCGCTGTATCTGAAAAACGATACCTGTCACCGACTATTCGCCGTCCTTTTCGTCATCCGCGGATCCTCTGCCGTCATTTTCAGCAACCGTCTTTTTCTTTTTTCTCAAGTGCAATACAGTAAACGCCGCCGCGCCTGCACACACCGCGACGGATATAGGAACTACCGTCGAAACGATCAACACCGTATTGCTGCCGCCGTCGTCCGATACGCTTACGTCTGCCGCCGCTTTGCTCCACTTGGCGTACAGCGTTATATCCGCATTCACCGCAGTATCGAATTTATACTCATTCTCGAGCGTTTCGTCGGTGTACCAGCCGCACAAAACGTATCCGTCGCGGATAAGCACTTTGGGCGAAACGTTTTGACCGACGTCGTACTCCACTTTATACTCTACGCCTTCGGAAACGAATGTCACCGTTATCGGCTGCTTTCTGTATTTTGCTAAGACCGTAATATCGCCGAAATAATCACCGCCGCCGAGTTCGGTCACTGCAACGTCGCCGACGTACCAGCCGACAAAAATGTATCCGTCCACAGATCTTGCCGTAGGCAATTCGGTTTTATTGCCGAATGTATGCGTTGCCGGCGTATACGCTGCCGTAGTAAGCTCTCCGCCGGCAAGCTGCTGTTGATAGAATATATTGTACACAGCAGACTCGAACATCGCTTCAAGCGTTATGTTTTCCGTGACCGCAGACGCAAAATCGTACGCCGATCCGTTATTATACCAGCCGACAAACTTTTTTCCGGGCACATTGCCGACGGTCACGGAATGTGCGTTTCCGCCGTAATAAACAGTTTCGGTTTCCTCTGTAACATCGCCGTTTTTAAACGTGACGGTAAATGTCTGTCTCGCATAACGGGCAACAACGGATATGTCCGCGTCGTATTCGCCTGCCGCAAGCTTATCCACGGCAGTGCCGTTAACGAACCAACCGTCGAAATCGTAACCTGTGACATCACCGGCTGTCGGCAGCTCGAGATCTACGTCGAATTTGTACTCCGCAGACGGATATTCGTTTTCCGCGTTCTCCGGTTCGCCGTCGCCCAGCTTTACGAAATATGTCACGGTGTAAGTATTCACGTTCCAAATCGCGGTAAATTTCATGTCGGACGAAACGATTTTATCGGTAAAATCATAAGCGCCCGTTTCACCGTCGAGCTTCCAGCCGACAAAAGCATGACCGCGTTTTACCGGCGTCTGCGGCTGACCGAGCGCCTCGCCGTCCGCATAAGTTACGGTATTTGTTTCGGTCCCGTCGTCGAACGACACGCTGTACATATCCGTGAATGTCGCGTTTGCAAATACCGACTCGCTGAACGACGGATTATCGGTATGCATCTTTAATGTAAGCGTTTTCGCATTATTTCCGATATATAACGAGATCTGTTTTCCGCTAGTCGTTTTATCGACACTTTCGGTCTTGCCCGAAGTAACATTTCCGTCTTCGTCTTCTGCCGTATAATGCAGTTCCAACGGCGTAACGCCCTGCTCGTCCAAATGTCCGAAATCGGCTTTGCCCAGTATGCCCGTTATCGAGTTATGCGCTATCCCCGACACATCGAACGTATATTCCGTGCCGCCGATAAAGAACAATCCGTCGGGGGCTTCGATGTTTTTATCCGTTTCCGCGTCGTAATACTGCGCACGGCGTCCGTCGTACATGTACGATCGGACGGACGATATTGCGAGCGCTCTCCCTGCTTTCTGAACGCCTGACAGCGAAACAAGCTTGTCGCTTTTCTCGAAAAACGTGGGCGATGCCATATTGATCTGACCGTCGTTGAACGCCGTATCCGCAATAACTCTCAATTCGAAAGTTTGCGCATTTTCGGGTATCGCAACGCTTATCTCGCGCGGCGCAAGGCGCGCGTCCAAATTATGATGTATATACGTTCCTATCGAATCTATCTTCCCGGATGTGTAAACTTCAGTACCGTCTATCCACGCGTCTACGTGATACCCCGTTCCCAGAGCAGCATATGCCAGCGTCGAAAAGTTAGAAAAGCCGCGATCTTTTATATTCCATTTAAGCGACACGAAATTATTCGTATCTTCTTTGGCTGCCGAATACGATTCGTACGACACATTTTTTAAATGTACGCCCATGCCGTCGTCGTACGAAAGCTTATCGTCGTACATCATATATTCGAAAGCTTCGCCTGAGATAGTGGAATCGAATGCTACGCCGTCGCAATATCCCTCGTTCCAGCCGCCCGTGCCCGGGTTTTCCATACGGTCGTAAATGCGCGTTGCCGGCATATACCCGTCCCATACGTCCTTTAAAAGCCGAACGTCCAAAAACGCGCACGCGCCGTTGCCGTAACTGTATTCCGCAGCGTTGGCGCCGCAAATACGGAGCGTAAGTTTTTCGGCGCCGCGCACATCGGCACGCAACGTCATAGGTCTGTGCCTGCCGTCGGGAATGCAATTCCAATGCAAGCTGTCGACGGTCTTCCCGTCTGCGAGCACGGAAAATATTACGTTGTTGTTTCCGCCCGTGTCCGGCATACCGACCTTAAGATCCAGGTATGCAAACTCGTCGGAATACGCGGATATATCGTAAACTATATCCTGCTCTCCGTAAGCCGCAGGCATGTGCGTACCTATGCTGTTTTCGGTATATGTAACGCCGCCTACAACGAGCGCACTGCCGTCGGGATGTTTGTTTTTAAGAACTTCACCCCAACCGGCGGTCGGAATTCCTTCCCATGTAAGCTCTTCCGCTATGCGTATCTCGTTTTTAGGCTGAGTTCCCGCTACCCCCGCCTCCGCTCTTGCGTACACGCCGCGCGGCAGCAACGCTGCGAATGTCGCTGCCGCCGACAATGCGGCTATAACGGCGATCAAACGCTCTCTTATTTTTTTCATGATTTTCTCCTTATTTAAATGCGGACAATCCGCATATTTAACGAACGGTCAAGGCGCGCTTCAGTACGCTATGAACACAAGCTTTGTTTTCGGACGTTTCCAAACGCCTTGCGTGACCTTGGTCCCGTACACCGTCTTGCCGTTGATATCGACTTTGGTATCGTAAGCCTTCCACGCTATATTTTCCCGTTCGCCGCCGACGGTACGTACGACGTTTGCAAACCGCGCCTGCGCGTCCTCGGTTATAAGCGCGACTTGGGACGCGCCGATAGAAAGCGTTCGGGAAGCTATAAGTTTGCCGTCGACATAATATTCGAACGTTCTTCCGCGGCGCACGGCTTTTAAATTGTGATCGGCGTAATAATCGAAACCGTCGGGCATTTTTATGTTCGTAGTTCTGTCGCTCGGTTTTCCGCCAGAACGCTCGTAAATTACGATATTGGAATAATACGCGTCGACATAGAACGCCGCAAAGTTATCGTCGTCTATATACGCCGCAAATCCGCCTGCCCTGGGGAACGTTTCGTTAAGTCCGTTGCGCAGCACGCGGATATCGAACGAAAACTTGTAATTCTCGGACTGTTTACCGCCGTACAGTCCTGTTCTGCCGTAACCCACCGCATTCTGCACAAACACGTCGGGCGACGTATTTTCGGCGGTTATAATGATTTTTTCGTATCCGCTTACCTGTACCGTAACATCGATAAACTTTTGTTTTGCGGAAACTTCGGCGGTATCGATAAGCGTTTGCGTTCCGGTAATTACACCGTAGAACTTAAGCGTAACATTACCGTCGGTATCGGCATCTTCGAGCGCAAGCCGTAACGATACGCTGTTCTTTCCGCTCGAGACAGCTATCTCTACCGATCTTGTACGCGCAACACCGAACGTTGTATCGGTCAGATCGAGCGTATTGCCGCCGACGTATCTTTCGCCGTCGATAACGGCTTCTCCGCCGTCCGCGCCGTCCGCTTCGAGTACGTCCGCAAATTCGGACGCCTGT
>CAJUBY010000006.1:7007-20023 GCA_910585055.1 uncultured Christensenella sp. | reverse complement strand
ACCGTAACGTCGGAAGAGCTTACGGCAGTTCCGAAACGGTTGTACGCCGTAACTTCCACCGTGTAATTACCTGCAGCAAGACCGTGCAACACATTGCACATTGCGCCTTCTGTATCCGAAATGAACGAATAAACTATATCGCCGCCGTTAAGTATTTTAAACATGTAATAGTCCGCATTGTCGGCGGTATCTACGTTTATCTCCAAGCCGCCGTTTCTTATCTCTGCGGTAACGCCGAAAGAGTCCGGTCTGCGCGTAAGTTCCGCCGCATCCTTTGCTGCGGTGTCTATAAGATAAATTATCTCCGCGCCGTAACTGCCCTCTATAGTAAGATCTATGCCGGCAATAAGCTCGCTACCCTTATACGTTTTAAACGGGATATATCCTTCTTCCGACCATACGTAATAATATTTGTCGGGATCCACACCGCCGAATTTGAGATTTACGGTATCTTCCACAGTACCGTCGGGATTCGGTTTGAACGCGAGCGCCGCGCCCTTGCCTGTATTCGGGTCGAAATACTGTACGCCGTCCCAGTGCACACCGTCCGCGCGCGGAAGTATGTGATACAGATCGCCGTATTTTACAAGCTCGCGCATCCAGTTTTTATATATCTTTATCGTGTTGACCAACGACGAATACATCGCCGGCGACATATCGGACGGCATACTTATCATCGGACAGGGCGACCCGGGCAGCATCGACCAGAACCTGTAATTATCGTTGGGATAAGGACCGTCGGGATTGTACATATAGTCGTTCATCCACAGCATCAGCTGCATCGACGGGAAAATATAACTCGCATCGTAAAAGCTACGACGGACGTTCAGAGGATCGAACGCATCCGTGGTCTGAACGCGCGTCGCGCGGCGCATACTCGCAAAATCTTTGTGCGTTCCGCCGCAGTTGCAGTTTTCCCACTTGTAGTAATGCACTTCGCTGTCGCCGTTCACGTCTTCGGGGACCGGGAACAGCTCGTACAGTTCGTCGAGAAGCTTATACCATTTTACCGAAGTCCAATATCCGACGTCAGCGCGGTCGTCGATATGCGCGTGCCCTTCCTTGTTGCAAAAGCCCAAAAGATATCCGAAGTCGGTACGCATTCCGCCAAGCCCGTGCTCTGTATAATAATTTTTGAGATACGCTTTGAGATATTCGTACGCGTCCTCGTCCGCAAGGCACAATTCGTCCCAAAACAGATTGTCGCCGCGCGCGAACCAATCGGGATTGCCGTTGATCCCCGCCGAAGTAAGAGCATCGCTGTGCAACGAACTGCCGTTGCCTGCCTGCATGTAGATAGTAAAATTCATTCCGAGCGAATGCACGTAGTTGGACGAATACGTCATTGCGCTCTGCCATTTTTCGTGTACGCCGCGCCAGTCGCCAATATCCTTCCACCAATATGTATCTATCGTAATTTCTTCTATACCCATTTCGGAAAGCTGATGTACGCCGGCATAAAACTTTTTATCGCTCATACGCCAGGAACGTCTTTCCTGATCGAGCAGTTCCCAAAGATTGAATCCGAAAGACGGCAAGCCGTCATCTACTCTGTTGACTTCGGGCATACTGAAAGCGAACAGCCATTTTTTAAGCTGGTTGGAGCCGTCGTCGATACTGCCCGAATACGCATCGATAAAAGTTTCCGGGATATAGAATACGTCGCCGCTTTTTATTACCGTCTTGAATCTCGGTCTTAACCCGGCTTTTACGTACGCGCCGTTTTCCGTTCCGTAAATATGCGCGCGGCAGTCCGACCATACGACACCGATATTAAGTCCTTCGTTTCCTGAATACATTGTCGTCCACGGCATATAACCGGCGTCTATCTGCATACCGTTATTGTAGTCCGTAGAACAGAAGACTTCCATGGAGTAATCGACGCCCACCGTATCTTGCCTGTATCCGTACGACGTCTGATACATCGCGCCTTTATACGCATACGAAGCAGTAAGTTGTTTGTTTGCGGGTTTGTTCAGCGAAACCGAAAGACTGTCCGCCGTAGTCACGTACATATCCGATCCGCTGTTGTTTTCGAACTGTATCGAATGCGACACGGGACCGGCAAAATCGGAATACGCGGACCAAACGGACCGCAATTTATATTTGCCGCCGACGTCGGTATAATTTAGCGTATACGTCATATACTTGCCTACGTAATCGTTGCCGAGAGCGTCTATCTTTTTCGCGGTATGATCTTTTTCTTCGTATTCGCAGTTTACGAACTTCCAGTCGAGCGTGTACGGAGTTCCGTTCTCGCCGCCCACGCGGATCTCGTACGGAAAACGAATATACGACTGTTCGCCAGCCCAATCGTGTCCGCCTACGCGTGCAAGCTCGGTCACGATTATGCCGTTGTTTGCAGGCTTGAATTTAACACGAGTCGACTTGGTCGCAATCGTATATTCGCGCGCGTTGTCGATAGGATCGGCAATGTAAATATCCGTTTCCGCGGTAAGACCGCCTGCCGAAACGCGCAATGTGTTTTTGCCGCGACCGACGGCGTTTATCCTATAATCGAACTTACCCAGTTTATCCGCAGTGACTTTGCCTGTATTTTTACCGTTTAAATAGACGTCCGCAGTATCGTTTGGTCCGAGCAGAATACCCGATAGCTCAAAGCTGCTGCCCGACGCCGATACCACCGATTGGTCGCTTATAGGACTGTCCAAACGAAGATATGCGTCGAGATCGGAGGACGACCGCGCTATGACCGGATCGACCCATACCGCAAAATCGCATTCATAGCTTCCGTCGCCGTTATCGACGAGAAGTTTTAGATCCGTGACTCCTGTTATATCCACAACGATAAGCCGCGCGTCGTCGCTTACGCGCACGAGATTGGACGAGTACAGTCTTTTGCCGTTGCCTTCGACGTGGAATCTTACGCTGCCTGCCGTACCGTTATTGTCGCTGTCCTTGTTGACGCCTATCATCGCTGAAAACACGTTGTAATCCGCGCCTGCCGGTATACTTGTCTGAACATACGCATACTTATCCGGATCGCTGAAGGCGTGCATGGATATTCCGCGCGGATAAGTTTTGCCGTTTATTTCTATCGGATTTCCGATAACGTCTTTATCGATATTTACCGAGCCCCAACCGCTTTCGGCGCCCGTCCATTCTAGATCGGCAACACGTATCTTTGCGCTCGGCGCACCGGTCGTAAATACCGGATCGCCGAATACTCCGACTGCATTTCCGACGCCGTTTACTGTAAGCGTAATGCTCTTTACGTTTTCACCTGCGTACCATGACAGCGCGAACGGCGAATTTTCGGCAGTTACGGCAGGCGTTACGTAATGTTTGACTGTCCCGTCGCCGAGCTCCGCGCTCACGCCGAACGTCGCGCCTAAGTCTCCGCCGCGCAACAAACCCAGCGTCGCTCCGAAATTATTCGCACCGTCGACGGCAAACGTTACAGAACCGCCCGACGGCACCGAAATGCCGCGTGCTATATATCTGCTGCCGTTTTCGGTTTCCACGCTCAACCTTCCGCCGAACGGCGTTACGTCTCTTCCGTACGAATACGGAACGGTTCCGGACAGCGTCTCGCTTTTCGCATAAAACGGATCGCTTCCGATAAGGCTTACGTTTACCGTTTCCAAACTGCCCGTTTCGTTTTTATTTTTCGCTATAACGCGCAGTTCAAGCTCGGAAACATTATCCGGAATATCCGCTGCGATACGCACAGGCGCGCCGCCTGCGCTCAACGGCAAGATCTCGACGGCGGAAAGTATCTTGCTGCCGTCCGCATATACTTCGACATACGCGCCGCCGCCGGAGGCAGTTACCGCATAGCCTTCTATGTGTTTCGCGCCCATTCCCGATACGTCGAACTTGGCATACGAATAATTGTCGGTATTGTCGGGCTGTTTCAGGTAATCGTCTATACAGGTCGGTTTGAAATCGAATCCGATACCGTTTGAATATTCAAAAGTTTCTCCGCCGACGTAAGACAGCGGCTCTCCCGTAGTCTTACGGTCTATTCCCAGCTCGCCCTCGCCTATCGAATATTCGGTGGGAGCTATTCCGCTCAAACGCGCTCTGTCCTTGCCCAATACGTCGGTAAGTACGGGACTGCCGATAACCGTCATGTCGTTGGCTATCCCGTCGCCGCCGTCGCCGACATAAAAACGCAGTCTCGCCGCATTTTGCACGTTTGCGACCATTCTGTACGACTTCATATATCCGTAAAGAACGGGCGTCGCCACACTGCTCAAAACTTTGCCGTCCTTATCCAATGTCTGCACGGTCACGGACGCAGACCCGGCTTCGTTTCCACCGGCTACAGCGTCGTCTATACCTATATCCGCCGTAAAAAACTTATAGCTGCCGTCGATAACCATATCGAAACTTGCCGCACTGTTTACGCAAAAACCGTACGCATGATCTTTATCGCCTATACGCAGACCGCCGCCGTAAAGATTGGAGTTACGGGAGATCGGCGCCGGCCACGCTCCGTATTCGGTATTTTCGATCAGCATGGAAACTGCGTTCGGCGAGCTTTCGTAAAAACTCGCATCGCCAAACGATACGCATGTTCCCGAATTGCCGTACACTTCTATCGTGAGCTTGCTCACTTTTTTGACCGACGTTTCGAATTTACCCTGAAAATCGTCCTGTCTCAATGTCTTTTCGGCTACCGTATTGCCGTCTGTCTTAAACACGAACCGCGCCGCGCCCGAAACTTTGTTCATGGGATCGACGCCGAAATCCGCGGTAAATATATCGAAAGCCTTTGTGTCGTCTATGGGGACCGTAATAACTACGGGCGAACTTTCCGAAACAGTTTTAAAAGATATGCTGCTTTTAAAACGTTTACGCTGCGCCGCAGGTCCGAGCGTAACGGCGCCGCCGTCCGCCGCGCTTTTGTTTACGGACACATCGACTTTTTTGCCGTTGTTTTCAACGGTATAGCCTGTTTCCGTAAGATATGTAAGCTGAGCGGTATTTACGAACTCTTCCGCTGCCGCGCCTTTTTCCGCAACCGAAAAATCCACGAAAGCGACGCAGAGCGCACAAACGATAAGCGCTAACGCGGCGAAATATCCGGCATATTTTTTTACAATGCTTTTCATGTTAATTCTCCTTGACGGCATAGTCCGCATACGTCGCCGGATCGAGCAAGTCGAACACGGCTTTATTTCCGTTATATGTACACTCCGCACCGACATCGGCGGATAAAGCCGCGGCGATCTTGATCGGACTTTCTTTTGTTATACGCATATATCCGGGCGTACCGTAGTCGGAACCTATGTTATACCGCGACAGATAATCGTAAGGGATAAACAGCTCCGCAGTATCGCCGTCGAAAACCGCGCGCGGCGCGCAATAAGACGAATACAGCATAGGATCGTAAAATCCGTGCGAATTCCCGAAAGAACTTTCCACCCTGCCGTCGCGGCAGACCGTAACGAGAAAATCGTATACGTACGGTTTTTTCAATCCGTGCGACAGCGTGCTTACGACTACGGAAACGCTCTTTTCGTTTTCGCCGAATTCGAGTCTGCCGTACAGCCCGTCGGACGCTCTGTACAGATCGACAACCGAATCCCCCAGTTCTATCCGCGCGCAAGGCAGAGAGTACAGCTGCTCGTCGAATTTACCGTCCGTGCGCATTTCCGACATATTGCCCGTAGACGCATAAATCTTGCTGTTTTTATCCAGCCGCACGTAACTTGCAGGGCTTTCGCTGTCGGCGTAAATTCCGCCGTAATGCAAATTGTTCCATACGACGCTTCCGCGGTCGTTTTCGCCGGCAAGCCTGACTGTAACGCCCAAGGTGTCATCCTTTGCAGGCATGTATCCGTCCGGCGCAGTAAAGAAGGAATACGGTACAAACATTTCCGCCGTAAAACCGTTATCGGTTTTAACTATTTCAAAAGATATATCGCTCAGATCGTAGATACGCTCCGCCCAATCCTTGTATTTTCCGCGGAACACGGCAACGGATCTGTCAAACCATATTTGAAAGCAATAATCGTATTCGCTCGCATACTGCCCGTAAACGCTGTATTTATCGTCTTTGCCTTCGTGTCCGCCCAGCTCGTACGACGAATCTTTGGTGCTTACGTAAAATGCTATTGCATCCTTCGAAGTGAACTTGCGAACTTTTCCGGTAAACGCAACGCGAAGTCCGCCGCTGTCGCGGAAGAGTTTTGTCTGTAACCCGTCCGCGCCCTGTTTTTCGGGTATATCGAGCGTTGCGGCGCCGTTCCAATACGCTTCGTCGAGTGTGCCGTCCACGGACGGATCGGAAGGCTCGCCGATTATATCGATTATCTCGCTCTGCGTAACGATACGCCCGTCGGGCATGAGCACGGCGTAAGTTTTGGGATAAAGCGGATCGCAGAACTGTCCGTGGCTCCAGCCGTCCCAATCCTTATTAGGATCGTCGCCCCACACAAGCCCAGTGCTGTAATTTTCGCTCGCACGCCATATCCCGAAGGTCAATCCGAGCCGTGAATCGGCGCTTACGTCCGAAGCTGCGGTATACTCGCGGAACAGCGCGTACGGAACGTACAGTTCGCAGAAATAACCGCCGTCTGTATCGTCGTTTTTATTGGGCGTGGTGTTTTCGCCGTAAGATGACGCGGCGGCAGGCAAAGCTTTTTCCGCAATAAATTCCGAATACGCTCTGCCGTTGCCTCTAAGTGTTACCATAGCTCCCGTCGACTGTATCCAAAACTGCAGACACGATGTGTTGGGATGATCGGTCGTCTCACCGGCGTTTATACATACTTCGACCCTGTCGAAGTCGTTTACTTTTTTATCGTCCGCTACAGAAAACGCGAAGCAGATACCGTCGGCATTGCGCGCTATTCGCACCTCCATGCCCTCCAGATTGCGAAGTCCGCCTATCTTCGTATGCGCCGCGCCCTCGCCGAAATACTTTTTGTCGTCTATATTGCCGTCTGCGAATTTCGTATTGCGGTAAAGCCTGTTATCGTTCAACAGCGCTCCGTCCGGACGGACTTCGACGTATCTGTACGGCGTGAGCGGATCGGCAAAGATCGGAAACTCGTTCCAACCGTCCCATTCTGCGCCGTCGCCTTCGCGTACACAGCCGAGAGTCATATACAAACTGTCGTTTGCGCCCGAGCCTATGTAAGAATACGGTACAAACAGTTCCGAGGTATATCCGCCGTCGTCCGAATTGCCGGAATCGAGCGTGGTACCGCTGCCGAGCTTAACGGCATACACCGAACGTTCCGCATGATCGGGTGTCGGCTGCCGTCGATATGCTCCGCGGTCGTATACGTAATATACTATATTGCCGTCCGGCGATACGGACAGCTTTTTGGTCCCGTCGGCAGGAGTTTTCGCAAGCTCGTCGGCGGCGAAAAACACCTCTATTTTTTCGTCGGCACTGACACGCTTGTCTCCCGACGCATCGAAAGCCAAATACAGACCGTCTTGCCTGCGCACCGTTTTTACATATATGCTTTCGAGCCCGCGCAATCCGCCGAGTATCGTACGTGTAACGCCTTTATACATCTCGTCGGAAAGTTCGCCGTCTACGCCGCCTATAAACTTTTCGCCGTAACTCGACGTTACATAGATCTGCTTTGATATTTCGGATCCACCCGAGAGAGTCGCCGAAAAGCGCAGCGTATACTCGCCGGCACGGTCTACGAAAAACTTGCCGCCTATAATGTTTGCGGCATTTCCGCGCGGATCGGTCACGACAACTTCTACCGCTATCTCGTTTCCGACTTCCGTTACCGAACACTGAGGTATGCTGTATAATTCGCCCTCGGCCGTCGTCGGATCGTAATCGCCTAAAATAATCTTCGGTTTATCCTCTGCGGCGAGCACCGTCAGTTTTTGACGTTTGACCGACGTATTGCCGGCTTTGTCGGTCGCGTAAAAAACTATCTCGTATTCTCCGGCCTCATGCGGCACAAAAGTTCCGTCAACGGTGCCTATCTGCTTGCCGGACGGCGAATATACCTCAAACACCGTTTTAACGTCGCCGTCCGTATCGTCGGTCGCGTACGCGTTGTTTATTTTTACGGTGTCTTCCGCATAACCGATAAACTGTTCCGCCAATGTGATTACGGGCGGTGTTACGTCGCGTTTACCGCCGCCGCCGTTCGATCCGCATGCGAAAAGCGCCGCCGCAACAACGGCCGCAAACAGAATCGGTATAATTCTCTTTGTTCGCGTCATATTTTCTCCGTATTGCCGATATTTTGTTTATTATAACATTGCAAACGGTCGCTGTATTGTAACTAATTCCGCGCGTATTGTAAAATATTCCATAAATGAATAATACAAATTTTTAATTACATCTTGAAATTACCGTAAATATGCGCTATAATACTACATAAACGCATAAATATTCGTGTTTTCCGCCGAACCGAACGGCAGCAACGCAATTTTTCGATTTATGCCGTTGTAAAATCTTTTATGAATGACTTATATCCCGACGAACTGCCTTTGGCGCTAAAACCTATATGGTTCTACGACGACTGTTTTCCCAGATCGGCCGCATTAAAGCTTACCAGCGTATTTCTGCACAGAAACTACGAAATGGATATGCATACGCACGACTTTTTCGAGCTAAACGTAACGATCAACGGCAAAGGCGCACATTACGCAAACGGCAGACGTTACGAAATAACCGCAGGCGACGTCGTGATAGTTCCCCCGGAATGCTATCACGGTTACCATAAATCGTCCGAGCTCAACGTATTTCACGTCCTGCTCCATAAAAACTATTTTCTTAAATATGCCGGAGATCTTAACACGCTTTCCGCTTTCCGCATACTGTTCAACGAATCGACGCAGACGGACAACCGTATCGTTCCAGTTTTCCGAATAGACGGCGAACCGTACGACAGGGTTCTTAATCTTTTATGGCAGTTGGACGAACTCGAACGCAAAACAAACCTCTCCGCCGAACGCAGCGATTATCTGCTTTCTTACTCGCTTACTTTTGCTTTGATAGTTTTGCTTTGTAAGGAATACACCAGACAATACGTATCCGAAGACAGATCGGACGATACGGGCATTATCGCAGCTTCCGAGTATATTCATAAAAACTATGCGCAAAAAATAATGCTCGACGAACTGTGCAGCATAGGAATGATGAGCAAGACACTGTTATGCGATAAATTCAAGCGGTATTACGGATATACTCCGCTGGAATACGTCAACAGATACCGTGTGCTCGTAGCAAAAAATATGATAATAGAAACCGATAAAAGCATTACCGAGATCGCGCAGGAAACCGGATTTTTCGACGCTTCGCATTTTTTAAAAACTTACCGTAAATACGAAAACGTAAATCCCGCAGATCTGCGAACACAGCTTTTAAGTTCGCTGAACATAAACAGGAATCAATAAACATACCGCCATAAAACACATCGAATAACTTGAATTCCACGCTGACTTCGAATGTTGTTCGGGTCTTTGCGGTAAAAGCGCCTCAAAGTATGTCCGTACTTTTGAGGCGCTTTTCGGTTATCGTTAGTTTTTTCTTATGTTATCTCGGTTGTCAATCCGCCATATCACGGCAACACACTGTACTTACGTAACGAATCGCCGTCAAGCGAACGAAAAACCCTTTTATATCGAGTTATAGTTAATTATCGCTGTACTACGGCAAGCGGCTTTAACGCCGAGATCGTCCGAAACCGCATGCTATCAAGTGCTATCCTTGGGGTTGGTCACTCGTACCGTCGGCAGAATCTTCGTTTTCGGTTTTCGGAATATTCTTTTTTTTGCGCGAACGCACGACAAGCGCCGCCGCGACCGCCGCACCTGCCGCAATTACGGCTCCGCCTACGCCGAGGCCTATCGCCAATCCGTTAACGCCGTCCGAATCTCCGCCGGACGGTTTTTTAACAAGCCCGTCCAAAGCCGATCGCAGTAATGCCGTCGCGTTGTCCACATCGTCTTGAGCATCGTCGCCGCCGATAAGTTTCGCCGCTTCCAGCGCGTCTGAAAGCGTCTTACCGCTTTCTTCCGTATATTCCGCAAGCTTTATTTTTTCGGCTGTAGCAATTACAGCTTCGAGCGCTGCGGTATCCGATTTTTTCTCGAGTGCGCCGACGGCTTCGGCGAGCGCTGATTGGGCGCGATCCAACTCCGTATCGCTTACTGCATCTTGCAATACCGCTTGCGCAACCGTTATCGCATCGCGCACTCTCTCTGCGCTTTGCGATTTATATACCGACAGATCCATAGCCGACGCTGCGTGCAATGCGGACGAAAGCGCATCCTTGTGCAGAGGTATACCTGCGTGCATTACGGTAAAGTTATCGTAATACGCCGCACACATCATCGACCGCATTCCGACTCCTCCCGTTTTGGGATCGGAATCCGTTAGCACGTATCTCGTCGCTTCCTGTCCGTTAACCTTAACACTCACGATACCGTTTCCGACGGTCACGGAAAGAGTCAACGTATTTCCGGTCCACGCCATAGCCTTGGATTCGGCAAGCTTGCCCAAATACCCGGAACGTCCCGAAAATCTGAAAATATTCACGCGGTAAACGTCCGCGTTGGTATCGCGTTCGATCTGAACGTTCAAAGCATTTATCTTATCTTTTTCGTACGACGGTTCCGATGCGAGCACATAAAGTCCGTTGTTCAGATATGTCGACGCCGCAGTTATATCCACAGACACGGTAAATTCGGATAAATCTTTATACTCGGACGATACCGCCTTACCTTCCGCACGCGGATCGGATTTAAGAGAGCCTTCATTCCAAGTCCACCCGTTTGTGTTTCCGTAAAAATCGAACGCGCTTAACGAATCTCGATCGTCAAAAGTAAAAATATTCTTACCGCCGACATTGCGCGTTTCTTCCCAGAACCAAACGCGCATACAACTATGCGTACGGTTATCGCGCAGGTAATACGGGATAAGGGTAAGAACGGTCTTACGACCGGCAAATATCGCATCGGTCTTAATTACGTTGGTACCTCGTTTAAAACTCTGCTTTCCGTTCTCGTCAGTTTTGTAAGTAAACATATCCGAAACATATTCGACGGATAATTTCGCATCACTAGGTATAATAGCAAAGCCGCTTACTATATCTTCGCCGTCTACGGTATTGTCGTCGCTCTCCGCGCAATACAGGAACGGTCCGTATCGGAACGCCACCTGACCGCTGTTGGCTTTCGCGTTATTCTGATATACACGTTCCGCCTGCTTGCCGAACAATATCTCTATGCGAGTCGTTCCGCTCCATTCACGGTCTACAACTATATATCCGCCGTCGTCGATCGAAGCCGAAACCGACTTCCCGTTGATTTTGACATCCGCCGATTTTGCCCAATAAGGGTTGCGCAATTGCAATACAAAATTGCCGTTTGCTTTAACATCGAATACTGCGATATTTCCGTCGGGAAGGTCTGTAAATTGGTTTATCTCGACCGCAGTATCGCCTATTGTTATGTTTGCCGAGCTCGAAATGTATTGATTAACGACCAACTTATCCGCATTGTACGAATAAATATAGGTAGGCAGCTTGGAAAAGAACTTCATATACATCGGCGGACAACACGGCGTTGATCCCGACCAAAGCGGACGCCGATAATCGTCGGACGCAACGGGATTTTGATAATAGAAAGACTGCCCGTCCGCTCCCAAGCATCCGAGTATGCCGTTATACAGTTCCAGCTCCAATACGTCCGCATACTCGGCGCCGCCGAATATATCCGACATATTCAATGCATAAAAGCCCATACCTACGGCGGCACACGTCTCGCAATATCCGTCATGCGGAAGATAATCGTCGCCGCCGTAGCTCTCCGTTGCGTGTACCGATCCCGTTCCGCCGTTAACATACATCTGGTGGTCTACTATATCGTTCCATATCGTGTTTGCTGCTGCGATATAGCTGTCGTTGTCGAGATAATTTCCGACTGCGGCTATCGCGCTGTACCACAGATTGGCGCGTACCGAATGCCCTGCAGCCGTCGCCTGTTTATCGTACGTAGCGTGATCCTGCGCGTAATCGCCGTAACTCACGTTGTTATATCTGTCCGACTGCACGCCGCGTTTTTCTATCCAGTCGCGTACTATATCTATGTATCTCTGCCAGCGTATATCGAAATCGTAATATCTGTCGTCCGGATCGATCCCTTCGTATCTGAAATACGTCGCCTTCATCGCTTCCGCAAGCGCCGTATCGTTCTTGTAAAGATCGTACAAAGCAAGAAGCGTTTCTTCGCCGAGCTGATGCGACGGCACGACGTCGTAACCGTTTTCGCCGTACATATAGTCGACCGTAAACTCGGCAAACCGCGTTGCTATAAACAACAATCTCGTATCGCCCGTTGCTTTATACCAGGAAATACCGGCTTCGACCATACAACCGAAATTATACATGTCGTGATTCCATATATGTCCGGATTCCGCCTCATCGATAACGCCGGTCTGAGTCAGCATTACAAAAGTATCGAAGTATCCGTCGATACGTCTGCCGTTCCTGTCCGATCCGGTACACGTAAGTCCCGCCGCCACTATTCGGTCGACGTAACCCGACGTACGCTCTTTAAGCTCGCGCGCCTTTTCGCCGAGCTCCGGATCGTCCGCATACATCGATATAAAATCGGATACCGCGCGTATTTCTTCGTATATAAGCCCTTCACGCCACGGTTCGTTTACCCATCCCCATCTGCCGTCTCTGTCGCCGATAAGTCTGTTATCGTCTATAGGCGCCAGTATCGATCCGGCGTACTCGGAAGTATTATTCAGTATTTTGCGCTCACCTACGGCGATACGGTCGAAATTATCGAACGAATAAGAAAAATCGAACAAATCGTATACGTAATCGAGCGAGTATGTCATATACTGTCCGATCGTCTGTTTCCAATAACCGTCGTTAAGTCTTACGTCGGTCTCTGCCACGCGCGTCAGTCTGTCCGCAACATCCGGGAGAGACTTTAATGTTATTCGATACGTCTTTTCCGTGTTGCAATTCGGGTTTGTTACGCGAAGCTCGACGGTGTTTTTATCCGTCTTTTTTTCGACGC
This sequence comes from uncultured Christensenella sp., assembly GCA_910585055.1. Classification (GTDB taxonomy): domain Bacteria; phylum Bacillota; class Clostridia; order Christensenellales; family Pumilibacteraceae; genus Anaerocaecibacter. The sequence continues at coordinate 7,027 of CAJUBY010000006.1, read as the reverse complement.
TCGCGTTATCGTATCTGGTT
>CAJUBY010000006.1:0-6997 GCA_910585055.1 uncultured Christensenella sp. | reverse complement strand
TATTTCGTCCATAACGGCACCGTCCTTTGCCAAAATTTCGTATGTGTATCTGTACGGCGAAAAACCGTCGATCTTTTCGTCGCCTATATATATTCCGTCGAGAGTACAGCCGTCGTTATTTTCGAACGACCATTTTCGGAAAAGATAATCGTTAACGCTCTTTAACTCCGCATCCGACAGACCGCGGTCGAAAACAAGTATTTCACCGATATCGCCGTCGACGGAATTGCCGTTATAGCCTCCCAAATATACCGGCTTTTTTACATCCTGCGGAGAATGACCGTTAAACTCCGCGCAAACGGCTCCGTTTACCATACTCGTACCGTTGCCGTTTGCTTTTCTGCCTACAAACACCGCAGGTTCTCCGGAAATAAACTTTACGCGCGCCTGATGATGAGAAACATTTGTACCGTTAAGCGATCCCCATCCGAAATTAAAACCGCTTTCGCAATTGAAATACCAATTGTGGTTATGCGATTCACCGTTGAGCCTGGAAAATATTTCGCGCGTCCCGTTGCCGTCGTAATCTATGTTTCCGACTGCGACTATCGTCATATCGTCCATATAAAACCCGCTTTCGCCGCCGACTCTCATAAAACTATGCGCATTGAATCTTATTGCCGGTCTGCCGTTTATGTCGCTTTCCGCCACATATATCGGTCTTGCCGCACCGCTTTGCTGAACGGCATCGCCCGCTCCGCCGAGAGTGGGAGTGGCTTTATTGACCAATCTGTCTATACGTGCACCGTCCGCCGCCGTTATATCGTTCGCGTCGTACCATATCTGCAATCCGTTAATAGAGGCAACCGTATCGACATCCGTGCCGCTCGCGTAAGTTTCGTCATGCGACTCCGCAAACGCGCCCGACGGCACTGCCGATATAGAAGTCGCCGCAAATATCGCGCCGGCCAATACGGTTGCAAACGCCTTATGCGCGCGTTCGCGTTTTTTTGTCCGTTCTTTCATAAAAACCTCCGTAGAAACAGCCAAAACAATTGACTTGAAAGTGCTAATTTTTTATACTTGTCATAGGTGATGACATGCGATATATCCATTATGCTCCGCAGATAATAAAACACGAAGAATCCGGTCAGGCGATAGTCACGAACCACTGTCATGTTCGGCGGACCATGGATCTATGCGAGCTGATCATAATAACGAAAGGTCAGCTGCATATGCATCAGAAAGAAAATTTTATAACAGGCGCAGGCGAAGTTGCGTTTATACTGCCCAACGAAGAACATTTCGGATTTGCACCGTCGCACTTTACTATGCACTGGACGCACTTTTACTTGCCGAAAGACCGTATCGTCGACGAAGACCCCATAGGGCCCTTCGGATATATAACCCTTCCGGTACGCTTTAAGCTGTCGCGCGTAGACCAACCTATATTGCTATGCAACGCCCTGGAAGCTTACCGACGCAGCAGCGACACCGCCGACGCGCGTAACGCGTATCTGACTGCACTGATAACAGAGTTGGCTACTCAGATCCGACCGTCCGACGGCGCCGCCATTTACGGAAAACGTCTTAACGCGATAATCAATTATATAAAGTCCAATGTCGGGCATGTCGATCTCAGCCACAACGTAAATCTCGATATTAAAAGCATATCCGAGATTTTCGGGTACAGTGAAAAGTACATTTACGAATTATTCCGAAAAAATCTTCACGTTTCGCCGCATAAATTCATTACCGATTACAAGCTCAATTTTGCCGCGGAACGGTTGCTCAACACCGGCGATACCGTTGCCGCGATAAGCTCGGATCTGGGCTACGTTTCGCCGCAGCACTTTATGAAACAGTTTAAAGCACATTTCGGCGTAACTCCGTCGCAATACAGAAACGATCACGTAATAACTAGCGAATTGTTCTTCGACGACGGAGAACTACAGCCGTACAGGCGATTTCAATTCGGTTCGCTTCCGAACCGCTTATTTCCCGATCGCGCTTGTTATCCGCAACGGCGGCGGCTTTATCTACGGCATATAACGCCGTCGCCGCCATATCGCCGTAAACGAACACTACGCAATCGCCGTTATATTCGACGTCCCCGATCTTCCAGCCCGAGAGACGTTTCCCGTCAGACCCTATGTGATCCGTTAACCGTACTCCTTCTCTGAACAACGCCGATACTTCGATAGTCCCGACGTCGGTCGTCAACGTTAAAGTGTATGTTTCGCGCATATATTTGGCGTACAGTATAACAGTCGCGCCGTTTACAAAGCTGAGATCGTGTACGCTGTCGCCGGCAGAGTAAATTTCCGCGCCTTCGGCGGTTATTCCCCAACCGACAAACGAATGACCGGTCTTACTTATACTGCCGGCAAGCTTTACCGATTGACCGACCGACGCCATCGTATCTTCCGTATCGCCCTGTCCGCCGCACAAGTCATAGCGTATCGTATAGGAATTGGCACACCATACCGCATACAAAACAATTGGTTCGTCTTGTTGCGTCAAACCGCGGACCGTTGCACCAAACTCGTATTCTGCCTCACCTTCGGGCGCGGTCGACCACCCGACGCAGTGGCTGCCGCGTTTTACGAAAGCGCAATCCGGCAAAACGTAACAGTCCGACCATAACAAAGTAGTTCCGTCCATGACGCCGCTGCCGCCGTTACCGTCAAAAATCACCGAATACATGTTGAGCGACTCAAACGTTACGACAAGCGCCGTATCTTCCGATATAGCTAGCTTATCGGAATAAACCGCCGTACCGTACTCGGGTGTCACTATATCGCCGCCCAATTCGACAGCTGCAATGTAATATCCGTGTTTTGCCGTCAATTTAAAGCTACCTGTAAATTCAAGCGCCAATACGACTGTACCGACAGAACATTTTTTACCGTCTATCTCTATCTCGCCCATTTCGCCGTCAAAGCGTACGTCGAGTTTATGCCCTTTCTCGGCAAAGTATCCGGTAAGCTTGCCGTCTGCGGAAAGATCCAGCCTGTATTTACCGTCAGCGTCTGCGGAAACCATTGCGCCGTCGAATGTGAGATACGCGGAATAGCTATCGTTTACTGGTACGGCTGTTACGGTGATATTTCGTTCGCTCCACGCCACGTCGCATCCGGCAGTCACGGAAAAGCTTCCGTTACGCGTATCGAGATCGACGGTAAGGCGGAACATCTTTTCTTCGTATCGTGCGTAAAGCGTAATATCCGACGTTTTACCGACAAGTGTGGTTATAATTTCTCCTCCGCTCTCCGCGTCGTACCAGCCGATAAAGTTATGACCTTCTTTATATGCGTCGGTCAGCTCTGCAGCGTTCTCCACTGTGAACTTTTCGGGGTTGCCGTGCGTTCCGCCGTCAGCGAAATATACGACACGGTATTCCGTGACCGTAAATTTGCCGATCAGCGTAATATTGCCGCCCACATTCTCGCCGGTCGCAATGCCGGAGATGATTGCGTCACCGATATACCAACCGTCGAATGTATATCCCGGCATGACCGCGGCTTCAAATACGATGTCGTCGGAATCGATCGAATATTTATCTACGGTATTTGGATTCACGGCGCCTTGCGGCAGATCGTATGAGACGGAATACACGGCTTTGCTCCATTTGGAATAAAACTCGGCGCCGTTTACCGGCGATACCGTCGTAATAGGATCGCCGCCATACTCCGCGTTGTCGTACCAGCCCTCGAATACATAACCGTATTTATCGAGTAGGGGAAGTTTGAATGTTTCTTCGGAATAAATTATTTTATCCTTTCCGTCAAGTGTAACCGTAACGAATCTGTTAGCAATAAGCGGATTGACCGATACGGTTTCCAAAACTTCGTCGTCGCTCATCGCGCATGACCACAATCGTATGTTGTCGTAATCGGCGGCAAGTCTGCGGTTTTGTTCGTGTACCGGCGAACCGAACGTAAAATACGCGCTGCAGTAAGGAAAATCGTTTATTATATCGGTGAGCTTACGCATTCTCGCCGCTTCCGCCGAATAAGCTATGCGTGCGCCGTCGACGTAAACCGAAATAGCGTCTAGCGAAAAGACATATGTAAGATTGATCCACTTATCGTTTTCGAGCACATACGAAACTCCTTCCGAATCAAAAAACCATTTTTGCGAATTTCCGGTATTGCCGTAAATAAGTTCCATGCCCGATCCCGTTGCGTGATGCGCCATAGCGGTAATATAGCCCGTTGAATCTCCGTGTTTATCCACAATTATATCCCACAGCCGTTCCCAACCTGTGTTCGTAGCGCTCGTACCGTTGAGTTTAACGTCAAAGGACAACGTCATTTGCGAATGCCCCTGTAGCATCTTGCCGTTGTGCATTCCGTTGTTGTTGCGAGCAAGCACAAACGCCGAATTCCCGTCGAGCCTTAACACGCTTTCTCCGCCGTCTTTTACAACGATCGGATCCGACCCGGGCGCAGTCCATTCGTGCGGACGCAGGCTGGCACCGTCATAACCGTTTATGTTTTCTTTATATATCGTCTCTTGCGAATCAAAGGTATATTCCGCCGTCAGAAAATCCTTATAAGACAAAGAAAACTCGCCTATAAGCTCGTCTGCCGTCAGCGCTTTTCTGTAAATACGAAAATCACTCACCGCGCCGTTATAGTCCGGATGTCCGTCTTCGCAACCGTTCTGTCCTATGTAAAAAACGGAATCTGCGCTGTACAAAAGCGAAGGGTCCATCGCTCCGTCCGGGACCTCTTTCACTCTTGCTCCGTTTTGATAGATCGTAAGCTTCCCCTTTTCCATGACATACGCCATATGCTGCCATCTGTCGTAATTTGGAGTCAATATAATGCCGTCGTTGCCGTTTATGTCTATACCGGTACCGCCGTCGCAAACGACATTGTTTCCGTAAGTAAATAAATATCCGTTCCGCGCATTCGGCGCATACGGATCGACGCGCAACGCCTTGTTGTTATCGCGTGAAAATATGCCTATTTCCGGCACCCAGCCGCCTATATCGGACGGGACCTTGAACCAGCCTGCTACCGTCGCGCTTTCCGCATTTTCAAACACCGATGTCGGCAATGAAAAATAATGCGTAAAACCGGATTGCGCGCTATCGGGAAACTGTACTCCGTACGTCCCCGATTTAGGACCGGTTACACGCGTAAATCCGCTGCCGTAAACGTCCGCAGCCGCATATGCAGAATCACCTGTATTTGCACCGAGATCATCCGCATCGGAGAATTCAAGTCTGTAAGCCAAAGATCCGGCATCCGTCTCGGCGCTTGCATACACGTCGGACGAAACAATGCCGAATGCCGCAACAGCCGTAAGCGTACAAACGGCAACTCCGCAAATAATTTGCAAGATATGTTTTCTCATCTATTTTATTCCTCCGCAACGATATGGCAAACGCCTGTTTTTTCCGCGCAAGCTTTCCGTAAAATTATTGTATCACCGATCATACCGCCGCACAATCGACGAGATTTATAATTAAGTGTCAAAAAGTAAGGTCTTCAAAGCCGTTGACGAAAGAAAAAACAAACAAATACAATAATTTATTTCAAAAATCGAACAAAAAAATATAGAACGGTCATTACGCCGTTCTATATTATCGTTAACGAAAACCGATATTCGGTTTTTTACCGTATCATATCGGTCGATATCTTTAAGTAAATTACTTAAAAATCGCCTCCCCGTAGTAATAAACCGATCGGATCTTATGTTCCTGCGGATTCGGTTTCTTTATAAGACACAACGGTAAAATCCTTGTACGTCACTCCGGGAGCCTGCGCTCTTAAACCGAACACTCCGCCCGCAAGTTTTTTGCTGTCGAGAGCGAAATACATCTCGCCGTCCGCAAAACACGTAACGCCGTTTCCGTCCCAGCTTACAGTAAGCGTATGCTCTTGGGTGATATCGACCTTGGTGTTGCTAATACGTCCGCCGCCTATAACATTATCGCCTTTTATCTCATTCCCTTCCCACGGAGACAAAACCGTAAGACGTACAAGCCCGTCGTCGGATATAAAGAAGAAGTAATAATTATCGCGTCCGACGGTCTCCCACAGATCGCCTGTTGTGTGACCGGAAGGCACGCCGAATATTATACCGTTACACGTATTCTTTGACTGCGCACCGGAAACATCGATAGTTACGGACAGCATACCGCCGCGTTCCAATACAGTGTTGTCGCTGGTATAAACAGTATCGGCGCCGGTACTCGTATACACACCGCTTTCTACTGTCATTTCGGATCCGCCCGTACGCTTGATAAGCGTTATATCCCTGTTAGCCGCGCTTATATTGGGCGCTGCCGTTCCGTCGATGACGACATTTTCGGAAAACTCGGTACCGGTCTTTTGCGCGCGAAAACCTACGCCGTTTCCCTTAAGCTCGCCGATATACACCGTCATCGCAAGCAAACCGTCGCCGTAAACTTTGGCGAAACCGTCTTTATACACGACTTTAATCGTGTGCTCGCGCGCAGGATCGAATCCGCTTTCCAGAACAGCCGAACTCGCCATAACGCCCCATGTATTGACACGAGCGAAAAGTATCGTACCGTTCAAATTGAGCAAGACGGTAAAATAATCGAAGTTTTCCCATGTCGCACCTTCGGTGACGTTCGCACCGAAAACGATACCGCAATCATTCTTTGTCATAGGTTTTACTTTTGCTTCCAACGATCCCTGCGCAAATGTCTGTTTGAGCATGATCAAAGTATTGTCGGAAGTTGTTTTAAAGCCGTAATCCGTTTCGGAAACGGTGCCCTGAGTCAACGTATACGTTACTCCGGTATCTTCATCGAATTTAGCCGTAACGGTTATATCGCCTGTGACCGGCGTAGCCCAATCGTATTCGGTCTCGGCGTCGCCTACGTACCAACCGCGGAAAATATATCCGATCTTGACGGGATCGGCAGGCTTTGTCAGCACAGTGCCGTCCGCGACAAATTCGAGCGTAGAAACGGCGCCGTCGATCACAACCGTATGTTTATCGGAAATATCGTTCTCAGCGTAAGTTACGCCTTCCGCGCCGCAACGTATACCGTACGACGTGCCGGACAGTT
>CAJUBY010000005.1:71372-77204 GCA_910585055.1 uncultured Christensenella sp. | reverse complement strand
CCATAGCTAAAGCTCTATGGTGCCCACTGGCATAGCCAGTGGTTAAATTAATTAAGAGAAAAGGCGTGGCTTCACGCCACGCCTTAATCTCTACATCCTGCGGCTTACCTAATATTCCCTATGGGAATTACCGTAAAGCGCACTTTTATTTATTTTTTATTGAACATACCGGCAAGCGCTTTTAACTTATCTTCCATGGACATGTTTTCCGTGGAGATCACTCGCTCCTCCGTTTTGTCGCGGTAACCGCTCTGCCGTTCACCGCGGTTGTTCCGATCGAATCTGCGTCCGCCGTCTCTGTCGAAACGTTCCCTGCGTCCGCCGTCCTGTCCGGGGTTGTCGCCGCGCGATTCTCGTTCCGCACGGCGCTGCAGCCATTCTTGATGTTTCTTTTCGCGTTCGGCTTTGCGCTGTTCGTATTCGGCATGTTTCTTTTCGCGTTCCGCCTTGAATTCGGCGCGTTCCTGTTTTTGCTTTTCGTAATCGGCTTTACGTTTGTCGCGCGTCGCGGGATCGAGCATGGTAAGCGCGATACGGTGTTTATCGCGATCTACCGACAGCACCCAAACATTGAGTTTATCGCCCACCTTCAACACATCCGAAGGATGGCGGACAAACCCGTCGGATATCTCCGAAATATGCAACAATCCGTCCTGGTGTACCGAAATGTCGACAAACGCACCGAAGTCGGTGACGTTCCTGACAACGCCCTGGATCTGCATTCCTTCCTTAAGATCGTTAAGGTCCATAAGATCGGATCGGAGCACGGGCGGAGGCAGCGTGTCGCGCACGTCCCTGCCCGGCTTTATAAGTTCGGCGACTATGTCGTTGAGCGTAGGTACGCCCACTCCTATTTCGGCGGCTACGGCTTCTTCGCCGGCGGCTTTTACTTTTTGCGGCAGATCGCCGAGCTTGAATGCCGCTACATCGGCGTTGGTATATCCGAATTTTTGCAACAGTTTTTGCGCCGCTCCGTACGACTCGGGGTGAACGGCGGTATTATCCAAGACGTTATCGCCGTCCTGTATGCGCAGGAATCCGGCACACTGCTCAAAAGCTTTCGCGCCGAGTTTGGGCACTTCCAAAAGCTGTTTGCGCGAACCGAACGGTTTATTCGAACGGTATTCCACTATGTTCTTCGCCGTGGCGGCGTTCAGCCCGGAAACGTATGCGAGCAGTGTCTGGGACGCCGTATTAAGATCAACGCCGACGCTGTTGACGCAGTCTTCTACCGCCGCTTCCAACGACGACGTAAGGCGTTTCTGCGGCATGTCGTGCTGGTACTGACCTACGCCGAGCGACCGCACGTCTACTTTTATAAGCTCCGCAAGCGGATCTAGCAATCTGCGCGCTATGGATATCGCACTGCGGATCGTAAGATCGAGTTCGGGGAACTCGTCGGCACCGAGTTTGCTTCCGCTGTAAACGGATGCGCCCGATTCCGATACAATAGCGTACTGAACGGGTCGGTCGAGTTCTTTTATCAGATCCGCGACGAATATTTCCGATTCCTTCGATGCGGTGCCGTTGCCTATCGAAATGCAATCAACGCTATATTTGTTTATAAGCTCTTTAAGCACCGCTTTCGCCTGCTCCGTCTTTTTCTGCGGCGGCGTCGGATAGATAACGGCGCTGTCCAAGAACTTGCCGGAAGCGTCGATGACGGCGATCTTGCATCCTGTCCTGTATGCCGGGTCCAGACCCAATATGACTTTGCCTTTAAGCGGCGGCTGCAAAAGCAGAGGTTTGAGATTACGTTCAAACGTTTTTATCGCCTGTTCGGACGCGCGGTCGAACAGTTCGGCGCGCACTTCCCGTTCTATACTGGGCGCTATCAAACGTTTGTAACTGTCTTCTATGGTGCGGTCTATAAGCGCGTCGAACGCGGAACTTTTCTTTTTTGCGGCTGCTATAGCCGACAACGCAAGCTGTTCGTCGACGGCAATTGCCGCCTTTAAACACTCTTCTTTTTCGCCGCGCGTTACGGCAAGCACACGGTGACTGGGCACCGTAGCCACCGCTTCGTCGAATTTGAAATACGTTTCGTAAACCTTTTTCTTTTCGTCGTCCTTACACGACTCGTCGAGCGACGCCACAAATCTGCCGCCGGTAAGCGCCTGCTCGCGCAGAGTTTTACGGATAGCCGCGTCGTCGGAGATACGTTCGGCAATAATGTCGCACGCGCCGTCAATAGCGGCTTTGGCATCCGGAACTTCCTTTTCCGCATCGATGTACGGCGCGGTAAGCTCGTCCTCGTCGTACGACGTAAGCTCCTGAGCCTCTATAAGATCCGCGAGCGGCTCTAATCCCCTTGCGATGGCAACGGACGCACGGGTCTTTTTCTTCTGCTTGTACGGACGGTAAATATCTTCCGCTTCGGTAAGCGTTTTTGCGCCGTCGAGCGCGGCGGCAAGTTCGTCGCTCCATTTCCCCTGCGACTCTATAGCGGACTGTATCTCTTCTTTGCGCTTTATCAGCCCTTTAAGATAATCGTAGCGATCCGACAGTTCGCGTATTACTTGGTCGTCTGTAGCGCCGTGCATTTCTTTGCGGTAACGCGCGATAAACGGTACGGTATCGCCCTGATCCAAAAGATCTACGATGTTGGAACAGTGTTCTTCTTTAAGACCGAATTCTTCGGCAAGCTGTTTTTTTACGTCCATATGATCCTCGTTTTATATGCGGACGGAGGGTATATCCGCCCGACTTGATACACCATATATATTACAACATTAGCGCCGCAAAATCAATTATTTTGCATAACATTTCCGCAAAACAAAACCGTGCGCTTTTTACATGCGCACGGCTCGGATCAGTATATTTTTACTCGTTTTCGGGCGAAGCGCCGGCTGCTATCTCCGCCGCCACGTCGCAGGTCGGTGCAGTCGCCGACCTCGGTCCTGCCGGCGCTACGGGTTTTCCGGTTATGTCCTGCAACGACATTGCCCTGTCGTGAACGGTCGGCCGCCATGTCAATTTAGGCGTAAGTATACCTATGGCAAGCGCGACAGCGACAAGCAGGTTATACCAAGGATAAAGAATAAGCATGGTCACTATGCGGTACCATTTTTTATAATTGACACGTTCGTATTCCGCACGAAGCAGTACGATATTCTGTACCGTAAGTATACCTATGACCCATACGACTATCTGATACAGCACGTCGTGGACGACATAATACCAACCCATCCCCGCGGTCCCGGAAGTAAACAGAGTCAGATACTTGCCGCCCTCGTATATAGCGATGCCGCACCCTATCGGGTCTACGAAAGCCAGCGTTCCTTTTAATATGTAATAGAACGGGAACCAGAACGTCGCAAGCAGCGCCACAAACGGATACAACAGATACAGGAACATATCGATATATCCGATCCAAAACCGCGTAAAAAACCGGAACAGCATTTTCGGTCCGTAACGGAATAAAAGCTGAAAAACCCCCTTGCCAAGCCGCGTCTGCCGCACCAACGAATACTTAAGTCCATGCGGCTGCTCGTCGAAAAACTCGGCTTTGGAAACGTATTTAACGCAATGCTTTTTATCCAAAAGCTGCAGCGTATATTCGAAGTCTTCCACAAGGTTGAACGCATTCCAACCGCCCATGTCGAGCGCCGTTTCGCGCCTGATAAAAAAACCGGTACCGGCAAGCGGAACAGTCGAATGCAAGAGCGTTCTGCCGTGCCCGTTTGCGCGGCAGTCGCGCAGGAAAGTCATACCGTTGGATCCGGCTACACAGTTATCGTCGTAATTTTTGGAGTTGCGGTAACCTGTACCGACTTCCACACCGGCATCGAAAGCTTTGTTCATCTCTTTTACGAACGAGGTATTCATGAGGTTGTCTGCGTCCATGACGATTATGCCTTCGTATTCGGGATGATTGTCCAATATCTCTTTAAACGCAAGCTGAAGAGCGTATCCCTTGCGTCCGTGTTTGGGATCGGGATCGTTAAGTTCGAGCACGATATCCGCTCCGGCATTGCGCGCGACCTCCGCGGTGTCGTCTTTACAGTTGTGCGCGACCACTAAAATATCCAACAATTCTCGCGGATAGTCCTGCGCTCTTATCGAATCTATCAAATGTTTTATTACGTTCCGCTCGTTTCTGGCGCACGACACGACTATGTATTTATGATCTGCCTTGGCATCCGGATAACGTTTTTGCGGTATCAACATCAATACCCAATACACCATAGGTAACGCCATACACGCCCCGGCTATAGTAACGACCACCCAGTTAACGGTGTCGAACACATCCAATACAGCAAGCGGAAACGCTGCCGATAAAAAATTCATGGTTGCTTCCTTCTCTTCGGATATACGGCGATTGCCTCCGTAACGCGCTCGGCAAAGCTTTTCCGCAGTCGTCGGCATGTTACGGATAAAGTTTAACAAATATACAAAAAAATGTCAAACGCTTAAGGTCGCTTGACATTTCATTTTCGATGACCGTGTCTTTTTGCGCAAAACTTTTTGTTTTCTGTCCTTTTTTTCGGGAACTGTGTCATTTCCGCGCCTTTCCCGTCGGTCGGGCTTTGTCAGCAGATACGTCAAAAGATATCCGGCGAAAAGCGCCGCAAACATGTACGGCGCGAGCACTGCGCCGGTAAGTATGACATACGCCGTAAATCCGCCGCCCACCGCAGCGACCGTAAGCATGTCCAGCACGACCGTAACAGGAAGTATATCCGTCCGTTTTGCAAGCACCGACATGACCATAAACAGAAACCGTCCCGCAATGCCGAGAGCTATACAAAATACGAAAGCATATATATCGCTCATTTGAATATCCGTTTAAGCAGCGACGGTTTGTTCTGCGCGTATTTTATGATATCGACATTGCCCGTGAACACGAGGTTTCCGTCGCTGTCGTCGAATTTGACGATTTTCAATTCCGATCCGCCGATGACCAGCCTGCCCATACACGTGGTAAGCGTGATCTCGGTCTCGGTAGCTCCCTCCACTCTGCCTACGCCCGTCATAGATGTTTTTTTGCGGTCTACGACATTTACGGAATGCGAAGTGAATTTTGTATTGTTCGTAATTACGGGCTTGATCTCTTTCATACCGTTATGATATGCCGCCCCATTAAAAATCAGAACAGCGACTTGATCGAATTTACCTTAAAATATTTGTGCCGCCGATTTCGGCATTATCCGCCGTTTAAGAATTTATCCAGCTCCGTCATGCCCCGTACGTATGCGGATCTGACTTCGCCAAGCAGACTTTCGTAAAAATCGCGCGCGGCGTTTTCCCGTTCGACGGCAAGCTGTCTGCCGCGTTCGGTATAAAACTTACCGTATAAATTTTTGAGCTTAAAATTATACTCACCGAAAAACGACGGACTGCAATCGTTTTCTCCGCTCGACGGCAAACCGTCCGCGTCGAGCAGGTATAGCGGCTCGCCCATTCCGCCTTTATATACGAGCGTGCGCGCTATGCCCGTCGCACCTGTCACGTCAAGCTTATCCGCATCGAAAAGGATCTTCGCTTCTATACTTTCGGGCGGTCTGCTCTTTCTGAAACGGTGCGTGACTATACAAGCTTTGACTTTTTCGGCGAACTCCTTATCAAATCCGTGCCCTATCAAAAAAGAATAAGCTTTTTCCCCTCCGACTTCCGCATGATCGAGCGACGGGTCGGCGAACTGTTCTCTACGTCCTATATCGTGCAGCAGACACGCGCAGACAAGTACGTCGAGATCGGCGCCGTCCGCTGTTTTTGCGATATCCAGCGCATTGTACAGCACTCTGTATACGTGCTCGCGGTCGTGCGCGCTGTCGCGCATACTTTCAGACATAAACCTTCGGTACTCCAATGAGATTCCCTGAAACATGG
>CAJUBY010000005.1:8595-71362 GCA_910585055.1 uncultured Christensenella sp. | reverse complement strand
CGCTCTATGTTTTCAAAAGTATTTATATCCATCGTCAACGCCCTAACGGAAGATCGAAAACGCCTGTAATAATGTCACAGCCGGTCCGTCAACTCGAACACCGCCGCAACGGTATCGTCCATATCGTAATACTTATAACTCGCCAGTCTTCCTCCGAACAGAGTGTTTTTCTCCTTACCGGCAAGCTCGGCGTATTTACCGTACAACTCCGTATTTTCGGGGTCGTTAATCGGGTAATACGGTTCGCAACCTTTTTCGAACTTCTGCGGATACTCGCGCGTTATTACCGTGGTGTTCGTGCGGCACGCATCGTCGAAATGCTTATGTTCGATAATCCGCGTATAAGGAACGTCGTAATCGGTATAATTGACTACCGCGTTGCCCTGAAAATCTTCGGTCTCGACTATCTCCGTTTCAAACCGCAGCGAACGGTATTCGAGCCCGCCGAATCTGTATCCGAAATACCTGTCGATCTCGCCCGTGAATAATACGGTCTCCGCCTCGCCGTCCCACTTGTCCTTGTCCGCGAAATAATCCGCGCCGAGCACGACATCGACGCCTTCGAGCATGTTTTTTAACATTTGAGTGTAACCGCATGTAGGTATGCCCTGATAACGGTCGTTGAAATAATTGTTGTCGAAAACAAAACGCAGCGGAACGCGCCCTATTATAAATTCGGGCAAAAACTTACAATCCCTGCCCCACTGCTTTTCCGTATAACCTTTTATAAGTGTTTTGTAAACGTCGCCGCCGACGGACATTAGCGCTTTTTCTTCGAGATTGCGCGGTTGGGTGATCCCTGCGGCTTGTCGCTGCGCGTCTATTATCGCATGTGCTTCCGCCGGCGTCCTGCACCCCCAAAGCTGATAAAAAGTGTTCATATTAAACGGAAGATTGTATAGCTTGCCCTTATAGTTGGCTATCGGACAATTGATAAACCCGTTGAATTCGGCAAACCTGTTTACGTAATCCCATACGCGTTTGTCGTCGGTATGAAAAATATGCGCGCCGAACTTGTGCACGGTGATCCCCTGCACGCATTCCGTCGCAATATTACCGCCGACGGCTTCGCGTTTTTCCACGATAATACACTTCTTGCCGCGCTCGGTCATTATCTGCGAAAAAGCGGCGCCGAACAACCCGGCGCCGACGATAAGGTAATCGTATTTTTTATTCATATCTCCGCTCTTTCGGCATGACCTCTTTATATATTATGTCCTGTCACGCCCCGTTTATTTGTTCGTCGGTTTCAGCTATGCCGTCCGCAGACGCCGCTGCGGCATCGTTTTCCGCTATCTCGCCGTCGGCTGCGGCTATGTCGGTATCCACGTCAGCGGCCGCCGTCATAGTGGATACGTTACGTTTTATCTGTTTCCATTTGGGTTTGGAAAAAACCCCGATAGTTATAGCCGCCGCATATATAATCATGAACGCCGGAAAAAGAAACACTGCCGGCATCATCTTTTTTACGGGCGCTTTGATACGCTTTCTTTCCAGTCCGACAGCCAATAGCGCCTGCAATATAAACGCAAGCACAAACGCGCACGACAGACTTATCCCTATAAGCGTAAGCGTTTGGTAAAACACGGTCCACGCCCCTATACATCCCAGATATATGAGATAGAAAATATAAAATATCGGCAGCCACGTCGCGCAAAGCACGCACACCGGGATAAACAGCAACGTCAGGAACATGTCGAGATATGTCCATTTCCATCGCACGAAAAACAGAAAGAACGATTTTATGCCTTGCGTGTAGAACAGTGAATGCAACGCGCCCGCCATTCGCCTGTACCGGATAAAAGTATCCTTTAGCGAAGAGGGCTGATCTTCGTAAACGACGGCATCTTTGACGTACATCGTTTTTATCTTATCCTGATTGAGTCTGCGCATCGTAAACTCGGAATCGTCGGACGCGCAAAGACAGTCCCAGCCGTGTTTTTTTATTATCTCGGCGGAAAACATCATCCCGGCGCCTCCAAGCATTGTACCTTGACCGATAGCCGAACGGAAATTACTCGAAAATCGGCAATCGCGTATGTACCACAGCCCGGAGATACCGGTAACTATATTTTGATCGATATTCTTCGAATTGGAATATCCGCGCGCACACTTTACACCGGCGTCGAAAGCGTCGTTCATTCTCGAAATGTAATCCGGCTCCATAAGGTTGTCCGCATCGAATTTGATAAACGCCTCGTATCCGGGATGTTCTTCCATTATCTTTTCGAACAAGTATTTAAGCGCATACCCTGCCTTATGATGTTTGGGATCGGGATCGTTGCGTTCGTACACTACGGCGCCTGCCGCACGCGCGAGTTCGGCGGTGTTGTCCGTACAGTTATCCGCCACCACGAATATATCGAACAGTTCGCGCGGATAGTCGGATCGGAGCAGACATTTTATCGTATCGACAATAACGTCGGACTCGTTCCTGGCAGGGATAACGATGCCGAATTTATGCTGCGTCTTTGCCTTGGGATATACCTTGGCTTTTACGAAAAACAATAATATGTAAATCACCTGAATACCGAAAGCTATGCCCAATATCGTAAGCAAAACTTTATTATTCAGTACCTCCAATACCGCTACGAACTTTTCCAAAATTTCCATGTATAAAAAAGTAACGAACATGCGCTCGAATTGACGTTATGATTCCGCCCTATCGCATTCCGACGTTACCGTTAGAGTATACATCACCCATTTCGTAATGTCAAGCGCAAAAGTAATATCGCCCGAATAACGGCGCCGTATTTTCACAAAGTTTGTACTTTGTGTGCGCGTTATGTAAATATCGGCGTGTAACTTGTCGTATTTGTGTATAAAGCTTTCCGTTTTGCCGCAAAACTGCGCCAAGCGCGATTTTACTTGATTTACGGCACGAAATACGATACAATATTAGGAATAAAATACGGGAGACACGACATGGAATTTGAAAACATTCGGGATATTGCCGTGTACGGTACCGATTGCATTGCCGACATTTCGCGCGGCAGCGACGAAACATGTCGGTTCGTATCCGCAAAAGAAAAATATTTTACGGTCCAAAACGAAAACGGCACCCTTACGGTAACGCAAAAGACCGGCAACATTTTTTACCGTATAATAACTAAAAAATTCGAATTCAAACTTATACTTCCCAAAAGTTTCGACGGCAGGTTGCGATTCCGCAACAAAAACGGCGGATTGTACATAAAAAACTGCAATTTCCGTGATACCGATCTTCATACGCTCAACGGAGTGCTCGACCTGGAAAACGCCGGCTGCGACGAGCTGTCGTTAAAAATGCGAAACGGCAGGATAGAACTTAAAAAACTTACCGTTAAAAACGGAGTATCGGTCAAGTGCGCCAACGGTTACGTAAAAGCCGAAGAGCTTACGTCCGCTGCGTTTTCTGTTTCGGGCAGCAACGTCACGCTCAACGCCGCAGACGTAAAAACCGATAAATTCGATTGCTCGGTAGACAACGGATCGTTTTCGGTAAGCGCAGTCGACGCACAAGACATTAAACTCGAAACATCCAACGGTAAGATCGATTTGCTTGCCGCCGGCTCGCGCGACGATTACCGACTGTCTCTCGAAACGGCGCACGGTTCGGTCGCTGTCGACGGCACGCCCGGAAAAAATATTTCCGACCCTGCCGGAGCGGATAAAAAAATTACGGTAAAAACGTCCAACGGCGATATCGACATTCGTTTCGCCTGATATAAATACCGTATACGGATAACAGACTTTTTTCGGTGCGCCACGGCGCGCCGATTTTTGTTTGACCTAATCGGCACGAACGCCGATTTTTTTTCATATCATGAATTAGAGTAAACTTCGGAGTGCGAAATGACGCTTTGCCTTACCATGATAGTTAAAAACGAATGCGATGTGCTGGAACGCGCACTACGCAGCGTGATCGGATCGGTCGACGAGATAGTCTTGGTGGATACGGGCTCTACGGACGGCACTGCCGATATCGCGCGGAAATTCACGGAAAAAGTATATTCTTTCGAATGGATAGACGATTTCGCCGCAGCACGTAATTTCGCGCTGTCCAAAGCCGTTTCGGATCATTGGATGTGGCTGGACGCCGACGACATAGTTCCGAAGAAAACTGCGAGATTCCTGTCTTTATTCAGAAAAGGCGCGTTCGGCGATCCCGATATAGTCATGCTTCCGTACGTACTCGGAACGGACGGCAAAGGAAAACCGACATTCGAATACTACCGCGAACGCATCTTAAGAAACCGTTCCGACTTTCGTTGGCGCGGTAACGTACACGAAGCGGTGGAGTTGCACGGCAATATTATATACGGCAAAGCTCCGATACTCCACGCAAAACCCGAAAACAGGGCGTCCGGCTCACGCAATCTGGACATATACAAAAAGATGTTGTCCGACGGAAAAGAACTCGAACCGAGAGAACAGTATTACTATGCCAGAGAACTGTATTACAACGGGCAGACCGAAGAAGCGGCAGACATGTTCCGGCGGTTTTTGGATAGGGAGAACGCTTTTGCCGTAAACAAGGCGGATGCATGTATTTTGCTGGCGCAGTGTCACGAAAAAGCCGGCAGTCTTCAATCCGCACTCCGCGCCGCGGTACGCGCCCTCGCCTACGGACCTCCGAACGGCGAAATATGCTGTAAGATCGGATCGCTGTATTTTGCCGAAAACGATTATCGGTCTTCGGCGTTCTGGTACGAATCGGCAGTGCGCGCCAAACCCGATCCGAGATCGGGCGCATTCGTTCGTTCGGAATACAACGGAGTTATCCCTCTCGTATGGCTGTCTGTCTGCTACGACAGAATGGGCAACTTAAAAAAAGCGTTCGCCTATCACAAAAGAGCGAAAAAACTTTGTCCCAACGAACCAAGCGTTATAGCCAACGACTCATATTTTTCAAAACTCGGCTTTTGCTCCGACAAACAAGGCAATCTCGAACCTGTTTCGAAATTCAAATGATTAAGTATCTTAAACAAAAGGAGGTCGATCATGTTTTTTAACTTCTTCAACAGACCGTGCGACTGCGACGACTGCGGCGAAAACGACCGCGATTGCGAATGCGATTGCGTTCGTGATGACTGCGGCGTACAAAGGCCGTGCTGTCCCATGCCGCCGAGACCGCAGTGCTGTATAGGTCCGACAGGGCCTACGGGCGCACCCGGACCCATCGGTCCGCGCGGCTATCCCGGTATAAACGGCGCAACGGGCGCAACCGGAGCTACCGGCGCACAAGGCGTTCAGGGCATTCAGGGCGTACCCGGTCCGCAGGGCGCGACGGGCGCAACCGGTCCGCAGGGTGTTCAGGGTATGCAGGGCGTTCAAGGCGTTACAGGAGCTACCGGAGCCACGGGTGCTAACGGCGCCGACGGCGCTGTCGGCGCGACGGGTGCGACAGGTGCAACCGGTCCGCAAGGTGTCGCAGGTGCGACGGGTGCAACCGGTGCACAAGGTATCCAAGGCATTCAGGGCATTCAGGGTGTTACCGGAGCCACGGGCGCGACGGGCGCAACCGGTGCGGACGGAGCAGTCGGCGCAATAGGACCTACAGGTGCGACGGGCGCGACGGGCGCGCAAGGCGTTCAAGGTATCCAAGGCGTTACCGGTGCTACCGGACCGATCGGACCTACGGGGCCCACCGGTCCGACGGGCGCGACAGGGGCACAGGGCATACAAGGTGTTCAGGGTATCCAAGGCGCGACGGGTGCGACGGGTGCGACAGGCGCTGACGGAGCAGTCGGCGCAATAGGACCTACAGGTGCGACGGGCGCGACGGGCGCGCAAGGCGTTCAAGGTATCCAAGGCGTTACCGGTGCTACCGGACCGACCGGACCGACGGGTCCTGCAGGCGAACAAGGCATACAAGGCGTCCAGGGTATCCAAGGCGCTACCGGCGCGACAGGTGCTACGGGTCCTGCAGGCACAATAACTCCCGCCGCAGCCGTACCCGATGTAGAAGGCACTCCCACACCAGACGAAGTCGCCGATACGCTAAACGCACTGCTCGCTTCGCTTCGCGCCGCCGGCTTCTTGGCTACCTGATACAGACGGTAACAATAACAAAATAACGCAACTCGATTACGGAAAAG
Source organism: uncultured Christensenella sp. (assembly GCA_910585055.1). Lineage (GTDB taxonomy): Bacteria > Bacillota > Clostridia > Christensenellales > Pumilibacteraceae > Anaerocaecibacter. The sequence goes on along the minus strand of CAJUBY010000005.1, from coordinate 65,282 downwards.
CGGCACGGCAACGTGCCGCTTTTCGTTTCGAAAACAACTGTTTTTATAAATATGCACCGCCTTTAATATAAGATAATATATTATAAAACAAGGCAAAAACGACAATACTACCGTCATGAATGAAATTACGGTAAAACGTTTAAGGACTGTCGTTCCGACTATTGTTTTATTTTTACTGATAATATTGCTTGTCGGTGCGGCATTTATACCGTCCGTACGCGGAAAGTCTTCTGTCACGGCTTCGTATTCGTACGAGTCGGATCCCGAAGCTATACGCGCGCTAAACGGCGCAAGAGCTTTTGCGGCGGCAAACGATTACCGAACCGAAATGTCCGGGTCGGTAAAAGCACGGGTACTGGGCATCCCCTATTCACAGAAGATAACGGGAAAACGCACGGTTAACGGCGACGGCAATACGGATACGGCGGAAAGCGTATCCGCTTTCGTCAAAGCCGCGATAAAGCGCGAACATAACGAAAAAGGATATTTCGTTACGCGCGGTGTTTACAAAAACAAGTCTTTTACTTACGGAACGCCCAAAATAATGGAGCGAAACGAATATATAGCGGCTTACGGTAAACCGTTTACCGATATAGTAAAATACGATTTGGATAACACTGTAATATCTGCGAAATGCGTCGGCAGTAACACTTACAAATTTGTTCTGGACCCGTCGAGATCGACGGAATACACCCGTAACGAAGTAAAAACCACTTTGGGCGGCAAATCGTATCCCAAGTACGAGCATGTAGAATTTACGCTTATCACCGACGGCGAAAAAGCCGTAAAAGTAACGACTCACGAAAAATTCGAAGTAGATAAATTCGGCGGAACTTCCTGCACCGCCGAATACACCGAAAAGTTTATATACGAATAATGATATAACGATATCGTGATCGCCTCATAGATCACACGGCATATATTGTATCGAAACGAACGTAAAATTAAAATATAAATATTTCTGCTTTTCCGCTGCCGAAAAATATATAGGTATATTTACTGTTTGGTAAGATCTTTTACGTCGTCGCGTACATACAGCCCCGGCAGTTTCGGGAACGGAACGTTCAACGCTTTTGCCGCGCGCTTGAGGGTCACCGGCACGACGAATTTATCCTTTGTATAATTGACGTCGAAGTATTTGATACGCGCGCCGCCCACCGTACCGTAGATCGGCGTGTTCTGTTTGAAAACGATCTTGCATTTATACGATTTGCCGTTGCACTCGAAAACGCCCTTGTACACTTCCCTTTCGCCGTCTGCGGTGCGCTCGTATGCATCCATGTCCGCAAAAAAATCGTAACGGTACTGCGGAAAAGGCGGACATTCTATCATAGCCGCCATGTCGCGGTTGCTCTCTATCGTATTATTGCCGTCGGAAAACACCGCGCGAGTTTTCGACAGTATCATAAACCTGAATTCTCTGTCTTTATCCTTATACGAATACTGCAAAAAACTAGACGGCGTTATTGCGCGCAACACGTAATTATAAACTACGACCGCAACAACAAGCGCAACGCCCGTTACGGCAGTGACGGTCATAACGGCGTCTTTCGTCAGCATAGACGCTATCAAACATGCCAAAGCGCCTGCACCCAGCACAAAATTTATCGCCATCTGCCACCATTTTGTAGTGTACACGTCGTTGCGAACGCTCGTTATACGCGCGGCGCCTGCTTTAAGCGCTGCGGCAAAACGCGATTTCGCGTCGGCATTCGGTGTCGAAGAGCCGTCGCTGACGCCCGGAATTATACCGCTGTCATTATTGTTATTCACCTGTGCGTCACTCCGCGGAGCTTTCGTCGGTATAACCGTCGGGATAATTTCCCGTAAAGCACGCGTCGCAGAACCTGCCGCCCAGACCGACGCGCGCAAACGCATCTATAGGCAGATAGCCGAGCGAATCGGCGCCTATCGATTTGCGAATACCTTCTATATCCATGCGCACCGCCGCCAAATGTTTGCGGTCGGGGATATCGGAGCCGTACGGGCAGGAATACACAAACGGCGGCGACGCGATACGCATATGCACTTTTTTGGCTCCGCCGTCCTTTATAAGTCTGATCAGATTTGCGCTTGTCGTACCGCGCACGATCGAATCGTCCACGAGCACCACGTCGCGGCCTTCCACCGCGCCGCGCAGCGCGTTGAGCTTTATCGAAACCGCTTCCCTGCGCACTTCGTCTGTACCTTTAATAAATGTGCGTCCGACGTACGAGTTTTTGACAAGCCCGTCGGCGTACATTATACCGCTCGCATAAGAATATCCGAGCGCGAAATGCAGACCCGAACTCGGCACGCCGACTACGACGTCCGCTTCCGCAGGCGCGGCTTTATACAGTTCTCTGCCAATGTCTATACGCGCCTGATATACGCTTTTTCCGTCGATATAAGAATCGGGTCGGGCAAAATACACAAACTCGAAAATACACTGCGACGGCTTTACTTTGCCTACGCCGCCGTCGAAATGCGTTATGCCGTTGTCGTCTATTTTTATAAGTTCGCCGGGCTTTACGTCGCATAGCGTCTGAGCGCGAATAACGTCGAACGCCGCCGTTTCCGACGAAAAAAAGTAAGCGTTGCCGCGTTTACCCAGCGACAGCGGCTTGAACCCGTACGGATCGCGCACCGCTATAAGCTTGCGCGGACTCATCATGACTATGGAATACGCACCTTTTAAACGCTGCGCAACGGCAAGCATCGCATCTTCCGCGCTGTGCGTCTGCGTACGCGCGACCGCCACCATGTTCATTATCATTTCGGCGTGGCTCGCCGATTGGAATATCGCGCCGCGGCGTTCCAATTCGTCGCGAAGTTCGTCGTAATTGGTTATAGTACCGTTGAGCGCTATCGTCATCGACCCTTTGCAGTACCGCGACACTATAGGCTGGACACCGTCGCTCTGCTCGCCTGTGTAACCGTAAAGGACATGCCCGACGCCTATATTTCCCTTTAACGTCGGAAGATTATCCTTGGTGAATATCTCGTTAACAAGACCTTTGCCCTTGACCGAATGCAATCCCACGTAATTGTTTGTTATTATGCCGCAGCTTTCCTGTCCGCGGTGCTGCAACGTATACAGTCCGTGATATAGATCGACCGCTACATCGCCGCCGTCGAAATCGTACGCGCCCATTACGCCGCATTCTTCGTGTATCATAAGTTCACCGCCTTTAATGTTTCGTATATATTCTAACACTATTTCACGGTTTTGGCAACAATACAAAGACACGCCGAAAATATTTTTGTTTTTTATGTACGGTAAAACCGCCTTTACGAACACAGATATGCGCTTCGCCGACGGCGGTTAGGATCGCCCGGAAACCGACACATCGAAATTTATTATCGGTCTGTTTTTCGGCAAAACAAAACCGCACGGTCATACCGTACGGTCTTGTGAACTATCCGACTGTATATGTGTTATCATTCCGCCGCCGGAGCTTCTCCGCCTTCGTCTTCGATTATCTCCTGGTGCGGCGCGGTCGCTACGCAAACCACATTACCTTGATTTTTGACGCGCATCATCCTTACGCCCTGCGACCCTCTGCCGATCTTGGAAATTTCTTTTACCAGCATTCTTATTATGGTACCGTTATCCGAAATTACCATTACGTCGTCTTCGGGGTCTACAAGCTTCAGGTTGACGAGCCGCCCTGTTTTTTCGTTGAACGTACCGGCTTTTATGCCCTTGCCGGCGCGCGACTGCAATCTGAATTCATCTATATCGGTGCGTTTGCCGAACCCGTTTTCGCTTACCGTTAGCACGTCGCAGTCGGGCTTGACTATAGTCATATCTACAACGTTGTCGTCTTCGTCGAGTCGCATGGAGCGTACGCCCTGCGTATCTCTGCCCATAAGACGCACATTCTCTTCCGAGAACCGTATGCACTTGCCGCTCTGCGACGCGATGAGTATCTCGTCGATACCGCCGGATTGCTGTACGGAAATAAGTTCGTCGTTGTCGTTGAGCTTTATGGCGACCTTACCGACTTTGCGGATCTGCTTGAACTCGGTGAGCGCCGTCTTTTTGATCATGCCGCGTTTAGTCGCCATTACGAGATTGCCCTTATACATATCGTCGGCGATAGGAATGACCGCGCTTACTTTTTCGCCGTCGTTGAGCTGTAACAGATTGACTATCGCCCTGCCGCGTGCGGTACGCTCTGCTTCGGGTATTTCATACGCTTTTGCCGCATACACTCTGCCGAAGTTGGTAAAATACAGCAACGTATCGTGCGTATTGGTGACGAACATCTTTTCGACAAAGTCTTCTTCTTTGGGTCTGTGCGCCGTAACGCCCTTGCCGCCGCGGTGCTGCGCTTTGTACTCGGTCGTAGGCAGACGTTTGATGTACCCGTAATGAGTCATGGATATTACGACGTCTTCCTTATCGATAAGATCGCCGATATCTATTTCGTCGTAGTCTATGACAAGTTCGCTGCGACGCGGATTGTCGTACGATTCTTTGATATCCTGCAGTTCGTCGCGAACGATGTCCGTAACGCGCTTGGGGCTTGCGAGTATGCTCTTGAAGTCGGCTATCTTTTCCTGCAACGACGTGAGTTCGGCTTGGAGCGCGTCTATCTCGAGACTTGTCAGGCGGCGTAGCTTCATTTCCAGTATGGCGTTCGCCTGCTTGTCGGACAGATAGAATTCCGCCATTAATTTTTCGGCGGCCTCCACGTTATCGCGGCTTTGCTTGATTATCTTTATAACGCGGTCGATATTGGCTTGCGCCTTTACCAGTCCTTCGACTATGTGCTCGCGTTCCTGCGCCGCGGCAAGATCGTGGCGCGTTCTGCGAACGATTATCTCTTCCTGATGCTTCAAATAATATTCGAGCATCTCTTTGAGATTGAGTATCTTTGGCTCGCCGTCCGCAAGCGCAAGGAATGTTATGCCCTGCGACACCTGCAGATTGGTATGCTTATAAAGCATGTTCAAAACGACTTGCGCTTGAGCGTCGCGCTTTACTTCTATAACGATACGCATACCCGTGCGATCGGACTCTTCCTTTATGTCCGCAATGCCTTCGATACGCTTGTCTTTTACGAGGTCTGCGATCTGAACGATCAGTTTTTCCTTATTTACCTGATACGGGAGTTCGGTTACGACTATGCGCTGACGCATAAGATCGCTGCCTTCGCGCACCGGGTACTCTTCTATCTCCGTCTTGGCGCGGATTACAACGCCGCCTTTGCCGGTTTTGTACGCGCGCTTTACATTGGCTCTGCCCATGATCAGACCGCCCGTCGGGAAGTCCGGCGCCGGAACGTATTTGCAAAGCTCGTCAATGGAAATTTCGGGATTTTCGATAAGCGCGTCTATGGCGGAGATAACTTCGCCCAGATTGTGCGGCGGTATCGCGGTAGCCATACCGACGGCTATACCGTCCGAACCGTTCACCAAAAGATTAGGGAAACGCGACGGCAATACCGTAGGCTCCTGCAGCGAATCGTCGAAGTTAGTCGTCCAATCCACCGTTTCTTTATCTATATCGCGGAGCATCTCGGACGAGATCTTGGCGAGACGAGCTTCCGTGTAACGCATAGCCGCGGGCGGATCGCCGTCGACCGAACCGAAGTTACCGTGACCGTCCACGAGCGGATACCGCATGGAAAAGTCCTGCGCAAATCTGACCAACGCGTCGTAGACCGACGAATCGCCGTGCGGATGGTATTTACCCAAAACGTCGCCGACTACGCGCGCGCATTTTCTGTACGGCTTATCCGACCACAGCGCCAGTTCGCCCATGGCGTACAGTATGCGGCGGTGGACGGGTTTAAGGCCGTCGCGCACGTCGGGTATCGCACGTGAAACGTTGACCGCCATCGCGTACGCGATAAAACATTTTTTCATTTCGTCGACGACGTGCGTTTCGATTATCTTTGTATTGTCGACGTAATCTCTTCCGGAAGTTTCGCCGCCCTTGGACGAGCGGATCATTCTTTTTGCCATAATTCTCTCTCCTTACTTCCTATATGTCGAGTTCGGTAACGAGCTTGGCGTTCTGCTCGATGAACTGACGGCGAAGTTCGGGCAGATCGCCCATAAGCACGCTGAATATCTCGTCGGCTTCGAACGCGTCTTCCATAGTGATACGCTTGAGCGAACGGTACTCGGGGCTCATAGTCGTATCCCAAAGCTGTTCCGCGTTCATTTCGCCGAGACCTTTGTAGCGCTGCAGATCGCAGCCCTTGCGACCCATGGCGTCGAGCGCTTCGTCGCGTTCCTTATCGTCGTAACAGTAAACTTCTTTTTTGCCCTTGGACACCTTGTACAACGGCGGAAGCGCCGCGTACACATGTCCGCGTTCGATGAGCGGACGCATAAAACGGAAAAAGAACGTAAGGAGCAATATACGGATATGACTGCCGTCTACGTCGGCATCGGTCATACATATTATCTTGTCGTAACGGAGCTTACTCTCGTCGAACTCGTCGCCGATACCGCAGCCGAACGCCGTTATCATAGCCTTTATTTCCGCGTTTTCGAGAACGTGGTTGAGCCGCGCTTTTTCGACGTTTAGTATCTTGCCTCGGAGCGGAAGTATCGCCTGGAATCTGCGGTCGCGTCCCTGTTTTGCCGTGCCGCCGGCGCTGTCGCCCTCGACTATGAATATCTCGCAGTTTGCGGGATCGCGGTTGGTACAGTCCGCCAGCTTACCGGGCAGCGACGCAGTCTCGAACACGCCCTTACGCCGAGTAAGATCGCGTGCGTTACGCGCCGCGTCGCGCGCGCGCTGTGCGGTTATGGTTTTGACTACAAGTTCTTTGGCTTCTTTCGGATTTTCTTCGAGATACGTTCCCAGCGCGTCCGTCACCGCTTTTTCGACCTGAACGCGCATAGACGAATTGCCGAGTTTGGTCTTGGTCTGCCCTTCGAACTGCGGATCGGTAAGTTTTACCGAAACTACCGCGGTTATGCCTTCGCGGACGTCTTCGCCTGCAAGTTTTTCGTCGTCTTTTATAAGATTCTGTTTGTGCGCATAGTCGTTGATGACTTTTGTCAGCGCGTTACGGAAACCTACGAGATGAGTACCGCCTTCTTCGGTGTTTATATTGTTCGCGTACGAATAAATAAGCTCGTTATAGCCTTCGTTGTACTGAATGGCGTACTCGACCTCACTGTCCTTAAAAACTTTTTCGCCGTAAATGACTTCCGAAAACATCGTCTGTTTGTTTCGGTTGAGATATTCTACGAAATCCTTTATACCGCCGTCAAAGCGGAACACGTCGCGCGCCTCTCTGCCCTTTCGGTTGTCTACAAGCTCGAGTTCCAGTCCTTTGTTGAGATACGCAACCTCGCGAAGCCGCGTCCTTACAGTATCGTAACTGAAATCGAGCGTTTCGAAGATCTCGTTGTCCGGAAAGAACGTTATTTTCGTGCCGGTCTTATCGGTCTTGCCCACTTCGGCAAGCGGCTTCATCGGCACGCCGCGGTTATACCGCTGACGATAGATCTTGCCGTTTTTGTAAACCTCGACGTCCAGCCATTCCGAAAGCGCGTTGACACACGAAACGCCTACGCCGTGAAGACCGCCGGAAACCTTATATCCGCCGCCGCCGAACTTACCTCCGGCATGGAGCTTGGTCAATACTACCTGAACGGTAGAGACCTTTTCCTTGGGGTGGATCTCGACCGGGATACCGCGTCCGTTATCCGTGACCGAAATCGCGCCGTCGCGCGTTATTTCGACGAGTATCTTATCGCAATACCCGGCGAGCGCTTCGTCGACGGAGTTGTCCACCACTTCCGTGATAAGATGATGCAGTCCGTGTTCGTCGGTCGACCCGATGTACATACCGGGGCGTTTCCGCACCGGCTCCAGTCCTTCGAGCACCTGTATGGAACTCGCGGTATAATTACCGTTATCTGTCTTTCTAGCCATAAACGATCTCCCGTAACGCCGCTGCCGGCAGGCGTTTTTTAGCGCATACGCACAATATTGCACAGCAATGCCGCACACGCACTTACATTGTACCACAAGAGCATGATTTTGCAAAGCGTTTTTACCGTTTTTTTACGGTATTTTTAAACTTTTATTTTTGCTTATGCCGTCAAACGGCTTAAAACACCCGTAAATGGCACGCAAGTACCAATTCGATACAAGTGCGAGATATCGATTTTAAAGCGTACGGCTTAAATTTGGCGGCGAGCCGAAACTGCGGATAAAAAAACGCACGCATTGAAGCGTACGTAGAATTATATGTTACATGACCGATACTTTTATGGCGTTAATCCGTTTTGCAAGCAGTTTTGCGGCGTAAAATTTGGGACGCACATACTTCGTGCTTTTGCCGAACGACAGTGTTCGGTACCCCGATCCGCGGCGCGGCAAAAAGCGTTTGTCCGTTACGAACACATACGCGTCTTTACACGCCGACAGCAATCGGGCGAGCGCCGCGGCGTTTTTACTGGAATACTTTATACCGTCCAGATTTACGACCACTGTTTTATCGGTCGTACCGCACGTTTTTTCCAAAAACATGACGCAGCGGAGTTCCGCCGCGCACAGCGAGCCGATCCGCTTTTTGCCGCACAATTCGAATTTCGCCAGATCGGCGGCGGTCGGCTTGTCCTTACACAGCGCCCGTCTGTAATCGAGATAATCCGTTACGGTAAAAGAAGCGAACGGAACTTCGCCGTACGCAAAGTAGTTACGTCCGTTTTCGCTTGCGCAAAACAAAACTTCTATGTTGTCGAGCATAACAACATCGTCCGAACCGTTGAAATAGCCGCGTTTCTGCCGTGCGGAACCGGTGCAATAAGTGATCATACGACCGATTATTGCCTTACTCTATAAATTCCATACATAACCGCATAAAAACCGCACAAAACTTACCGTATCCGCTTGACCGCGTGATTTCCGCAAAAGGTATATTCGCCGCGCACGAACGAAACGAATCAAATATTTATATAGCGAATTTTTAAAAATAAAAAATCCCGTCTCGGCATAAGCACGGACGGAACCGTTTTATATAGATACACGTTTAAGCTCCTGCCATATCTTGACCATAGCAAGTGTATCGAGCTTACAGTATTCCGAAAGGCTTTTGCGCGCCGCAGCCGCCGCGGCGGGCGGCATGGTTTTTATCCGCGGAAAAATATCCATCGCTTCGGCGCCGTTATGCACGCCTTCGAGCCGACTGTAATCGAGCTGCGGATCGTCCGGAAACATCGCCGGAAGCACGCTTTTTATCGAAAAAGAGCCGCCTATCGCACGGTTGTAATACGCGCCCTGTCTAAACGGGATTATAAGATCGATAACGTTGTTTTTTATATCGTTCAAGTGTTCGGAAAGATCGCGGAACATATCGGCAAGTTCTTTAAGCCTGCCGCACTCGAATTCTTTGTTATAAGCGAGCACACACGCTTCGCGCGGAATGTCGCGGCACAGACTTTCGGCTATGGCGCGGCGCGGATCGCCGGAAGATTCCGCCAAAAAACCGCGGTGCTTCAATTCACCGCCGTCGCTCTCCGTAAAATGCAAAGAATACTGAAAAGGCACTTGCGCGTAAGGCTTGACCCCATCAAATTCCGGCACGGCGAGCTGCATGGTTTCGAAATCCAAAAAGTACAGAGGGAACCTTAGCTTGGCGAGAAATTCGGATACGGCGGCTTTATCGGCATAAGTACCGCGGTCGTTAAGTTCAAAATCTATCTGCCGCAACTGCGCTTTGTTTTTGACAGCGCCGACCGCAAGCGCATCCGAAAACGACACGACGCCGTTTTTATACAGAGAAAACTTATCCTTGGCCGACATTCCGTACAGATCGAATACCGACGGTTTAGGAAGATGCCGCGTACAATAATTCCAAAAAGCGCAGTCGTACGGCGTTTTGCAGTGCATTCCTATATCGTGATCCGGCTCGGATTCGGACGACAGCACCGATCGTGCGATCTTCAGTCGGTCCTCGATCTGTTCCTGCTCGGGTAAAACCAATTGCAAAACGTCGGTGATCTTAAAAAGCCCGTTAATGTCGAGAGTGCCGTCGAATACGTAATCCACGTCGATGTTGACCACGTATGCACCGGTAACGTTGATGCCGCAATTTTCCAGAACATATTTCTGATACGCTATGTCGACTATGTAAATGCAGTTTATATGCGTCGAGCTTTTTACTTCGTATATCGCATATCCCCCGTCCTGTTTGTGCAGAACGTCAACCGCGCAATACGCTCCGCCGTATTCGAACGCCGCTTCGCAAATGTTCGACGCTCCGTCTTCCACCGCTTTTTTCGTCGCGGCGAGCATAACGTCTATATCGGGCGATCCGTCGGGCTTAAAAGCCGACATGTCGATATATCCGCCGAACAAACCTTTTGCCAGCTCGCCCACTCTCGTTCCCGTCGAGAACCGCGCTTCCGCGGCGCTGTCCGACTCGGCAAGCGACGGCTTGAATTTATCCAGCCACAGCAGTTTGGGACACTGCCACAGCTTACAGTATTTGGATTTGCTGAAATACAATTTACACACAACGCCGTTATGATATCACATTATCGCTAAAACGTCAATATCATAAATCGATCTGCGCACCGCTTATCGAATGCTCAAACGGTAAGCCGTCCGACATGCTGTCTTGCCTTGTCGGTTGTTATTGCGCCCGGGACCGATACGAAAGCAAACCGAATCATTGCGTTTACGTTTTATTAACCGAATACAAAAAAGACCTTGTTTTGCGCAAGGTCTCGATCGTTTATTGTTTAGTCGTCATTGAAAGTCCGTTCGGCAGTGTCGTATTTATTACTTTCCGTCGGACGGTACTTTACAAAACATTAGCCCAAATACTTACATGCAGCCATTGCCGCCGCGGCGCCGTCGGCTGCGGCGGTGGTGAGCTGACGGATCTTTTTGGTGCGGCAGTCGCCGGCGACGAATACGCCGGCAGTATTTGTCGTGCAGTTCTCGTCGGCGATTATATATCCGTTCCCGTCCAATTCGACTACGTTCCGAAAAGGCGCGTTGTCGGGCTCCTGCCCTATTGCAATGAAACAGGCTTTAACGGGTATAGAAAGCTTTTTGCCGGTATCGCGTTCGGCGAACACACACGCGCCGAGTTCCTCTTCGCCCTCGAAAGCGGACAGCGTAACGTTTTTGATCCACTCGACATTCGGTTTTAGCAGTAAAGTATCGACAAGTGCTTTATCGCCGAAAAACTTATCCATCCAAGTGCACACGTAAACCTTGTTACAGTATCCCGAAAGCAAAATACCGTATTGCAGTGCGGTATTCGCATCGCCCACAAGCGCCACATCGTCGCCCGAATAGAACGGACCGTCGCAAACGGCACAGTAGCTTACGCCGCTGCCGATCAGTTCTTCCTCGCGCTCCACGCCGATCTTTTTGTGCTTGGAGCCGGTAGCGATTATCACCGCACGCGCTTCGTGCGAGCCGCTGTCGGTCTTGACGGTAAAGCCGACGGAAGTTTTTGCGATCTGCTCCGCCCTTTCCATATTCAGTTCTGCGCCCAGCGCCTTTATCTGTTCGCACAGTCTGTCCGAAAACTCGCTGCCCGATACGGCTTTGACCGACGGGAAGTTTTCCACTCGCGGAGAATTGGCGATCTGTCCGCCGACGCACTCGCCCTCGAGCAGCAATACGCTTTTTCCGTTTCTGAGCGCGTACAGCGCTGCGGTCATCCCGGCGGTGCCGGCGCCTACTACTATTATATCATACATGAACGGTTTCCTTGTTCGTATCGGCGGCTATAACGTCCACCTTACTCGCCCTGAAAGCGTCGATGAATTGCTTGACACCGGGAATATCGATATATTTTACGACATTCTCCCCGTCGTCGGCAACTAGAGTGGGCGCCTTTTTGACACCGTATTTTACGGCGAGTTCGCGCTGTTCGTTGGCGTTTACGATCTCTGCGTCGATCCCTGCCTCGTTAAGCATGGGAACAGCCATTTTGCACTTGGGACACGTGGGGGTGGTGAACAGCATAAGTCTTGCCCCTGCCGTGTAAACGGCGGAAGTTTGTTCTTCGTCGTGCTTTGTCTCGCATTTATGCCCGGTATGCGGCGTGTCGTACTTCATGGTGTTGTACGTTCTTCTGTCCTTAAACTCCTGCGCCTTGCCGTCGTTCCAGTTTTGAACGGGACGGTAGTAACCCGTTATGCGGCTGTTGACCTCGGTCTTTGCGCCGCACTTCGGACAGGAATACACCTCGCCTGCGATATAACCGTGATTGCGGCAGACCGAATACGTGGGCGACAGCGTAAAGTACGGAAGCTTGTAATTTTCCGCAACGGTGCGCACAAGCTTTGCCGCAGCTTTCCAATCGGGCAGTTTTTCCCCGAGGAAAGTATGGAACACCGTGCCGGAGGTGTACAGAGTCTGAAGCTCGTCCTGAATATCGAGCGCACTGAACACGTCTTCGGTATAACCTACGGGCAGGTGCGAACTGTTTGTGTAGTACGGCGTACCGTTTTCGTTGGCGGTGATAATATCGGGATAGCGCTCTTTGTCGTGCTTTGCAAGCCTGTATGTCGTGGACTCCGCAGGCGTAGCTTCGAGGTTGTAAAGATCGCCGTATTTTTCCTGATATATGACAAGTCTTTCGCGCATGTGATTCAACACGTCTTTGGCAAATTCCTGCACCTTCGTATCGGTGAGATTTGCACGCAGCCATTTGGCGTTGAGTCCGGCTTCGTTCATACCTACAAGACCTATAGTCGAGAAGTGATTGTTGAACGTGCCGAGATAGCGGCGCGTGTAAGGATACAATCCCTCGTCCATGAGTTTTGTAATAATGTCGCGTTTGATCTTGAGCGACCGCGCCGAAATATCCATCAACCTGTCGAGCCTGTTATAAAAATCTTCCTCGTTTTCGGCAAGATACGCAATGCGCGGCATGTTTATCGTGACAACGCCGACCGATCCGGTGCTTTCGCCGCTGCCGAAGAAACCGCCGGATTTTTTGCGCAACTCACGCAAGTCGAGCCGCAGACGGCAACACATACTGCGGATATCCGACGGTTCCATATCCGAATTTATATAGTTGGAAAAGTACGGCGTGCCGTATTTTGCCGCCATCTCGAACAACAGTTTGTTGTTCTCGTTCTCCGACCAATCGAAATCGCGCGTAATGGAATAGGTAGGTATAGGATACTGGAATCCCCTGCCGTTGGCGTCGCCCTCGATCATGATTTCGATAAACGCCTTGTTTACCATATCCATTTCTTTTTTGCAGTCTTTGTATTTAAAATCCATGGGTTTGCCGCCGACTATAGCCTGCTGTTCGGCAAGATCGGGCGGGCACGTCCAGTCGAGCGTTATGTTGGAGAACGGCGCTTGCGTGCCCCAGCGCGACGGAGTGTTTACGCCGTAAATAAACGACTCTATGCACTTTTTGACTTCGCTGTACTTAAGGTTGTCCACCTTGACGAACGGCGCGAGATATGTGTCGAACGACGAAAACGCCTGCGCACCCGCCCACTCGTTTTGCATTATGCCCAAAAAGTTGACCATCTGATTGCACAGCGTCGCCAAGTGGCTCGCCGGGGAAGAACTTATTTTTCCGGGGATACCGCCCAACCCCTCCTGAATGAGTTGACGGAGCGACCAGCCTGCGCAGTAGCCCGTAAGCATGGACATGTCGTGGATATGGATATCCGCGCTGCGGTGCGCGTTGGCTATCTCCTCGTCGTAGATCTCCGAAAGCCAGTAGTTGGCGGTGATCGCGCCGGAGTTGGACAGGATAAGACCGCCCACCGAGTACGTAACGGTGGAATTTTCCTTTACGCGCCAGTCCGACGCCTTTACATAACTGTCCACAAGCTCCTTATAATCGAGTATCGTGGACTTCATATTGCGGATCTTTTCGCGCTGTTTGCGGTAGAGTATATACGCTTTGGCAACGTCGGCATAACCTGCCTGGATAAGCACTTGCTCGACGCTGTCCTGAATATCTTCGACTGCGACAAGTCCGTTTTTGACTTTGTCCGAAAAATCCGCCGTAACGCGCAAAGCTATAAGATCGATTATATCGTCGTTGTATTGCTTTTGCTGCGCATCGAATGCTTTGCGTATGGCTTGACTTATCTTGGAAATGTCGAAGCTCGTTTTTTTGCCGTCACGTTTGACTACTTTATACATAATACCCTCCGCGTTTCGCCCGACTTTACGGGGCGAAAGCTTGTTCATTATATCACCCCTATTTGCCTTTGTCAATACTTTTACCACAATATATTGTGTTTTTTAAAAATTTTTCGGTCGAAAAAACACTAGATATAGAACAATAATTATGATTTACTATCAACAGGTGACTAAACCGACGGTGCGGATCTTCACATATCCTGCCGCCGTAATTAATATGCCAAACAAAATCCGTGCCGACCGCATTGCAGACGGCAGCCACAATTCACTGCTCCCAAGCCGTCTTTGCGGCGTTTTTCCCGGCTACGCCTATACCTTTGAAAAACACTGCCGTAAACACTATGTTGAGCGCCATCGCTATGGCGTCCGCAACGGGCGCTGCGATGAGCACACCTTCGACGCCGTAAAACAGCGGCAAAATACATATAAGCGGCACAAAACAAAGTATATCTCGAGTAAGAGATGTAACGACGGCGAAGATAGGTCTGCCGGCAGCCTGAAAAAATATAGCCGACATTTTGACGATACACGTAAACGAAACCAGCGACAGGAATATCCTGAATGTTTTACGCGCAAAATCCCAGTAATCGTCGGTATTGGGGATATTGGTGGGCTTACCGAATATGGCTGCGACTGCGTCCGGCGCCGCCTCGAAAATAACGGTAGAGATCAATCCGACTGCTACCGCGCATATCAAATTCGCCTTATATAGGCTTTTTACACGCGACACGTTTTCCGCTCCGACGTTATAACCTATTATAGGCTGACTGCCCAGCACTATACCGACTACTATATTGATAACGACGGTAAACACTTTGCTTTCTATGCTCATGACCGCTATCGGTATATCCGACCCGTAATGAGATGCCGCGCCGTATTTTGCAAGGGTCATGTTTCCGACGAGAGCGACGGCGACGATCGTCATTTGCGTTACGAACGACGACGCGCCCAGCTTAAACGATTCCCAAAACACACGCATGTCCGGAACAAAGCTTTTTGGTTTTAACGCAAATGTTTTGGTTCGGAACAAATAAACTATGCACACCGCCAGCGACACGGACTGACCGATGACAGTCGCCCACGCCGCGCCTGCCATACCCCACTTGCACGCGAATATAAACACCGGATCCAACACCAGATTGACGGCAGCGCCCGACAGTGTGGATATCATAGACCACGACGGGCTGCCGTCGGCGCGGATAACGGAGTTAATCATATTCGACAGCATATAAGCCGGGAAAAACGCAAGTATCACGTTAAAATACTCCAAAGCCATGTCGATAGTCTTATCCGACGCGCCGAACAGCATGAGCGCGCTCCTATTGACGGGGAAAAACACCGCCATTATAACTATGCTCGCCGCAAATGTCACGGTTATCCCCGATCCCACGCAATTATGTATTTTACCGGTGTCGCTGCGCCCCTGTCTTATATTCATAAACGCCGCAACGCCGTCGCCTATACCCCAGGCAAAAGCCTGCGCGATAACGAACACCGGAAACACCACGCCCGTCGCCGCGTTGCCAAGCGTAGACAGCTCGCTGTTGCCTATAAATATCTGATCGACGATATTGTAAAGCGCGCTGACCAGCAGCGACATTATACACGGTACGCAAAACTTAAACATTAGTTTGGATATGCGTTCCGTCCCCAAAGATTCGGATCTGTCGGACATTTCTCTCCCGTACAAACGGCTTCCGCCGTGTCTGACAATAAAAAAGAGCGCATTCCCCGAATGCTCCCTTTTTCCGCGCCTCAATAATTTTATCAATTACTTTACGGTTTGTCAATCGAAAACGCCGGCTCTCCCACCGAACGCTTACTCCGCTATATCATAAATACCTATGACTGCGCCTTGTTTTGTAACGAGTCAAAAGCCGGCAAACAACCTGCAATATAACTAATTAATATATAAGTTTAAAACTCTATTTTAAAATACTGTTTGCGTCTGTATCCATCAACAAACACATGTTAGCCAATACATTAAGCGGCAGTCTGCCGTTGCCGTAAAAAAATCGAAACAAAATACTTTGTTTTACTTCGATCCGATCGGCAATATACTGCAAGGTGAAACCGCACTTATCGATCGCATTAAGCAATCGTTCTTTTATCATATCTGTAGTCATAACAAGTCTATTATACTACAAATAATAATCTTTACGGTAAATATTAAGTATCACTTAATTTTTAACTTATTATGTGTATTGACGGCCAATATCTGTCCGCATTGTCTACAAGTACATTGCGATAAACCTATACCGGGATAAACTCTATCCTGTCGCCTTCTACTTTATCCACGATTATATCCGCTTTATCGCCCAGTCTGAAAATCTTTCTGCCGCACACTATGCAAAGACGTTTGCCGTCGAATGCTGCGGACGGCGGAAGCCTGTTAATGCGGACAAGCCCTTCGGCTGTATTGGGAAGCTCTACGAAATAACCGAAGTCAGTAACGGAACTGATTGTCCCGGTATATCTTTCGCCTATTTTATGCGACATATATTCGGCTTTTTTAAAGTCGTCCACCTTGCGTTCGCAGTCCTGTGCGGTACGCTCCGCTTTGGAGCTTTTTTGCGATGCGGTTTCTGCGAAATCTTTGTATTTGGATACGGCTTTTAAACCGCCGTGTAAGTACGCTTTGATTATCCTGTGGATTGCAAGATCGGGGTATCTGCGTATGGGCGAAGTAAAGTGGCAGTAATGCGGTTCGGCAAGCCCGAAATGCCCTTTGTCGGTCGGCTGATAATCGGCTTTGGACATCGCGCGCAATGTCACGCGAGATACGGCGGTTTTAATGTCGTCGGGCACTCTGTCAAGCAGCGCCGAGACCTGCGCCGGGATAGGATCGAGCGGACACTTCAGCCTCGATCCCGCCGCGTCCAGATAGTCGTTGAGCGCCGTTATCTTTTCCGCCGACGGACGTTCGTGTACACGGTATACAAACGGCATTTTGGTTATGCTTCCGAATTTTTCCGCCACCGCGCAGTTGGCGAGTATCATAAACTCTTCTATTATCTGCATACTTAAAAGGCGCGGTTTTTTGGCGATGTCCGTAACGTGTCCTACTTCGTCGAACTTGATCTCCGTTTCGTTAAGGTCGAATTCTATCGCGCCGCGTTTTTCGCGTATTTTTATGCGTTTTTCCGCAAGCTCTCGCATTACCGTAAGCGACGGCACAACGCGTGCAAACTTACCGCGCAACTCTTCGTCGCCGTCGAGCATAGCCTGCACGCCCGTATACGTCAGACGCGCGCAAGCCCTCGCATATCTCCGCGCCAACACGTTCGCCCTTTTCGTTCAGCTCGATAAGCGCCGCCAAAACAAGCCTGTCCTCACCCTCGTTCAGCGAGCAAAGTCCGTTGGACAGCGTTTCCGGCAGCATGGGTATCACCCGGTCGGCAAGATATACGCTTGTGCCGCGCAGCAGCGCTTCGCGGTCGAGCGGCGATCTGTCCGTAACGTACTGCGCTACGTCGGCTATATACACCCCCAGCCTGTATCCGCTCCCCGTTTTTTCGACCGACACCGCGTCGTCGAAATCCTTGCTGTCGCTTCCGTCGATAGTAAATACAACGCGGTCGCGGAAGTCGCGGCGGTACGGGGCGTTCGCTTCCGCAACGTCTATCTTGTCGCCGCAGCTTTCGGCTTGTTCGATCACGTCTTTGGGGAACTCGGTGCGCAAATTGTGCGACGCGATAACGCTTTTTACGTCCATGCCTATCTCGTCGAACCGTCCGAGCACGGCAAGTATGCGCGCGCGGTCGCCGCGCGGCGTCTGCACCGTTTCCGCTATCACTTTGTCGTGCTCGCTTGCGCCACCGAGCGATATTATTTCCAAAAGCTCGCCGTAATGCCTGTCGTCGGGCACGGCGCAATAGGCATTGCCGCGGTACACTACTGTAGCGACTATGCCGCACGGATTTTTTTCCGTTATCTCTATTACGCGGCCTTCCCTGCGCCTGCCGCCATCGCGCGCAGGTCTGTCGCCTATTATAATGGCGCGGACGGTATCGCCGTGCCGCGCGCCGCATAGATTATTGCCGGCAACAAACACGTCGCCGCTCGCGCCGCAATTTATAAAGCCGAAACGATCGCCTTTGCAATCGATAACGCCGGTCACGGTTCGCAAGCCCCCGTCGAATACACCGCGCGAATGTCCTTTATTTCCGTTTTTCATATATCACCGTTATTATATCCCAAACCGTCTTGCCGCAATCCCACCGCCCGCACGGCAAAAGTACGGCAACGTACGCCGCTTCACCGCGCTTTTCAACCGCAAAAAAAAGTGGGGCAACCGCCCCACGTGATCTACCACTGCGCATACAACAGAGTAACAAAGAACGCTATTGCAAGCACGCCTTCCAATATTCCCAAAACCACCGTTATCCGCTTCATCACCGATTCCAGCGATTTGGATTTGTCCTTGGAATAAAACGTGTCGCGTTGACCCGTGAGTGCGCCCATACCGGACGACGATGAGGGCTGGAACATTATTACTATTATCAGCCCCAGCGCAATAAGCACCATGAGCGCTATCAAAACTATCCTTACGTACGATAATGCCGAATACATAAAAATCTCCTTATAAACAGCTTTAACAGTATATCATAACAAACTTTTCAATGCAAGCGTTTTGGCTCCGTTATTTTAAAAAAATATCTATTTGTCTTGCGTTACTACCGTATGCCGTTTTCTTGCATTATCTCGCGCGTAAATTGCCGCATAAACAATTTTTGCGGATTTTACCGTCATCTTGCTGTCGAAATACGTCATAATATAATTATGGGGTAGGTTTGTTATCCGAACATATTTGAGTTTTCGATTCTATCCTAGTCTATAACTGTTCCAATTTGTACGGTTTTGTGTAAAAATACTCACTTTTGTATTTTCAACAGCCACACGCCTACATTTTACGTCATTTTTATACAGAACAATATTCTAGGAGTTTTATATGCCGGATTCAAACCTCGCTCTCCGCGATCAACACAAATTTTCAGACGAAGCAAGTGAACTCGTCATGCAATGCGGCATAGCGCCCTGTCTTCTCGGTTTTTCTTACATAGCCCAAGCCGTCGTAATATATGCGTTCGGCGAACGTAAACTTACCAACATCTACAGACAACTTGCCGTGGACAACTCGGTCAAAGTAAAGAGCGTTATGCGCGATATATCGTACGCGATCGATCAAACCAAAAACATACATAACAATCTTTCCGGGCTGGTCGGCATACACATTCCGCAATCGGAGATACGCAGCGGTCTTGTTATCGCGCATTTGGGGCTTATACTGTATAAATCGGTCCGCGACAGTAAACTCTGAAGCCGCTTTTGCGGATCCCCTATCATTATGCAAAGAGCTGCGGTGCGGTAACAAAAGAGCCGTAAACCGCAGTACCGATTATCGTACGCGATTTAACGTAATAAAAAATGCGCTGCTCCGCTACATAAACGACCGGACGGCGTTTTTTCTGTTTGGCACAAAAAATATTCCGAAACGCAAAACAGCCCGGATACAGTAAGAAGTCCAGACAGATCTTGCATTCGATCTTTACATAGAATTGATATTATCGGGGAGCAGATTTAGCGCGTTCGGATTCTTCTTTGTACTTATCGATAATTAGTTTTGCTATGTAATCGCGCGTTTCGTTATTGATGGGGTGCGCGATATCGCGGAACTCGCCTGTGCCCAAACGCTTGTTGGGCATAGCCACAAATAGACCGCCTTCCGCCTCCACCACACGCAAGTCGTGTACGACAAAACTATCGTCGATAGTGATGGATGCGGCAGCTTTAAGCTTGCCGGGGTCTCTGACGAGGCGGAGTCTTACCTCGGTGATTTCCACAATTCTCCTCCGTAAATAAATTGCGACCATATAGATATTAACATAATTTCCTTACAAAATCAATAGATTTGTCGAAATTTTTTTGAGGTAATGCAAAAAACAGCACGGCTCTTCGTCAAGCGGCGCGCGTACAAGCACCCGTACGCCGCATTCGGCATATCTTCATTATATGAGAATACATTTTATAGGAATAAACGGCGTCTCTATGCGTGCGCTCTCCGTTGCCGCGGCGTCGCGCGGAAATACCGTTACCGGTTCGGACAGCGCTCTTTCCGGGCACTCGCCGCAAAACGTCGAAAACTGCGATCTCGTAGTCTATACCAATGCGATTCCGCAGAACAACTGCGAACTGCAAAGAGCTAAAGAGCTGGGCATTCCCACCGTAGAACGCGCCGAATATCTGGGCGAACTGTCCAAAACATACGGTAAGGTAGTCGCGGTAGCCGGCTGTCACGGAAAAAGCACGACCACCGCAATGCTGGGCGCCGCGTTTTCCTACCGCAACGCCACAGTCCACGTCGGAGTTGCCGGCGGATCGAGGATAGGTTCGGACAGATATTTTATCACCGAAGCCTGCGAGTACCGCGCCAGCTTTTTACATCTCGCTCCCGACGTGGGTGTAGTTCTTAACGTTCAGTACGACCACCCAGATTTTTACGGAAGCGAGACCGAGATAATCGACGCCTACAAAAAATTTTGTTCCAACTGCAAAACGGTGATCGTGAACGGCGACGACCCCCTTTGCCGTTCGCTTACCGACAGACCCGTAACTTTCGGAACGGACAAAAACTGCGACTACTTTGCGTACGACATACAAAACGAAAGCGGTTACCGCAGTTTTAAGTTGGGCGGAAAAAAACGCGCCGTTATAACTCTGTCTGTGCCCGGCAGTCACAGCGTGTCAAATGCGTTAGCCGCCGTCGCCGCCGCGAGCGAATGCGGACTTTCGCTCACCGAAGCGCTGCCCGGGATCAAAAAGTTTACGGGCATAGCCAGGCGGTTCGAGCGCAAAGGCATAGCGTTCGGCAAAACGGTATTCACCGATTACGCGCACCACCCCACCGAGATCGCCGCCACTATCGCTACGGCAAAGGAAATATTCCCGTCGGTAGCCGTAGTATTCCAACCGCATACATATACGCGCACCGAAAGCCTTATGGACGAGTTTGCCGCCGCGCTCTCGCTTGCGGACAATGTTATACTTGCGCCGATATTTTCGGCGCGCGAAACTCCGCTGTGCGGCGTTACGTCGCATGCGCTGTGCCGCAGGATAGTGGAAATCAAAGAAAAAGCGTACTGTTTCGACACGTTTTCGGAGATAATCGAACGCTGTAAAACAGTACGCGAAAAAGCTATAATATTTATGGGTGCCGGAGATATAAACACCGCCGCCGATATGTTCGTCGCCGCCGACGACAGCTTTTTTTAGCGTGTAGCCGAAGTTACAGAGTCTTTACGTCTATCCACATGCTGTCAAGCTCCGTGGACCACTTTTTGCCGAAATCGCGCATTACGGCGCAACGCGCAAGTATTTCGTCGGACGGGAACATCATGTCGATAAACATTTGCTTAAACCATTTTTCCCTGCCGTAAAATATACTTTCTTCGTCCGTGCCGTCGTCTTCGTCGAAAGCCGCGCGCGCATCGTCCATTACAGCCTTGGACGCCATGGACGAGCCCATGTAATCGAAGTTACGCATGGCAAAATCGTATTCGTCGTCGTACGTGTTGATAAACTTCAAAAAATATTCCGCGGCCTTTTTATTGCCCGCGTATTTGGGGATTATCCAGCCGTCCACCCATACGTTACTGCCCTCCTTGGGCACTTCGTAATAAAAGTGATCGCCCGTCGATTCCAACATTATAAGTCCCGAATCGCACGACCAAAACAATCCCAGCCTGCCCTGCGTCGTGCCTGCAAGCATATCAGCTTTGCCCGAATCCACTTCGTATTTATACAGCAGACTTTTCTGCTTTACAAGCGCGTTCTGCGCCGATTTTATCTGCGACATGGATATCTCGGAAAAGTACGAAACAAGTTCTGCCCTGTATGCTTCGTTATAATCGGTGAATCCGTCGGAAAGATAGGACAGTTTTTCTCTGTTGCTGTATATCTGTGCCACCGAATACGCGTCGCGTACGCTGTCCTTCATGAGTATCTTTTTTCTGTGCTCTTCCGACCACAGCGCCGACCACGTCTTCATTTCGTCGCTGCCCGGTTCCGCGTAATCGGTGTCGTACATTATTCCGAAAGTGCCCCACACATAAGGCACGAAGTATTCGTTGCCCGGGTCGAACGGGCTTACCATTTCCGCCAGTCCGTCGTACAAAAACCCTTCCTCGGTCATATCGAATATACTTCTGTCCACCTTTTGCGCCAGACCGTTTTCGATCATACGTTCCGCCATATAATCGGACGGACACACCAAATCGTAATCGGACTTAAGCACCTCGATACGCATTATCATATCTTCGTTGGTCTCGAAAGTATCGTACTCTACCGTTATATTTTTTCCCGTTTCTTCCTTGTACCAGCTTTCGAATTCGCCGATAAGATCTTCGTCTATGTAATCGCCCCAGTTGTATATGCGGAGCGTTTCTTCGCGCGGCGAACACCCGGCAAGTCCGGCGAACGCGGAAAGCGCGATAACGCAAGAAAGCAGTACGCTGCAAAATCTCTTTTTCATAGTGTCTCCGCTCCCATTCAAACATTTACCGGCGCGCGTTTACGCCGTTTTGCGGATACGACGTTGAGCGCGATAAGCACTGTTATTATCGCAACAAACAGCAACGACGACAGCGCGCGCAACGTAGGATCCGCGCCGCGTTTGGCGAGCGCGTTGTACAGATATACTGGGATCGTTTCGACGCTGCCGTTGACAAACTTGGATACTATAAAATCATCTAACGACAGAGCGAAAGCCATTACGAACCCGCTTATCATGCCGGGTATAAGCTGCGGCACCACCACGGTAAACATAGACCGCAGCGGAGACGCGCCCAGGTCGAGCCCGGCTTCGTAAATATTGGGATTGAGCTGCGACAGCTTGGGCGTGACGGAAAGAATCACGTACGGCGTTGTTATCATGGTATGCGCTATTATCAGCGTCGTCCAGCCGTAAGGCAGCCGCAGCGCCAAAAAGAACATCATAAATGTTACGCCCGTCACGATCTCCGCATTTTCCATCGTGATGTTGGCGACAAACTGAGCGGCGGTCTTTTTCCATTTTTTTATGTAAAATATACCGACCGCCGCGGTCGTGCCGAGAAACGTCGCAAGCAGCGCCGATACGAACGCCAGTATAAACGAGTTTTTAAACGCGTTAAGGATGCTGCTGTTGGTAAAAAGATCGGCGTAAAGTTCGAACGAAAACCCTTCCCAAACGCCCAGCGCCTTTGCGCCCGTAAACGAAAATACGATAAGTATTATTATCGGTATGTACATAGCGGCGAGCATTACGCCCACAAAACTCCATATAAGACCGGTCTTTACGTTTTTGCTCACAGTACACCTCCGATCTCCGCCTGACCTTTGCCTATCTTATTTGCCAGCACCACCGTTACCGCGATGAGCAGCAACAATATAAACGAATACGCCGATCCGATGTTCCAGCCGCCGCTGTTTGCGAACCATTGATTGATTATGTTGCCGAACATGTACGTGGACGTGTCGCCCAAAACATCGGTTATGGCAAACGTCGACACCGTCGGCATAAACACCATAAGCACGCCGGATACGATCCCGGGCAGCGAAAGCGGCAGACGCACGGTAAACAATGTTCTTAACGGCGACGCGCCAAGATCCTGCGACGCTTCGATTAGCGACTTGTCCATGCCGGACAGCACCGAATACAGCGGCAACAGCATGAACGGGAAAAAATCGTAGACCATGCCGACCGTGACCGATACCCATGCGTTGGTTATGTCCATTAGATACAGCACTATCTTTACCGCATACGTCCGCAACAACGAGTTTATCCACATAGGCATGACAAACAGCATTACAAGCACGAATTTTTTATTGAGTGCGGACGAACTCAATGCCAGCGCCAGCGGATACGCCAAAAGAAAACACAGTACGGTAGTAAGCGCCGCGACCAAAAACGACTTGCCCAAAACAGCCATTATATTGGGTCGACTGAAAAAATGTACGAAATTAGCGCCCGTCATTCCGCCCGTCTCGCCGTCGGTAAATGCGTAATACAGCATTATAAACAGCGGAACCACTACGAACACCACGCTCAAAGCCAAATACGGCATTGCAAAAGCCGAACGCTTTACGCCGCGTATCTTAAGCTTTTTAAGTCCGGCGTTCTTTCCCGCGGCGGTATCAGCGACTGCGCATCTGTTTCCGTTATACATTATCCGCCTCCGTTGCGTTTGCATCCTCCTGCGTGTCGGATGCTTCCCCGACTTTCTCGGGCTCGTCCGACTTGCGTATTACGGTCATGTCCCTCGGCGCTATCTTAATGCCCACACGATCGCCGATATCCCATTCGTCTTCGGTATCTATAAAAAAGTCGTGGTCGTCGTCCGTGTAGACCTGTACCTGATAGTAACTTCCTTTATAAAGCGTCTGCGTTACGTTTGCTCCGACATAACCGTCGTTCTCGTCGTCGGTAAGATCTATCTTGTCGAACGGGATCTTTACAGTCACCTCGTCGCCGCGCTCCAGTCCAAGCGAATTTTCAAACTCAAACTCACCGCCGCATATCTCGAGCGTATTTTCAGACAGAACTTTTCCGTCGAATTCGTTGACGGTCTTGAGTTTTTTCATTATATGTATACCGTCCGGCTCGACGGACAGATACACAGCCGTACCGGGCAGATATTCCGAAGTGTTCTGAACGGTAAATTGATAGTCGTTTGCGAGTATTTCCATTTCGTAGTACGTGCCCTTGAACACCGCGGACACGACTTCGCCTTTAAGCGCGCCTTTTTTCGTGTCTACTGCTATGTCTTCCGGACGTACGACAAGGTCGACGTTCTCGTCCTTGCCGAAACCCTTATCCATACATTTGAATTTGGTACCGCAGAACTCGACACAGAAATCGCTTTTCATCACGCCGGAAAGGATATTGCTCTCGCCTATAAAGTCTGCGACAAACGCATTTGCAGGCTCGTCGTAGATCTTTTTGGGCGTACCGTACTGCTGTACGGCGCCGTCCGTCATTACGACCACCTTGTCTGACATCGTAAGCGCTTCTTCCTGGTCGTGCGTGACGTAAATAAACGTTATACCTATATTTTTGTGCATAGCGGCAAGCTCGGACTGCATTTCTTTGCGCATTTTAAGATCGAGCGCGCCGAGCGGTTCGTCGAGCAGCAGTACCTTCGGCTCGCAAACTATCGCGCGCGCTATCGCAACGCGTTGCTGCTGTCCGCCCGAAAGTCCGGTTATTCCGCGGTATCCGTAAGCTTCGAGATTAACGAGCTTCAGTACGCGTTCCACCTTTTCGGCGATCTCGTCTTTGCCGAATTTACGGAATATAGGCTTGCCGTTTTTATCCAGCTCGCCTGTAGGTATCTTTTTGAGCTTCAGTCCGAACGCGATATTTTTAAATACGTTCAAATGCGGAAACAGCGCGTATTTTTGAAACACCGTGTTTATGGGTCGCAGATGCGGCGGCACAGTCGTAACATCCTGTTTCTCCAAAAATATCGATCCGGAAGTCGGAAGTTCGAATCCTGCTATCATTCGCAGAAGAGTCGTCTTTCCGCAACCCGACGGACCCAAAAGTGTTACAAACTCGCCGCGGCGCACGGCAAGACTTACGTTATCCACCGCCGTGATCCCATCGAACACTTTTGTTACGTTTTTGATCTCGATTATATTATCGAATTTTTCTCCGTTGGTAACAGTCGCCATAAAAAGCTCCTTTTTGCTGATATACGCTAAAACGTAGGTGGACAGGATACCCAAAGCACCCTGCACGTGCTTTTGCCGATGTTTCTTATAAAATGCCGTTTGTCGGACGAAAAATAAAATGTTTCGCCGGCTGCCGCGGTCGCCGTGCGTTCGCCTACGGTCAACTGAACTCTGCCCTGTAATACATATCCGAATTCTTCTCCCTCATGCGGAATATCCGCATCGGTCGCCGCGCCCGGCTCCAGCTGAATGATTATAGGCTCCATGGCATTTTTCTGCGCCGTGGGCACTATCCATGTAACACTGCCGTTATCCGATCTTTTTTCGAAATAATCGTCTTCCGTAAATACAAGCTGCGACGAGTCGAAGTCCGAAAAAAAATTCGAAAGATTGGATCCCAACAATGTAAGTATATCGATGAGCGTTGCGATCGACGGCGACGTCAGATCGTTTTCGAGTTGGCTTATAAAACCCTTGGACAGTTCCGCCCTGTCCGCAAGCTCTTCCTGCGTAAGTCCGTTCTTTAACCGCAGATCGCGCAACTTCGATCCTATGGTCTCGTTATTACCGTTATCCGCCACGTTGCTCCTTTATGTAAAGTTAATTTTACTTAAACTTTTTGTTTACATTTAGTAAACAAAAAGCATTATATATCATAGTGCGGACAATGTCAAATATTTTACGGTCAAAATTCGATAAAATTTTTGCCGAAACCTTTTTTTGCGGAGCAAAAAAAAACCGTCCGTTGCTATAACGGACGGGTGTAAACAAAAACCTTATTTTTTAAGTTTCTTTTTGAGCGCGCGTTTTTTATCGAGCGGCGCATTTTCGGCTTTTTCCTGTTCTCGGAAAAATTCTTCTATCTCCTTGGGATCGGAAATCTCGGGCGGAGAATACAGCTTTTCGTCCACCGGTTTATCGTCCAGATAATCTATAAGCGGCTGAATATTGGACTGCTTGACTTCGTCGAAAGGCTGCACGAGAGCATTTAATATAAACGTCTCGTCCTCGCCGATAATATTAGACATTTTTATCTGACGCGCCGCCATGCCCACCGTTAGCCGCTCCGACCGCGATAGCTCGGACATGTCGAATCCGCCCTGAACATAAAACACGGGGATAAACTTTTCGTACGCAACGCTTACAGTCGCGGATTTTACCGCATCCGCGGCTTCTTTGCTGAACGGACGCATACCGACGCCGCATACGATAAGTTTTTTGAACATGGCTTCCACATAACCGGCAATGTGTTTAAAACCGTTTATTACATTGCCGCGTACTCCGCCTATATAAAGAATTTTATCGTAACCCGGTATCATTTCGCCGCGGAATTTGTCGGAAGGCACGGCGTCGCAACCGAGCGCATTGCCCAATATATCCACATAGCGTTTGGAATAGCCGTGCGCGGATCTGAAGATTATAAGTAACTTACCTTTCATATACTGCTCCGATATTAAATGCGGCTGCCGCGACACACCGAAACGCGGTCATACGGCACTCAAGTTAAAATCATTATAACACATATGCGCAGGATTTTCAAGCGATTTCCGCAGTACAAAACAAAAGACCCGCCGTTAAGCGGGTCCGTAAGCCGTAAATTTATTTACGTCCGTTGTTACGCATAGCCGTGCGCTGCGCTTTATGCGCTTTTCTGCACTCAGGGCAGCGTGTAGGCTCGTGTTCGAAGCCTTTTTCCGCGTAAAACTCCTGTTCGCCGGCGGTAAAAGTGAATTCTTTGCCGCAATCTCTGCAAACCAATGTTTTGTCCGTCATATAGCGATCTCGCTCCTTTAAAGATTCAACTTTTAAAAATTGACGGAAAGAGGTTTAAGGCACTTAACGGCTAACTTTCAAAACTTGTATAAATATATTACAATAATTTTCACAGTTTGTCAATCGTTTGCAAATAATAATTACGTTTTATTGTCTATCTTTTTGTCTCCGGATAGATCTCGGCGACACAGTCCGCAGTTCGAACAGCATCCGCCGCAAACATTTTTTCCGCGTTTTTTCGACTTCCCGTCTGACGTACCGTTATCGCAGCAGCCGCTTTTACCTTTTATTTTACCGTATAAAACAGCGCCCGTCGCCGCGGCAAAACCGACACACAACAATATCAATACCGCTATTTCGAATGCGCTCATGATTTTGTCTCCTTGCTTTTTCGCAAAAGTTTCGACAGCCTTATCTTGCCTTTGTTGTTGAGAACGATAACGGTCGTAGCCGCAAAGGCTGCCGCCGCCCAGATAAATACGGTCCACCACCATGCGCCTATCGTATAAACGGCGGCGCTTGTAACATAGCTTGTTATTATCCAAAATAACAAAGTACGGTAAAACGTGCCTTTGCGCAGCTCCGCCTTTGCCGTTGCGCACGCCGCAAAACACGGAACGGTAAGCATATTGAACGATATAAAAGCTATGAGCGCAGGGACGGTTATGCCCGTGGCGGTTATCATGGCGACGGCGGAAGTAATGCCTTCCTCGTCGGCGATGAGCACGTCGCCCGTAATACCTCCCACGTTCGCGCCCATCGATATAAGACAAGCGCCGAGAGTTCCGAACGTAGCTATAACGTTTTCCTTGGCTATAAGCCCAGTCAAAGCCGCGACAGCAAACACCCAGCCGTAGCCGCCGAGCTGCGAGCCGAACCCCAACGGCGTGAATATAGGCTGTATAAACTTACCGAGCGATGCCAATATCGATCCGTTCATTCGTTCGTCCGGTATGTAATTCCACGCCCAATCGAGATGCGAAAAAAGCCAGATTATGACGGTCGACGCAAAAATGATCGTAAACGCTTTTTTGATAAAATGCTTGCTCTTATCCCACAGATGCAGCATAAGTCCGGCAAAACGCGGTCTGTGATATGCCGGCAGCTCCATTATGAACGGCGGTATTTCGCCTTTCATAGCGGTGTTGCGCATTATCACAACGGTGACGACAGCGGTACAAACACCCAGCAAATACATACCGTATGTTATTAGATCTGCATTGCCGACGCCGAAGTATTCGCATATCGCGCCTGCTATCGCTGTGAGTATAGGCAACTTTGCGCCGCACGAAAAAAACGGGATAACACGTATAGTCGCTATACGCTCGTATTCGTCCGCAAGCGTGCGCGTATTCACCATAGCGGGCACACTGCACCCGAATCCCATTATCATGGGCATAAACGACCTGCCGGACAGTCCGAACCGTCTGAATATCCTATCCAATACAAATGCTACACGCGCCGTGTAACCGGTGTCTTCCATCAGCGAGAACCACATAAACAGCATAAGTATCTGCGGCAAAAAGCCGAGCACGGCGAACAATCCGCCCAGCACGCCGTCGGCAACCAGCCCCGACAGCCATTCGGCGGAAATTGCGCCGCTTATTGCATCCGTTATCGTGCCGAACAGAGTGTCGAACATATTAAACAGTATCACGCCCGGCGAAAATACAGCGCCGTCGTAAAATATGCCGACAAATGTCGTCATGCCTTCCGACAGACCGAGATCGGACACGGCAGGCAGTCCGCCGCCCAAACTCGCCCATGCGCCTATGTACAGAAAATCTTCGGAAAACGTCACGTGAAACACCGCAAACATTATCACCGCAAAAATCGGTATCGCCCATACGCGGTGCGTAAGCACCTTGTCGATACGGTCGGATCTTGTAAATGCGTCGGCGGCAGACTTGGTCTTTGCTACCGCAAGCCGAGACGTTATATATTTATAACGCTCGTCTACAATAGCCGCTTCGATATCCGCGCCTCCGGTCGCGCGCTTTAAAACTTCTTCGGCGTTACGCCTCTTAAGCTCTATCTCGTCGTTTTCCAAAAGCTTTACGGCGTGAAACAGTGGCGAAGAAACGTCGAGCTCCTTATAATACTCGATAACGGTATCGAGCGCGTCTTTTACTTCTCCGGTAAAAACGGAAACTCCTTTTCGTTCGCGCGGGACGGAAAGCGCTCTCTCCATCAGCTTTCCGATACCGCGGCCTTTTAACGCGCTTATAGCAACTACGGGCACGCCGAGCGCAGACTCCAACTTATCGACGTCTATCCTGTCACCGGCACGCTCTACCGCATCCATCATGTTGAGCGCGATAAGTACAGGCACGTCTGCTTCCATCACTTGCATCGTAAGATACAGGTTGCGCTCGAGATTGGTCGCATCGACTATATTTATCACAAGATCGGGCGACCCGTCGACCATAAAATCGCGCGATACGACTTCCTCCGGCGTATAAGGCGACAGCGAATATATACCGGGCAGATCGACTATCTCCACCGGATCGCTCACGTCTTTGCCCTTGCTCTTATACACGCCTTCACGTTTTTCAACCGTCACTCCGGGCCAGTTTCCAACATGCGCCGTACTCCCCGTAAGCCTGTTGAACAGCGTAGTCTTACCGCAATTTGGATTTCCTATCAGTGCTATCTTCATATATATCTCCTTAATTTTACTCGTTCCTGGCGGCTGCACCTTTCCGCCGCCCAAACGGATTTTTTTTCATCTTGCCTCCGCAGTAATCGGTACACTCACTGCCGCGTCAGCTGTCGACGTAGACTGTCACAAATTCCGCCTCCGATTTGCGCAGCGTCAGCTCGTAGCCGCGCAACGTTATTTCTATTGGATCGCCAAGCGGCGCTTTTTTGCGCATGACGATACGCGCCCCCGGCGTAATACCCATATCGAACAGACGTCTGCGCACACGCCCCTCTCCGCCTACCGCGGTCACAGTCCCTTCGTCGCCCGATTCAAACAGAGATAATTTTTTTTCCATGATATTTCCTCTTTAATTTTTTTAGTTAGCCATCGCTAACCGACATCCACAAAAAAACGCTCATGCCGCCCGATAAAAATTATCGGGTCAAGCCGAGCGTTTGGAAACGATTATACTGCGAGCGACATCGCCGTTAAGAGCGATACGCGAATCGCATACACGCACTATAACATTGCCGTCCGAATACGAAAGGGCCGTGAGCGCGGCTCCCGTTATGATCCCCAGATCTTCCAGATGCTTGCGCAGCTTTGCGTCCTGCAACGCTATCCGCACAACCAAACAGCGTTCTCCCGGTAAAACTTCCGCCAACGGCATATCGATCTCCTTGTTACTGTAATATTCGCGGTTGTTCGCCATATGCAACTTTAGTTAGCAATATGCAACCGATATGCATAGTATAATCTCTTTTACAAATTATGTCAAGCGAATTTTAAGGGAAAATAAAAAAACATGAACGACCGAACGGCAAGTGTCCGAATCGCTTATTTGTGATACGGTATCCTGTTGATGATAGTCGCCGCGCGATAGAGCTGTTCGCACAAAAGAAGTCGCGCCAGCTGGTGCGGATACGTAACTCTGCCGAACGACAGTCTGCGTTTTGCATTGGTACGGATACGATCGTCTACGCCGGATGCTCCGCCTATAACAAAAACAATCTCGTCCGTACGTTGGTGTTCGTTCTTTAAAATATCGGCAAGATCTTCCGAAGCTATCTGTTCGCCGAGCACATCCATCAATATGCAGCAACCGGAAATGCGTTTAAGCATTTCGTCGCATTCTTTTTTTACCGTGGGCTGTTCGGGTATCTCCGTAACGGTCACATCGTAAAACGGTTTAAGACGTTTGAGATATTCGTCGCAGCCGTCTCGGCAAAATTGCTTGCTCGCCTTTCCAACGCATAAGATCTTTATTTTTTTCAATAGAAAAACCCCCATACGTATGTGAACACAGTGGTGCAAACCGTTACTACGGCGAGCGATACGGCTATCATAATATCCCTCGCCTGCGGTCTGTATAGCGTCTTTTCGAAATCTTTGCCGTAAACTTCTTTTTCCATTTCCAGTTCACTCACGCGTTTGGGGTCGAACTCGCCCATTAGTACGACGCGCTTGTTTGTCGCGTCGAACGCGCTGTCTTTAAGCACTTCGCGCTTTCTGTCGATAGTCTTTTTTTCTTTGATATACAGCATCAAAACTACGGTCACGGCGGCAAACGCGCCCACCGACAGAAAGATCAAAGCAAGCGGCAGAAACGACAAACTGCCCATGGCATCGTAAAATCCACCGCCTAATGCCCATTCGTAATTGACGGCGTAATCGATGAACACACTGCAGAAATTATTGGTAAAGTGCATTATAACAGCAGGATAAATACTTTTCGTTTTTACCGTCAGATATGCCGCCAAGGCGCCGAAAAGCGACGTGTAAAACACCTGACGAATGTTTTGATGGAACAGTCCGAAAATTATACCGCAAATCACGATACATACCCATGTCTTAAACGAGTTTTGCGCCGTCGTCAGCAAGCCGCCGCGCATCGCAAACTCCTCGCATACGGCAGGAAGAACCGCCGTCAGCGCAATGTCTGCGACGAAAAATCCGAATACAAAGTTTTGCGGCATATCGGGCGACGACGAAGACACTGTATATCCCGTAAGCTTAATCAATGCCGTCCACACCGACGACACGCCCACGGTAAGTACAAACACGGCTATGCCGAGCGGAACAGCCAGTAAATAATACAATTTGAATTTTCCTGCCGAACTGTATTCCAAAGTCTGCGCGACAGTTCGCCTGCCGTAAAATTTATAAATACAAAACGGCACGGCCAGAAAAAACACTAGCTGCGTGCATATCGTAAAAACCGCTCCCGACGCGAGATCGTTTCCGTAAGTATCGGTCGGCATAGCTGCGAAGTACATGATAACGCGCATAAATATCAGCCCGACGACGCACGAACACAGAGTATACGAAACGGCGCGCCAATCACGCTTAAGCCACGGCGGCATCACGATCCCACCGCCAGAGTAATAAGGTTTATCAAAAACAGCAGACCGCTTATGGCTACCGCGAGCCAAAACCTGAAAGTTCCGTCCTTTCGGCGCGCCGCCGCAGAACTTTGATCGATAAACGTCTGTTTGGCGTCGGATTCGATCTGTACGTCTCCGCCGCGCCGAAAATCCGCATTGCTGCCGCATTCACCGTTATCATTGACGAATTTATGACCGATAACCCATTTTACGAGCAAGTACAGCACGGCAAAACCGCCTGCAAATAACCCGACAGTTATAAACACCGCCGCGGCGATGTTTTGAGTAAGCCAAACCACACAGCCGTCGAGGACCGCAGCAAGCGGAGTCAACTGCATTACCAGCGCAAGCGCATTCGCCGCAGAATGCAATATGACCGACGGATACAGCCGTCCGCTCTTATGCATAATAAATGCGGACAGCACGCCGAGCGAGAACTGGAACACGACCTGCATGGGGCTCATATGCATCAGCATAAAAGCGAGCGCGGAAAGCAAGACCGATCTTAAAACTCCGCGTTCGGACTTCAATCCGTTAAACAACACGCCGCGGTATATGGCTTCTTCGCATACGGGCGCCAAAAAAACCGACGCCGCCACTATCATTATTACGGACGACGTTGTAATAAGGGAAATATTGCCTGCCTCTGGCGGTATGCGCAGTGCGTAACGCGTAAAATAACCATACCATACCGTAGGCAGATACATTGCAACGAGCAGTACCGCCGCACATACAACAGGCATGATCACATACATAACGGAAAATCCCGTTCCGTCCTCGCCGCGGAAAACGGAAAAGTTAAGCCGTTTTTCGTTCAGTTTTGAAAACAGCAGTATAAACGCAAGATTGGCGGATTGTATGACTATCATGAACGCAGTCGAAAAATCGCCGTTTTTTTCTATTCCGGGATAACTTTTCGCCAGTAGCGAGGAAACAACGCCGGCAAGCGCTTGACATATCAACGTCACGACGATCGCGCCGAGATAAAAAGTACATGCACCGCAGTAATCGTACGGTTTTAACCTACCGGTGTTTTTCAGCATACTTCGAACAGCCCCGTCATAGAATCCTGTTTTGCGGCTATTATGTGCACACCGGCTACCCCTGCGTCCCTCACGTAACTTTCCACGATCGAAACAGCGAGCGCAGGATCGTTGTTTTCTTCCGATAGGTGCGCGAGAATAAAATTCTTTACTCCGTTAGACGCGAGATACGCACATGCCGCCGCGCAGTCCGCATTGGACAAATGTCCGCGTTCGGACGCTATGCGCGCTTTAAGCATGGGAGTGTACCGCGGATTTGCGCCGAGCTTGGCGGTATCGTGGTTGCATTCGAGCATAACTATATCGCACGTACCCAGCGCGGACAGTTGTTCCCCCGCAATGACTCCGATGTCCGTAACTACCGCAACGCGCTTAAATCCGTCGGATATGACATAACCGAAACAAGGCACGTCGTGCGACACCGGTATCGCGGTTACAGTAAGCGTACCGACGATAAAACTTCTGCCTGCGGTTATGGGCGAAACGTTTTCGGCGCGCGCTATACGGTAAGCGCATTCACGCTGACAGACCACTTTAGCCCTCGGATGTCTTTTGCAAAAAGTTTTGAGCCCGCCGATATGGTCGGCATGCGAATGTGTTATAAGTATATTTATTCCGTCGGGATCCGCGCCGAGTATACGCAGACATTTTTCCGCGCGTGCCGCAGAAATACCGAGGTCTATAAGTATATCCGTACGTCCGTCCGAAACAAACGAACAGTTGCCTTTCGAACCGGATGCCAGAGCGCAGAACTTTAAACTCATATGTGTATTATACAGGAAAACCGTAGCAAAATCAAGCGAAATTCTGTTGTGTTTATATATGGATTATGATATAATATTCCAATGAAAACGATACCGCCGAGCGAAATACGATCAAAATTGACAGAGCTTATCAATGACTGTCTTATAGTTCCCGACCGCTCCGTCACGGCAGCGCTCGACAATATTTCCGCTTCCGGCGAGCCCGAACGTACGGCGGCGGAGCTGATTGTAGCAAACAACCGTACTGCCGAAGCCCAAAGACTGTACTGCTGTCAGGACACAGGACAGGCGCTGTTTTTCGTAAAACTGGGCGACGAAGTTTATTGTCCCGATCTTATCGGAACTATAAACGCCGCAGTGCGCGACGCTTATAAGACCGCGCGAAAATCCGTAGCCGATCCGCTTACGCGCATAAACACGGGCGACAATTCGCCTGCGATCATAGAGACCGAACCGACGCGCGGCGACACGCTGGAAATAACATTTCTCGCCAAGGGCGCCGGCAGCGAAAACATGTCGCGTCTTTATATGCTTACTCCGGCGGACGGCGAGACAGGTATAATAAACAGCGTTATCGACGCCGTAGAACGCGGCGGCAGAAACGCATGTCCTCCGCTTGTTATTGGCGTAGGCATAGGCGGCGTGACGGAAACCGCATGTTCGCTCTCCAAACGCGCCCTACTCCGCCCCGTCGGGCAAAATAACGCGCGCGCAGACGTGGCGGCGCTGGAAAAAACTCTGCTCGAAAAAATAAACGGACTGGGCATAGGCGTGGCGGCGCTTGGCGGCGAACTCACCGCTTTGGCTGTGAATATAGAAACTGCGCCGACGCACATAGGTATGTTGCCCGTAGCGGTAAATCTTCAGTGCCACAGCCTGCGGCACGGGACGGTGAAATTTTGATCTCGGGACCGGTAAAACTGTCGCTTCCGACCGACACATATCATATAAAAGATCTGTTGCCCGGCGCCATGGTATTGCTCGACGGAGTTATTTATACTGCGCGCGATCAGGCGCATAAGCGTATCGCCGCTGCGATCGCAAGCGACGAAAATCTGCCGTTCGATCTGAACAATGCCGCGATCTACTACTGCGGTCCGACGCCGGCGACGCAAGGCCGTATAATCGGGAGCTGCGGACCGACTACCAGCTCGCGCATGGATGCGTATACTCCGCTGCTCATCGAACACGGACTTAAAGTTATGATCGGCAAGGGAGTACGCAGCGACAAAGTTGTGCAAGCTATAAAAAAACACGGCGCGGTCTATCTTACCGCAATAGGCGGCGCTGCGGCGCTTTACCAAAGCAAGGTGACGTCGTGCGAGCTTGTAGCCTATCCCGACCTCGGCTGCGAAGCCGTATATAAACTCACCGTAAAAGATTTTCCCGTATTCGTAAGCACGGTATAAAGTTATCAAACAACGGCGAACGGATCGCCGCATAACGGTTGCCGCCTTTAGGTAAGCAACAACAAGGAGACATGCATGAAAAAACTCAACAAACAGCTGGCAAAAGCGGTAGTATATACCGGTGTAAACGTTCAGCCCGGCGAAGAAGTATACGTTATAACGTCCGTACATGCCGTAGATCTTACGCACGAAGTTGTAAAACTGTGCTACGAACGCGGCGCAAAGCGTGTTGTCGTACGTTACCGCGACGACGAACTGACACGTCTCGACTTTAAATATCAGTCGGTCGATACGCTCGTAAATAAGCCTCAATTTATGTACGAGGAACGCAATTACTTTGCGGATGTGAACGGTTGCGTCATAAACATTCTGTGCGACGATCCCAACGGACTGAAGGACGCGGACGGCAACAAGATATCGGAATCGCGTAAAGCCGATATGAAAGGTCTTGCACGCTACTACGCAAAATCCATGTCGCACAAGATAAAATGGTCGATAATCGCATACCCTCATCCGGCGTGGGCGAAACTGATGTTCCCGGATATGAAAGGACGCGACGCATACAAAAAGCTCGCCAAATACATCGCCAAAACAACACGCGTCGATAACGACGATCCGGTAGATGCTTGGAAAAAACATTCCGCGGCACTCATGCGCCGCCGCGAAAAGCTTAATGACGCAAACATAAAGCGGTTCCGTTACAAAAACTCGCTGGGCACCGACTTATATGTAGGTATGCCCGAGGGATATGTTTTCGGCGGCGGCGCCGACGACTGCAACGGCGTAACGTTCAATGCAAATATGCCCACCGAAGAAGTATTTTCCGCGCCCGACTGCAATAATATCGACGGCATAGTAAAAGCGTCCATGCCGCTGTGCTACGGCGGAAAAATAATCGAAGGCATAGCGTTGGAATTCGAGCACGGCAGAATAACGAAATACACGGCAAAAACCAACGAAGATATCCTCAAAGGCATAATCGAGACCGACGAAGGCAGCCGCAGCCTCGGGGAGATCGCGCTCGTTCCGTACGACTCGCCCATCAGCAAGCTCCGCACACTGTTCTACGAAACGCTGTTCGACGAAAACGCAAGCTGTCACTTTGCGATCGGGCAGGCGTATCCCACATGCTTGAAAGGCGGCAGAGATATGACCGAGGACGAACTTAAAGCGAAAGGGATAAACGATTCGGACGTACACGTCGATTTCATGGTCGGCACAAAAGATCTTTCGATCACCGCCGAAACAAGAGACGGCAAAACCATTACCGTATTCGAAAACGGTAACTTTACAAAAGATTTCGAATAATATCGGTTCACGATCAATAAAATTCCACCGGCAAAGCCGGTGGTTTTTCATTTGCGGGCAAAGCCCCGATATTACCTGCCACCACTGAAGCGGTCGGTTGCTTTCGGTCATTCCGACACTTGCAGCGCCAATTATTTCTTGAACTTGTTATTGGTGTTATTCTTATCCGGATCGTTCGGAGCCATATACTCTTTTATACTTATCTGCTCATACAGCATATCTTCTTTTTCTTGGTTCTTCACATATTCTTGTATTGCTTTCCCGTTCTTTCCTACCGTACTCACATAATATCCGCGACACCGGAAATATCTACTTCCGTATTTGTACTTCAATTTCGCATGTCGTTCAAATATCAGCAACGTACTCTTCCCTTTCAGATATCCGACAAACGCACTTACACTCAACTTCGGCGGTATATGCACATGGTCTACGCATGCATGAGCTTCTATTATTTCCGCGCCTTTCCATCTGCATAGCTCTCTTTATATTTTCCCTATATCCGCTTTATACTTTCCGTCTGAATTCGGGCGCAAATACTTTATGTTTCTTGCAATCCCATGCCGTAAACTGTCTTTGTCCATTTGCATTGTCCTCCTTTGTTTTATTTCCTCGGTGTCGGTACCGCCTCTATAAAACAATAGGAGGTATTTTTTGTCTATTATCATAGCTAAAGCCCTATGGGGTCCGCCGGCATAGCCAGTGGTTAAATTAATTAACATAAGACCGCCGCAAACAATTTGCGGCGGTATTTTTCGATCAAAATATTCCGAATGGATCGGTATTAATCTTAAAACTGTTGTTTCAAAGGCGCTCGGACGCTGCGGCAAATCCGTGTGACTCGAGCCAGGCAAGAGCCGAATCAAACCAATCCTCTACACGTTCCTTTACTATGCCGTCCGACAGATTTTCGTTGACCGATCTGTCGCATAAACTCAAACCGTGCCAACCGTGTTGGTATATATGCAATGCAAACGGCACTCCGTTTGCTGCGCACGCCGCGGCATAAGCCAAAGAGTTTTCGACAGGTACGCAATCATCATCCGCGGTATGCCATACGAATGCAGGCGAAGAATCGCGCGTTACTCGCTTTTCGGGAGATATGCGCTTACGCATATCTTCGTCGCCGCCAGTTATTATATCGCAAGTACCGACGTGAGTTTCGCCGCCGAGCGTCGCAACCGGATAACTCAATATTACCGCGTCCGGACGCGAAAGCTCTGTCCTTTCGCCGAGAACGTCCGTTATTTCTTTTTCGCCGTATATAGTGGCGAGCATTGCCGCAAGATTACCGCCCGCAGAAAATCCAACGGCGCCGACATGATCTTTGTCCACATCGAACTTATCGGCGTTTTCGCGTATATAACACACTGCCATACACGCTTCGATCAGCGGAGTAGGATATGCGGTGCCGACGGTATATTCGAGCACGAACGACGCATATCCCCTGCCGGCAAACGCCAATGCTATGGGTTCGCCCTCGCGTTCCGATAAAAACGAATAACCGCCGCCGGGTAATATAAGCATAGCCGGACGCTTCGACCTCATTTCTTTTATGGTGGGGACATATGCGGTAATGTAACCGCCTGCCGCGCCGTTACGCGACCGCCCGAAATATCCGTACAGATCGATCTTTTCGTAAAACATTTTTCCGCTCCGCAATGATTATACCAAACCGACCGCGGCGCGTCAATAATTTTCGGCAAGATAGTTTGCAATTCGTATATCGTTACCGTTCGATCTCGCATTCTTCGCCGCCGAATGCGAGAGCCGTAACTTCGTCAAGCGATACGGAATTGAAATCGCCCGGAATCGTATACTTCAAACAGCTTGCGGCAAGCGCAAGATCCACAGCCTTCTGCGGCTCGAATTTATTTAAAAGCGCATATATCAGGCCGCCGCAAAAGCCGTCGCCGCCGCCCACTCTTTCTACGTCGCACACGGTAAATTTTTTACCGAAATACGTTTTTCCGCCGTACGCAAACATACCGGACAGATTCTTTTCGCCGTTAGTATCTACAAACCGCCGAGTCACGGCAACTCCTTTAAGACCGTAACGTTTTGCGGCGCCCGACGCGGCTTCCGCGCATTGTTCGTCGGTATCGAAGCGCGTGTCTACCAACAGATCTTTTATATAATCCGCGTATTCCAAAAGCTTCTCCACCGTCGCGGAAAACTTTTCTCCGCTCAACAGCTTCCGCCTGTAATTAAGATCGCAAAAAACTGTCATATTTTTCTTTTTCGCCGTTTTGCAAGCTTCGAGACATATATCCGCAAGTTCGGCGGAAAGCGACGGCGTAATGCCCGAAAAATGAAACCACGACGCACCGTCGAAAATTTCATCCCAATCGAAATCGCCGCGCCGTGCTTCGGCTATCGACGAATGCGTACGGTCGTATATCACTTTTGGAGAACGCTGTCCTGCGCCTTTTTCGTAATAATAAACGCCAATTCTGTCGCCGCCGCGAACTATTCCGCTCGTATCCACGCCCAATCTGCGCAACGAATTGACCGCCGCCTGTCCTATCTCATGCTGAGGCAGTTTCGTTACGAACGCGGCGTCGACTCCGTAATTGGCGAGACTTACCGCCACATTGGCTTCCGCGCCGCCGAAAGCCGTCTCGAATTTGTCTGCTTGTACAAACCGCAAATTGTTTTCGGGCGAAAGTCGCAGCATTATTTCGCCGAAAGTAACTACTCTGTCCATTTTTTCACCGCCCTGTCCGTAAAATAGCTTCCGCCCACGGCAAATATCTTATCCCACGAAAGATACTCACGTAAATTGCCGTCGTCGACTCCTCCGGTTGGGATAAACTTGACCTGCGGAAAAGGTGCGGACAACGCTTGAAGCGCATTCAATCCGCCGTATACGTTTGCAGGAAAAAATTTGACGGTAGTTATGCCGAGCGACAGCGCTTTGATTATTTCGGTAGGCGTTACGCAACCGGGATAATACGGCGTATTGCTCTGCGCACAAACAACCGCAACTTCTTCCGAAAGCCCGGGCGACACTATAAACTGCGCTCCGGCATCGAGCGCGCGACGGCACTGCTCGGCGTTTATCACCGTGCCGGCGCCTATCTCCATATCCGGAAACTCTTTTACCGCAAGCGCAACGGCTTTTTCCGCGCATTCCGTACGGAAAGTTATTTCGGCGCAATTGATACCGTCTTTTATCAAAGCCTCGAGTATTTTTACCGTGTCGTTTATTTCATTTACAACGACGACGGGGATTATTCTTTTCATGTTCTCACTCCCGATAACATACGTATGGAATGGATCGGCTGTCATACGCCCGAATACGCAGAAAAGCCGCCGTCTATCGGTATGACCGCGCCCGTTATGAAACTCGCCGCTTTATTATTCAGAAGGAATAGTACGGCGCCGGCAAGCTCCCATATCTCACCCAGTCTTCCCATAGGCGTTGCCTCAAGTATCTTGCCCGTACGCGCCGTCGGAGTTCCGTCGGAGTTCCACAACAGTTTGGCGTTCTGAGCCGTCGAGAAAAATCCGGGCGCGATGGCGTTGACGCGAATACCCACTTTACTGAAATGCACGGCAAGCCACTGCGTAAAATTGCTTACCGCAGCTTTTGCGCCCGAATACGCAGGTATTTTTGTGAGCGGCGTATACGCGTTCATGGACGATATGTTTATAATATTGCAGTCTTCCCTGCCTACCATGTCACGTGCGAATTCCT
This sequence comes from uncultured Christensenella sp., assembly GCA_910585055.1. Classification (GTDB taxonomy): domain Bacteria; phylum Bacillota; class Clostridia; order Christensenellales; family Pumilibacteraceae; genus Anaerocaecibacter. The sequence continues at coordinate 24,447 of CAJUBY010000005.1, read as the reverse complement.
GTGTAGGCAGAAGCGTGCCTATAAAATTAAGATCGAACACGGATTCCACGCCGCTTTGTTCCAAATCGAAAAAGCTTTCGGTATCCGCATCGATATCGCCGTTTTCGAAGTACTCCTTATCCGTAGTCGCTCCGGGAGCGTTGCCGCCTGCGCCGTTTATAAGTATGTCGCACTTGCCCAGTTCTTCGAGTATATGCTTACGGCACTGCGCAAGGCTCTGTTTATCGAGGACATCGGCCTTATATCCCTTTGCCGTACCGCCGGCGTTTACAATTTCCGCCGCGTATTTTTTCGCCGCCTGCCCGTTGATGTCCAACAGCGCCACCTTTGCGCCTGCCGAAGCAAGCGATCTCGCAAGCATCGAACAGATAACTCCGCCGGCGCCCGTTACTACGGCTACTTTTCCTTTAAGATCCGTATCGATCGGATTAGTCATTTTTTATACTCCTTTTCCGCCGCTTCGAACAGTCCGCTCAAATATGCGGCGCCGAGCGCTCTGTCGTACAGACCGTAACCCGGTCTGCCGTTTTCTCCCCATATATTTCTGCCGTGGTCCGGCCTGACATAACCGTCGAATCCGCCGGCGACAAGCGCTTTAATTATCCCGTATATGTCGATGCTTCCGCACGAAGTTTGATGCCCGTTTTCGTAAAAATCGGTTTCGTTTGTAAACTTAAGCTGCCGCAAATGCGCAAAATAAATTCTCCGCGCATATTTAGCCGCCATCTTCGGCAGATCGTTGAACCGTCCCGCGCCCAGCGATCCCGTACAAAACGTGATACCGTTGTGCATATTCGGCACGGCGGCAAACAGTCTGTCGTAGTCGTCCTCCTTTCCCACTATTCTCGGCAGACCGAATATATCCCACGGCGGATCGTCGGGGTGTATCGCCATATTTATATCCGCTTCGTCGCACGCCGGCATTATGCCGTTAAGAAAATACACAAGACTGTCGAACAGTTTTTCGTGCGTCACGCCTTTATATTCGTTCAAAAGTCCGTAAAGCTCGTCCGCGGTATAGCTTTCGTCCCAACCCGGAAGATGCAGATCTCGCTTGTCCAATCTCATAAAATCCGACTCGCTGTATGCCAACGACGTGCTGCCGTCGTCATGCCCGTAATTAAGATCGGTCCTCAGCCAATCGAATACAGGCATAAAATTATAACACACGCACTTTACTCCGGCTTTGCCCAAATTCAAAATGGTCTGCGCATAATTTTTTATCAGTCTGTCGCGCGACGGTTTTCCCAGTTTAATGTCTTCGTGAACGGGTACGGATTCGATAACTTGCATTTCCAGACCGTTCTCTTCACATAAGCTTTTCAGTTTAAAAACGGCGTCCGGCTGCCATACTTCGCCTACGGGCGTATCGTAAACAGCCGTTACCGCTCCGGTCATACCGGGTATTTGTTTTATGTAAGCCAACGGTATGACGTCGTGTTTGCCGTACCAGCGGAAAGTCATTTTCACAGTCTCAGCATCTCCTTTGCGTTGCGAAAACATATATTCCGAGCCAGCGTTTCCGCCGATTTTATGTCGTACTCGCCCGATTCGACTTTTTCGCCTATATAACCGCATAGTATACGACGGAAGAAATCGAACCTTACATAACCGGCAAAGCTTCGGCTGTCCGTAAGCATACCGGGGCATGTGCCCAGCGCCCCGTATTCGGCTGTTATTTTCAGATTGCGGCGAATACCCTCGACAGTATCGTTGAACCACCACGCCGCACCCGTACGAACATTTGGAAAAGCACCGGTCACAGCTGTAAGCTCCGCCAAATTCCCGTCGTTTAGCGTATACAGTATCATCTGCGGACGTTTGCCGTCCGGGATCCGATCTAAAAAATTTACCAGCGGCTTCACCGATTGCGCCGCCCCTATAAGATCGAATCCGCTGTCGGCGCCGCATCTTGCAAACATAGTGCTGTTGCAATTGCGTATGACAGCAAAATGCAGCTGCATAACAAGCCTGCGCTCTGCGTATTTTTCAGCCAGCTTTAACAACAGCCAACCGAAAAATTTCTCCATGCCGCTGTCCGTGACGCTGTCTCGGTTTGCGAAAATTTCTTCCGCTTCGGCGTCCGTAGCGTAAGATTCGGGAAATTTTTCGAACCCATGATCCGTGATCCTGCAGCCGCGCGCCGTAAACATGTCGAGCCTTTCCGTAAGCGCACGTACATAGTCCTCTGCCGTGGATATTCTTCTGCCGATAACGCTTTCGAGCTTTACGGTATAACCCGTCGGATCGAATGCCTTATCGGGACGGAAAGTAGGAGCTACCGTTATACCGTCGTACGTACCGTGCGATGTAAGATTGTCGCACGGATCGTCCGTCGTCGCTATGTAACGAACGTCAAAGCTTTTTAACAGTTTTAAGACGGAAATATCCTTTAGTTTTTCGTTTGCGATCGTATATATGCGCTTTGCACTGTTTGCGTCCAGCGGTTCGGTTATACCGAATATTCGCTTAAGCTCGAAATGCGTCCAATAATACAGCGGATTGCCTATCAGTTTAGGCATGATCTCGGCGTATTTGACAAACTTACCGTAACCGTCCGCATCCCCTGTTATAAACTTTTCGTCCACGCCGCACAGCCGCATCGCACGCCATTTATAGTGATCGTGTTGCAGCCACAGTTCGCTTATATCGCCGAATCCCGTATCGTCCGCGATCGCTTTTGCGTCGAGATGACAGTGGTAGTCTATTATAGGCAAGTCTTTTACTTGACCGTACAGCCGCTCGGCTACTGCCGAATCGAGCAGTACACCGTCGCCGAAAAATGTTTTCATAATAAAACCGATATCGAGTCGCGGGGTCGCCGCTGTTATTTTGTGCCGCCGAACGACATCGTGTTGTCTATAAGAATGTCGCGCGTCGATTTATCCGACGACACGGCAATACGTTTATTGAGTTCCGTAAGATACAGATCGTCGTCGATAGGCAACGTAACGGTACTTTCAGTCCATGACGACAGCAACATCGAATTGATAAGCTCCACACATTTTAAGCCCTCGCGTCCGTCCACGTACAACGGTTCAAGCCCGAGCACGGCATTGGCGAAGTTGTTGAGTATCCCGACGTGTTGAGGATTGTCTCCGTACTGCTTCACGGTTTCGAATGTATATTTCGGTTCGGTAAAACCACTCTGTTCGGTCTTTAAAAAATCCTGCAGATCGCAATCCAAACGATATACGGTAAGTTCGTCTTTTTCGCAGATCAGCTTGCCGCGCGAGCCGAGTATTTCCAGACGGTTAGTGCCGGGCGCGTCGGCGGTAGTAGTTATAAAAGCTCCCGTCGCGCCGTTCTCGAACTCCATATACGCAGTTACGTCGTCTTCTGTCTCCATATCGTGCCATTTGCCGAAGTGACAAAACGCCCGTACACGCTTGGGCATCATGCCCGTTATCCACTGTAAAAGGTCGAGCTGATGCGGACACTGATTCATCAATACGCCGCCGCCTTCGCCTTTCCACGTCGCGCGCCACGAACCGGAATCGTAATAATACTGCGTTCTGAACCAGTTTGTAATGATCCAGTTTATGCGCCTTATATCGCCGATCTCGCCGTTCTCGATTATGTCGTGCATTTTGATGTACAGCGGATTGGTACGTTGATTGTACATCATGGTAAAAAGCTTTTTGCTGCCGCCTGCGACCTCGTTCATCTCTTTTACCTGTTTCGTATACACGCCTGCCGGTTTTTCGCATACAACGTTCAAGCCCTTTTTAAGTGCTTTTATCGTTAGCTCCGGGTGCGCGTAATGCGGAACGGCTATTATTACAGCATCGACATCTGCTTTTTCTATAAGCTCGTCGCCCGACCCGAAACATTCGTAATCGCCGGGCAGTTTACTCTTTGCCATGGCAAGCCGCTTGGGATCTTTGTCGGATACGGCTGTTACAGTGCCGTTTTTGATCTTACCTTTCATAAAAAAATCGAGATGCACGGTACCCATATTACCCATGCCGATTATGCCGAATTTAACTTTTTCCATGATATATAAACTCCTTTCGCCTGCGGCGCATACCGCTGCCGTCGGCGTTTGTTCGTAGAGATCCGTCGGCGGCATATTCTATTTGCCGCCCGATCGGCAAATGTTTTATTTTGTCCAGACTCCGCTGCCTTCGGAGAACCCGTTTTCAATAAGCAATCCGCGCAACGCATCCGCCGCAGCCGTAAACGCCGCGCGCGCCGTCGGATATTCGTAAATGTTTTTCAGTTCCGATCTGTCGAAATTGTCGTAACCTGAAAAGATCTTTAAATGCGGCTCCAGCGTCAACACGACGGTTTCGAGATCGATATCTCCTATTATTTTTGATATATTACCGTCGCCTGCGCCGGCAGGCACGACCGATCCGTCCGCGGTCAAAGCGTCTTTTATATGATAATAATCTATCCTGCCGCGCAACGACGAGTGCGCCGCTTCCGCATTCTCGCCGCACTGAATAAAATTGGCGGGATCGTATACGCATTTCAGGCCGCGCACATTATCCAGCAAATTCAAACAGCGCGCCGCGGTATCGCCGTATATGCCTTTTTCGTTTTCGTGACAGAGCGCTATACCGTGCCTGTCTGCAAGCTTTACAAGCTTTTCGAGCCGCGAAACGATCTCGCGTTCATGCGGCCCTGGGTCGTCGGTGTAAAAAGAAAACATGCGCACTCGCTTGCATTCCAGAATATCGGCTATCTTAAAAACATGTTCCGCCTTTTCCGTATGCTTTTTGAAATCGTCGGAAACGCCGATCTTGCCGAGCGGCGATCCTATCGACCAAACGCGTACACCGTATTTTTCGAGCAGAGTCTTGCATTCTTCCGCTTCGCGCTCCGAAATATCCGCGACGTTTTTTCCGTTTATCCCGCGGATCTCTATGTAAGGTATACGCTCTGCGTTTAATACGCGCAACTGTTCTTCGAAATCTTCTGCCGCTTCGTCCGCGAACGCGCTCAAATAAAGATACATCTCATTCTCCTAGTCCGTTGACTATTATACATTATAGCATGTAAATTTTGCAATACAATTGCTAATTTTGCTCAAACATATTGCAAAAAAAGTACACCGATACAGATAATAATATGCGGCAGCGGATTTGACCGTAAAAAATCCGCGCAAATATCTTACGCGGATCAATACTGCTTTACGGAACGGTCTACGTTTCTCCGTTATTTTCGTTTTTATCTGATGTCTCCGCGTCGGCGGAATTATCTTCGAAGCATGATCCGTCTGGACCGCTGTTTATCTCGTAACCGAATATATCGTACTCGGCGTTAAGTTTTTCGGCTTTTTGTTCGCGGTTGTCCGAAACTTTTGCGGGATTTGTATTTTTGAGTTTTATTCGCGTTACGGGCGCCGGCAGTTTTTTAAGCACCGTCACGGACAGCATCGAAAAAATAAAATCAAGCGGCGTCAGTACCGCAGTCGCTATGACAGCCAGCACGGCGTATCCGCCGACACGGCTTGCCCACTCCGCAAGATCCAAACCGTCGATCCCGACCGACATCACGCGTACCGTAATAAAATAAACAATGCCGACGGTAAGATTGAAATAGAGGACGATCACTATAAGACGTATCAACGCATGTTTGAGCTTTAAATAACCGAACCGATGCAAAAAAAACGCAAGTATGCCGTACGGCGCGAAAATAAGCACAAACGTAAGCCATTTTACTGTAAGTCCCGTCATCCAGAACATCAGTCCGACAGACGCCGCCGCACAGAGCAATCCGTACGGCAGGCTTCCGCGCTTACACGCCAAAAAAATGCAAAATGCCGCCAAATACAACGGCATAAAGCTTAACGGCAGATAAGCCGTCATCACACACATTATCACGGCGAGCGCGGTACATACCGCAGCGGTCGTAAGTTTTTGAGTATTTGCTCTCATCAGCAGCAGCGCATCGCACTGCAAAGACAATCGGTCAAACAGTACGCGCAGCAACACGACGACAGGCAGTTTGCCATATCCGCTTGTTGCTGACCGGGATACTGCCCGTTGTGATCGTTATACGGCTGCTGTCCGTAATTCCCGCTGTTGTTATTGTACGCGCCGCCGCTGTTCTGCACCGTACCCTGTCCGCCGTTTTGCGGCGTACCCATGGCGAGATTAAGTTTTTCGAGCGACGAACGGTATTTCGAGTTGGTCGGATCGTCGCGGAGCGCCATTTCGAGTTGAGTCTTGGCGTCCGTAAGCCACTCGCGTTTGTAAAACACTATAGCCTGCATATAATGCCATTCGCCTTTGCGGTCTTGGATCCCGTCCAAAATATCCTGCGCTTCGTTGTACATTCCGCGGCGGATAAGATCGTCCACCTTACCGTAATCGCCGTCGAAAGAAGCCGAAACGGTATCGCGTTGCATTTCGGCTGTTATTTGATCCCACGCCTCTTCCAGCTCCTGCAGTTTACGCGCACCCTCGTTGCCTTCCTCGCCGGACTTAAAGCGCTGTTCGCTGTACAGATCGTGCAACTCGTTGTATTTTGCCTGTAACAGTTCGGGATCGGACGATCTGTCCAAACCCAAAACTTTGTAAGGGTCTTTCATTTCGCTCTCCTTAAAAAGAGTAAGTCATATGCGCGGCGGCTTTAATTTCCTGTCCGAGCGGAGCAGTTCTTCCGCTTTATCCGGCATACCTTCGAAAACTATGTTTCTTATAAGGCTGTAACTCTGCGAAAACCGCAATCCGCCGAAGCATTGCGCAGCCCTGCCGCAAATACTCTTAAAACAAAACTCGAGTTCGTCCGAATGCGCCGAAATAAACTGCTTTCTGTTTTCGAAACCGCCGTACGTCGCCAAAAAAGGGTTGTATCGACGACGCTTGAAATCGTCGGTTATATCGTCGAGCGCGTCGGCAAGGTAAACGAACTTACCTATATTATAACACAGTCCTTTTAAATTGTCATCTGTTTTGGTGTTTAAAATAAGTTCGGGCAGTGAACGCATAAGGGCGGCGAACGGCTCCGCGGCGCGGTCTATGCCGGGCATACACGATCTTTCGATCTCACGCTGCGCTTTTTCCATTTCGCATACAGCCGAATGCACTTGCGGACACAGTTCGACGGCGGTCTTGAATGGCTTTTTAAGCATACGCTTTACAACTTTATACTTAAATCCGTCTCCGTCGTAAACTCCGTCGAGCGCTTTTTGATATGACAGGATAATATTAACCGCCGCAAGTTTTTCGAGCAAAGGATTGCATTGGAGCATGGCTTTCCGTTTGGGATTGAGTATACATCCGTGCTCTTCTATTACTACGTCCGCCTGCGCATAGTCATGCATGAGCGCCGTCAAAAAAGCAAAATCGTAGTTGGTGGTGAACCGCGGCATATTTCCGTAAAGCGCACCCGTCTGACAGCACATACCGCAGTAGAACGAACGGTAAAGCACAAAGTCGCCTGCTCTTAGTGTGTTTTTTTTGGGAACGATATATCCGTACATCAGACTCGCACAAACCCTATTTTTTTGTAAACCTTTTCGAGCGTTCTGTACGCCGACCGCGCCGCCTTTTCCGCGCCCTGCTTCATTATCTCGCCGAGAGCTTTATCGTCCTTGCGCAAAGCTTCGTATTTTTCGCGTATCGGACGCAGCGTTTCGACGGCGGCTTCGCCGACACGCAATTTAAACGCGGCATAATCCGAATTTTCGAATTCGCGTTCCGCTTTGTCGATCGAAATATCGCATAACGATGCGTAAATAGTCAACAGATTGGTTATGCCGGGCTTGTCCTTGCAAGCATGGACTTTCGTATCGCAGTCTGTAACAGCGCGTTTGAACTTGCGCATTATGTCTTCCGGTCTGTCGAGTATAAGCACCGCGCCGTCCGCGTCGCCTTCGCTTTTGCCCATTTTAGCCGTAGGGTCGGAAAGTGAATGGATACGCGCCCCGTAGTCGGGGATCTTGCCGACCGGCACGGTAAACGTAGGGCTGTATCTGTTGTTGAACCTGTTGGCTACTGTCCGGCACAACTCCACATGCTGCATTTGATCTTCGCCGACCGGCACGATATCCGCCTGATACAGCAGTATGTCTGCTGCCATCAGCACCGGATAATCGAACAATCCCACATTGACGTTTTCGGGATTTTTTCTGCTCTTGTCCTTAAACTGCGTCATGCGGCTCGCTTCGCCGAACATCGTATAATTGTTGAGCAACCAACCCAGCTCGGCGTGCGCCGTAACATGCGACTGCATAAACAAAATGTTTTTTTCGGGATCGATGCCTACGGCAAGCAAAAGCGCAAACAGACGCTTGCTGTTTTCGCGCAGGTCTTTAGGCTTGATGGCAACGGTGATCGCGTGCAGATCGGCGACCGCGTACAGACAATCGTAAGTTTCGCACATGCGCGGCCAATATTTCATAGCGCCCAAATAATTGCCGAGCGTCGGATTGCCTGTCGGTTTTATAGCCGAAAATACGCGCTTGCGTTTTTCGGAATTTACTTGTAACGCTACTTGTTCGTTCATTTTTCAATAATCCTTACGATCGTAAATGCCGCCTACGTATTTTATGATATCCGACGGCGCGACGGTATCTCCGAATCTGACGGGCAGAGAGAACACGTCCGATATACAATGCGGCACATCCATCGCCGTCAGATCTTCCATGCGCCGCAGCATGTCGGGATCCGCTTCGCCGTACACCTGCTCGCCCAGCGCGTTCATTACCGCCGGTGCGAATTTGTACGGATCCGCCGTCGAAACGACGACGGTCGGACGCACGAACTCGCGCCGCTCCGCCACGGCAAAAGCCGCCGCCGTGTGCGTGTCTATAAGATATCCGTACTCGTCGAACACGTCGGCTATGGTCTGTTCGATCTCACCGTCGTCGGCATAGTCGGCGGCGAATATCTCTTTTATTTCCTCGATCTCCTCCGGCGACACCGAATATCTGCCCGTAGCATTAAGTTCCGCCATACGCCGCGAAGTAAGTTCCGCATCGCGTCCGCTTGTTTCGAATATCAACCTTTCGAGATTGCTCGATACCAAAATATCCATAGACGGGCTTTGAGTCTTATAAAAGTCGCGATTGGCGTCGTAATTGCCTGTCTCGATAAAATCCGTGAGCACGTTGTTCCTGTTAGACGCACATACCAGCTTGTTGACGGGTAAGCCCATTTTCATGGCGTAATAGCCTGCCAGGATATTGCCGAAATTACCCGTAGGCACCACAAAATCTATCTTTTCGCCCGGTTTTAACTCGCCGTCCGAAACCAGATCGCAATACGCAGAAAAATAATAAGTTATCTGCGGCACCAGTCTGCCTATATTTATGGAGTTTGCCGTCGATAATTCTATATTATTATCGTCGAGCAGACTGTTTAAACTACGATCGGCAAAAGCCGCCTTGACCGCTGATTGCGCGTCGTCGAAATTACCCGTTATGCCTGCCGCGTGCACGTTGTTTCCGCTCTGCGTCTGCATTGCCAACTTTTGTACACGGCTCACGCCGTCGGTGGGATAAAATACGCAAACTTCCGTGCCGGGTACGTCCTTAAACCCTTCGAGCGCGGCTTTGCCCGTATCGCCGCTTGTCGCAACGAGTATAAGCGTGGTTTTTCCGTCGCCTTTTTCGGCTTTGGCGCGTTTAAGCAATTCGGGCAGCACGGAAAGCGCCATATCTTTGAACGCGCGCGTTTTTCCGTGCCATAATTCCAAAACGTACACGTTGTCATCGATCTTTACAACGGGCGCCGGATCTCCGTCGAATCCTTTGTATGCGGCTTGAGCCGCACCGGAAACGTCGAAATCGAAAAACAGTCGCAGTATCTTTTCGCATCTGGCGGGATAATCGAGATCTTTGAGCGACGAATGATCGAGTTTGGGAAATTCGGTCGGCACGAACAGACCGCCGTCGTCGGATATACCGTTTATGACGGCGTCTGCCCCGTCGCATTCCGCCGAAGCGTTGCGCGTTGAAATAAATCTCATATCCTACCTATGCCGCGTACTTCTTTAAAAATTCGGGCAGAGAATCCGCAGAAACGGCAACCGTAAAGTCCACTGCCGCTCCGACGTCCGCCATGGCGTCGAATATAGGTTTCAGATCCGCGGCGGTCGTGTTCAGCAGTCTGCACAGTCCGTCGATATAAACCTTTTGGATATCGAAGTTGGCGGCGAGCATACCTTTGATAAAACCTATAAACTGGTTGCTGTCGGTCACTTTGAACTCTGCGAGATTTACGAATCTTACGTCTGCGCCCAGTCCGAGCGACTGCGCGTTGTCGGTTATAAAAATAACCTGCCCCGTTGCCTTTTCCGCGGCGGCGTTTGCCGCAGTCATGATCTTGGCTGTTTTGCCGCTCCCCTGTGCTCCGTAGATAACCGAAATCATATATGTATTCTCCTTATTGGATTTTTTAGCTAAACTGCCGTCAGTCGTTGAGTTGAGCCAAAAACAGTTTTATGGCATCCAGACCGCGTTCTATATCTATCTCGGACGCGGCGTACGACAAACGTACGTAATCCGGCGCGCCGAAGCTCTCGCACGGTATGACCGCTACGCGTTCCTGATCCAACAGTACCGACGCAAAGTCGAACGCCGAGCGTATTCTCTGCCCGTCCAAACTTTTACCGATAAACTTTTTGATCGAAACCATAACGTAAAACGCGCCTTTGGGTTCTATAAACTCCAAACCCAACCGCTGCAAACGCAGCATCATGAGCGCGCGGCGCGCATCGAAAGTAGCCTTCATCCCTTCCAAAAACGCCTCGCCGTGGAGTTTGTCTACAAGCGCGGCGGCAGATGCGTACTGCGCTATAGAATTGGCGTTGGATGTGCTGTGGCTCTGCATACTCGACATCGCCGCGGCTATCTGTTCGTTTGCGGCGGCATAACCGATACGCCATCCCGTCATAGAATACGTTTTGGACATGCCGTTAATGACGATCGTGTTATCCTTGAGCACGTCGGAGTATGCGGCTATCGAGTGGTGCTTTCGCTCGTAAGTAAGCTTTTCGTATATTTCGTCCGACACGACAAACAGCTCGTGTTTTTCTATGACCGCCCCTAGCGCGTTTATCTCGCTGCGCGTATACACGGCTCCCGTCGGATTGTTGGGGTTGTTGTGGATAAACGCTTTGGTCTTATCGGTGACGGCGTTTTCCAGCTCCGCCGCGGTTATCTTAAAACTGTTTTCGGGCTTTGTCATGACGTACACCGGCACACCGCCCGCCATCTTTACTATTTCGGGATAGCTCAGCCAGTACGGCGACGGGATTATCACTTCGTCGCCGGGATTGAGTATCGCCATGAACGCATTGAACAGCGAATGCTTGGCGCCGTTGGACACTACGATGTTTGCCGGAGTGTAGTCGAGCGCGTTGTCGTTTTTAAGCTTGTCGCATATCGCGTTGCGCAGTTCGAGCGTACCGGCGGCGGGCGTGTATTTGGTAAGTCCCAGATCGAGCGCCCTGCGACCGGCATCGACTATATATTCCGGCGTATTAAAGTCGGGTTCGCCGGCGGCAAACGAAACCACGCGCATTCCGTCGGCTTTCATCTTTTTCGCACGCGCCGTGATCTCCAGTGTCAGCGACGGCGAAATCATCTTTGCTCTTTTTGCTATTTCCACGTTTTTCTCCTGTCGTATACTATTCTACACTATTCCCGTCGAAAAATCAAGTACCGCCGCAAAAAAACGGCGAAGCTCTGTCACTGACGGAATTCCGCATCGCTCGGCAGTCGGAAGTCCGATCTCGGGGACAGTGAGACCGATCCTATTTTAACGCCGTCGGGCAAACACGACCGCTTGAACTGCGCGGCGAAAAATCTTCCGAAAAATGTATCGAGCGCTTTGTTGCGCTGCTTTTCGGGTGTCTCTCCGAACGCCTCGCCGAGAAGATACGCGATCTTACCGCGCGTAAAGCCGAAACTGCAGAAATAATAGAGTATAAAATCCAAAAGATCGTATTTGCCCAAAATATCTTCCGTTTTCTGCGCGATCTTTCCCTCTGTCGGCGGCAACAGTTCGGGCGAAATATCGGTATCGGCAATATCGTTAAGCACCGAACGCAATCTAGCGTCGCCGCTTTCCGCAACATGCCGCACAAGAAATTTGACGAGCGTTTTGGGTATGCCGGCATTCACGCCGTACGAAGACATGTGATCTCCGTTATACGTCGCCCAGCCCAGCGCAAGCTCGCTCATATCGCCCGTTCCGACAACAACACCGTTTTGCCGGTTTGCTATATCGAAAAGCGTCAAAGTGCGCACACGCGCCTGCGCGTTTTCGTAGACCACGTCTTTTTTATCGTGGTTTATATCTTTCAAATGACTGTTTACCGTGTCTTTTATATCTATTCGAATCAACTTTACGCCCAGCGCTTTACACAGCTTTTCGGCATTGCCCAGCGTTTTTTCCGTTGTCCCGAAACAAGGCATGGTAACGGCGGTCACTTTGTCGCGTCCGACTGCGCGCACCGCCGCTATAAGCGCCAGCGTCGAATCCAGGCCGCCCGAAACGCCTACGACGGCAGACGCAGCGCGCGCCGCTTCCACTCTCTTTTTGAGTCCTGCCGCTTGCATCGTCAAAATAAGCTCGACGCGTTCCGCAGCCTCTGCTCCGCTCGGAACAAACGGATATTTTTCAACGCGACGGCACAGTCCGTCCTGCCGTACGCCGGCAAGCGAAAACTCCGCGATACGGAACTTCCTGTCCGATGTTTTCAGCCCGGTCTTGCGCCGCAAAACATCTATCCTTTCCGTGTCGACGTCTGCGACCGCGACACCGCCGCCGAACGGCTTGCTGCACTCGAGTACATTGCCGTTTTCGGCAATCATGTTATGCCCCGAAAACACCATGTCCGTAGACGACTCGCCGTAACCGGCGTCCGCATAAACATACGCGCAGTTCATGCGCCCGGACGCGCTTTTGACCAACAGTTCTCGGTACTCCGCTTTTCCGACGGTCTCGTCGGATGCAGATAAATTTACTATAACGGTCGCTCCGGCTCGGCAAGCGAAAACCGAAGGCGGAACATCCGTCCACATATCCTCGCATATCTCGCAACCCACCGTCAGCCCCGAATGTTCCTTGCATTTAAATAAAACATTACCCATCGGCGCGTCCAAACACTCGCACGTTTCAGTACAGTCCGAAGCGGACGCGAAATACCGCGATTCGTAAAATTCACCGTGATCGGGGATCTCCGTTTTAGGTACAACGCCCAGCACGTTTCCGCGCGTAAGCGCAACCGCACAGTTAAAAAGTCTGCCGCCCTGCGCTATCGGCGCACCGACAAACGCTATCATGTTCTCCGGCATTTCCGCCGCGATTCGTTTTACAGCCGCGACCGCGCCGACAGTCAATCCGCGCGTAAAAAAGAGATCGGCGGCCGTATATCCCGTAATACAAAGCTCGGGAAACACCGCGATCTCCACGCCGCGATCGTGCGCGCCGCTCAACAGTCCGAGCACCGCCTCGGCATTGTGCTCGGTATCGCCTACCTTTACAATCGGAGTAAACGCTCCGACACGAACCATTCCGTATTTCATTACCGCTCCGTTATATCCGCGCCGCGCGCGGCTTTCCCGTGCCATACCGCACGGCATTTACAGTAGCTCCACCCCGTGTGCGGCGCACACGTCCGAAGTGTATTTCGACCATACAGAGACCTGCACTTCTCCTATATGCGCTTTTTTGAGCATAAGCATACACAGCCTCGACTGACCTATCCCTCCGCCTGCCGTATACGGAAGCGTACCGTCGCGTATCATCGCATGATACGCGTATTTATATCTGTCGGATACATTGCATATCTTAAGCTGTCTGTCCAGCGCATCGGCGTCGACGCGTATGCCCATAGACGATATCTCGAGCGCATCGTCCAGTGTTTCGTCCCAAAACAAAAGATCGCCGTTAAGGCTCCAATCGTCGTAGTCGGGCGCCCTGCCATCATGTTTGTTTCCGCTTTTGAGCGTACCGCCTATACCCGAAACAAACACAGTGCCGTGCTCGCGGCAGACGGTGCGTTCGCGTTCTTTAGGCGACAGCTCCGGATACCTATCTTCGAGTTCCTGCGCAGATACGAAAAACGGTGTTTCTTCGATATGCACGTCCAGCACTGGATAACGCAGTCCGACTTTTCTGTTGGTATACGCGACCGCCTTAACTATCGAGCCGACCGTATCTTTCAGATATTCCTCGGTGCGGTCCGACTTTCCGATAACTTTTTCCCAATCCCACTGATCGACGAATACCGAATGCGTATTGTTTTCCTCGTCGTCACGCCGCACGGCATTCATATCGGTGTATATTCCTTCGCCGCGGCGATAGCCGTAACGGTAAAGCGCAAGCCGTTTCCACTTTGCAAGCGACTGCACTATTTCCGCCTCGCAGCCGGCGGATCCGACAAAAAAATCCACCTTGCGCTCTACGCCGTTAAGATCGTCGTTTATACCGCTGTCCGCAGTTACTATGAGCGGCGCGGTGACTCTGTCCAGCACCAAAAAAGAAGCCAGCGTCTGCTGAAAAATATCCTTTATATATTTTATCGCTTGCTGTGTTTCTCTCAACGTAAGCAGCGATTTGTACCCGTCGGGTATAAACGTTTTGTTTCCCATATGACTCCAGTCGGTCACAGCAAGCAAAACACGCCGTCTTTTCCGAAAAGTTCTTTGGCGCGCTCGATATCGCTCTGCAATAGGTCGTCGTCCGTACGTTCTGCTTTTGCGCGTTTTTTTATACCCAACCTGTCAAGAACGGCGTCGAGAACGTCGAGAACGTCGCGTCCGCCTATCTGCAAAAACACGTCGTCGGGCGCAACAAACGCTATACAGTCGTCACGTTCCTTTGCCGTCGCGCCGCGCGCCAACAGTTTGAACACGCGCGTTTCGCCCGGCGTTCCGCTTTTACGCAAAGCTCGCACTACACTGCCGAACAGTTCCAATCCCTTTCCGGACGACGCGCTCAAATGCCGAAACTCGCCTTCGTCGGCGCTCTCCGCCTTTACATGCGCGGCATTTCTTACGGTACGTTTGGAAACTTCGCGCGACTTGATCTCGTAGGAAGATCCGTCCGAAATATCGGGCGGCGGTTCGAGATCGGTGTATGTTACGTCGTATTCCGGTTCTCCGATTGCCCCGTTCGGCTCGGACACAAATCCGACTTTTTCTTCAGCCGACATGTTTTTTTCGACTGTACGTTCCATCGGCGGAGTATATATCACTTTATTTTTTTTTTGCTCCGCAAGCGTACCTGCGGAGTTATTTTCCAACGCGGACAAACGCCGTAAGATATCGTCTTCGCGCTGTCTTCCGCACACTGTCTTGACCAGCGAAGTTTCCAAAAACACGCGTGGATTTACCGAATATTTAAGTCCGCTTTCGGCGTTTCCCAAACTTTCCAGGATATACGCGATCTGCTGCATAGAATACTTTTCGGCGGATACGAGTATGCGTCGGACAGTATCGCGGTCGGCATTAATCAGCGATCCCGACATTGCCGCTTGTTTCCCTACCGATTTGGCAACGAGAACGTTGCGCGTATAATCTATAAGCTGACGGATAACAGCCGACATCGATTTGCCGTTTTCGGCAAAAACGTTTACGGCGTCGAGCACTCCTCCCAGATCGCATTCCGCGGTACGTTCGAAAAGCTGCGCGACGGCAGACGAATCCCCGGCGCCCGTAAGGTCTAGCACGACTTGTGCGGTTATCTCTTCGGCGGCGGACGCAAGCGTATCGGCTACCGATAATGCGTCGCGCACACTGCCCTCGCCCAATCTCGCTATTTCTTCCACGGCATCTTTTGTGTATTTTATACCTTCCGCGTCGTAAATCGAAGCGATATGCGCCGCAAGTTTATCGGTAGGCACAAGCTTGAAATCGAACCTGATACAGCGCGACAGTATAGTCTG
>CAJUBY010000005.1:0-8585 GCA_910585055.1 uncultured Christensenella sp. | reverse complement strand
GTTTTTGAGGTTCGGTCGTAGCCAGAATAAAAATAACGTGATCGGGCGGTTCCTCTATCGTCTTTAACAGTGCGTTGAACGCTCCGCCCGTAAGCATGTGCACTTCGTCGATTATATACACTTTGTATCTGCACGAAACGGGCAGGTACTTTACTTTCTCTCTTATGTCGCGCGCGTCGTCCACGCCGTTGTTGGAAGCGGCGTCCATCTCTATTATATCTACGTTGTCCGCCGCAAGCTTTTTGCACGCTACGCATTTGCCGCACGGATTTCCGTCAACCGGTTGCAGACAGTTGACCGCACGCGCGAATATACGCGCGCACGATGTTTTTCCGACGCCGCGGCTGCCGGTAAACAGATAGGCATGTCCTACTCGACCGAGCTTGATCTGATTGGTCAAGGTCTTTACTATAGGGTCTTGTCCGATCACTTCGTCAAACGTCCGCGACCTGTATTTTCTGTAAAGTGTTGCCATACCGACAGTATAATACGCCTTACACGTTTTGTCAAGCCATTGCGGTCAGCCGAAAATAAGCGGATAAACAAAATTAACGCATATACCCAGCGCGACCGACAAAACATACATGACCGCGATTATGACCGCGGAATTCCATACGGGACGGTTGGACCGCACCAGCACGGCATAACCTATCCCGGCGCCGACGCACAGTCCGGCCACCGCGCCGCCGAGATTGAGCCCGCCCACCACGTAAAGTTCGGTTATCACGACGGACGCCGCGCAGTTGGGAATGAGTCCGACCGCCCCGGCAAGCACGGGCTGAAGATATCCCGTACTTCCGATAAAAGATATAAGCCTGTCGTATCCGACATAATATACCGTTATGCCGAACAGTACATTTACCGTAAATATATAAAATATCACAGTCGCCGTATGTAAAAGCGGATGCTTTAAATACAGCCGCCAAAAACGCAACGCACGCTGTTTCCGGGTAGCGTTTTCGCCGAGTTCGCTTTCCTCGCATTCCAAAGCGTGGCGGTGACATCCGTGCACATGTAAAACGGCGCCGTCATCAGTATTATCCGTATGACAGCCGTGCGAGACGGTGCCGTGTCCGTGCGATTCCGAAACCGCGTCCGCGCCGTTCGCTTCCGAAACAACATCCTCATGCGTTGCGCCGCGGCGCCGCGTTATCTTCTGCACGCCGAAGACCGAATATCCCACAACAAGCGCAAAACATATTTTTATAAGTAACACGGGCAGGACTTTTGTTATTCCGGCATAACTGGAAAGCATAATGGGCAGTGCTTCGTCGGAAGTGGCGATGTAAACCGCAAGCAACGTGCCGAGCGCGATTCGGCGCTTGGAATACAGTTCCGTAGCCACTACCGAAAAACCGCACTGCGGCACTACTCCCACCGCCGTGCCTATAAGCGGCGCAAAACCGCCTTTTAGTATTTTGTGCGCAGAAAACCCTTTTGACCGATGTTCCAAAATCTCGATCAATATATTCATCAACAGCAAAAACGGCAGGATTTTAAGCGTATCCGTAAACGCGTCGAGAAACACATCTCCCATTTCAGCCGCCCATTCTTTCCGCGTAATTGTATTCTATAAGATCGGCTATCTGTTTGGCGGCGTGCGGCGAGCCTGCGCCTCTTTTTACGGTGGCAAGCTCTGCGACCGAAAAATATTCGTCACGCCACTTTATTCCGCGCGATCGTAAAATCTGTTTCAGGATAAACGCGAATTTTTCCCGATCGGGATTGAGATAAGTTATCACCAATCCGAATCTGTCGAACAATGCCGGCGCTCCGTTTGGATCGCTCTTGGGCACGCCGTCGTTATTGACCGCATCGGAAGTACAGTACACAAGATAATTGTCGTGCGCACCGTCGAGCGCGCGCTCCAATGCCGACTTGTCGGCGTCCGATATCATATCCTCTTCCGCAGCCACTCCGTCCGCAAACAGTATGAACTTCTGTTTAAGTCCGCTTATAGCGGATATTATATCCGGCAGACGTTTTATATCGTTTTTTCCTATCTCGATGATCTTCAATCCGGTCTTATACTCGTTTGCCAGCGCACGGACGGTAGCGGACTTGCCCGTGCCCGGATCTCCGTACAGCATAGTATGGAACGCAGGCAGTCCGGATATAAAGTTTTGCGTATTGCGCACCAACTCCGATTTTTCTTCGTCGTAATCCTTAAGATCGGACAGCCGCAAGCCGTCGTATTCGGCAAGATCGAAACGTCCGTCCCTGTATGTAAAAACTGATCCCCGAGCTGCCCAGCCGCACCCGTTGACCGCATAAAACACACTCAGCACGTCGAAGTTCACGGAAAATCCTCCGAACCCGAAATTGGGGAAAAACGCACGGTTTTCGTCTGTCGTAAAGTCGTCGGGCTTTATCAAAGAAAGCTGCTTGAAAGTGAGCAGTTCCGACTTTACCTGCGCTTTTATCTTGTCCGAAACGCGCTCGCCTTTTGCTACCGCACGCGAAAAAAAATTGTCGTCGGTCTGTATAAGCGATTTAATCCATCCGCCGGTATTATCGCATCCGCTTTCCGCCACGTCTCGGAAGACTCGCGCCGCAAGCGCAAGCCTTTGTTCCGCGCCGACGCATACCGTAAGCTCGGCAAGCGGCGAGATCCGCGCCGCGGTATCCGCAAATACGGACACCGATTTGTAACGTAGATAAAGCTCGTTCATATCTTTCCCGAAAATTATACTACCGTACATGCGGTTTGTCAATAATATATCCGACAGCCGCATGCGTAAAATATAAGTTTCGACAAACGTCGTGCGTAATTGACAAATAATCCGCGCTGCTGTAAAATATAAGCATGAAGAGAATAAGCGACGTAAACGATCTTATAGACTGCATAAACGAATACGGGATACTTCCGTTCTGGTCCGACGACGGCTTTTCAGCATGGCAAATGAGCGACGTAAATTTCAACGCGCTGTGGAGCGTGCGCGAGCAAGCCGTAAACACACGCAAAATAGCATACGGCAAATTCCTGAATAAAAAAGCGACGTTTGTATCGCTCGATATATTTCCCTATCTCGTATCGCTGCGCCGCGACGGATACGATTTCGACTCTCTGGTCGACGAAGGCAGAGCGCCGCGCCGCGAATCCGAAATAATGGCAGCCGTGGACGGACCGACTCCGTCGTACAATCTGGGAAAAACGCTCGCCATGAAAGGCTTTGACGGAGCGGTAACATCACTGCAAAACAAGACATATCTTTGTATAAATTTTAAAAAAAGCGCGATGGGTACGGCGCTGCTGTGCAAGCCCGAAGATATATTCGGCAGAGACTTCGTTCGCTCGAAATACGGGTTCTCTCCGCAGGACTGTGCGGCGGAAATTTTGCACATGGCAAAAGGCTTAAAAGAGCTGGACGAAAAAACAGTCGGGAAAGCGCTTTTGCCGACTGTTTGAGCGGTATTCGTTTATCTTTCTATCTGCGGCTGCGCCCCGTTTTGAACGCGCCCCTTAAAAACTCTTCCTGACTGTTGATAGGTTCGCCGTCCGTTTCCGCGGACACATATTCGCCGGAAGAGGTCAGACGCTTTGCTTTTACATTGTCCGCAAGCATAATATCCAGCATTGCGGACAATGTTTTTTCTATTGTTTTATCGAGTACGGGCGTAGCAATCTCCACGCGTTTATCGGTATTGCGCGTCATAAGATCTGCGCTCGAAATAAAAGTGACTGCGTCGTCTCCCGACCCGAATCTGTATATGCGCGAATGTTCGAGCAGCCTGCCGACTATGCTTATGACCGAGATATTTTCGGTCTTGCCCTTAACGCCCGGCACTAGGCAGCATATACCGCGCACTATCAGTTTAACTGTCACTCCGGCGTTTCCTGCAGCTATCAGCTTATCGATAATGGTCTTGTCGGTAAGGCTGTTCATTTTGGCTGTTATAAAAGCCGGATCTCCGTTTTCCGCTTTGCGCGTTTCGCGTTCGATATACCGAATAAGACCGCTTTTAAGCGTTTTCGGCGCTATAAGCAATCTGTTATACTCGTGATCGGTATTGCAAATCGCAATATTTCTGAAAAACGCCACAGCATCCGCGCCTATCTCGGGATCGGACGTTATTATATTCAGGTCGGTATACAGTTTGGACGTCTGTTCATTGTAATTCCCCGTTCCGAGATGAGTTATATACCTCAAATTTTCGCCGTCGGTAAGCACCACGGATATTATTTTGGAATGTACTTTATAATTACCCATCCCGTAAATTATGGTACAACCCGCGTCGCGGAGTACTTCCGAAAAATACAGATTGTTTTCTTCGTCGAACCGGGCGCACAGCTCGATCACCACCGTAACGTCCTTGCCGTTTTCGCTCGCGCGCTTTAATGCTTCGACGATGCGCGAACGGTGATCGAGTCTGTATATCGTTATCTTTACGGACGCTACGCGCGGATCGTCCGCGCATTCGTCCAACAGCCGCACAAGCGTGCTCATGCTGTCGAAAGGATACGCCAAAAATACGTCCTTTTTAAGCGCGGACTCTAGTACCGACGCGTCAGCCGGCACGGGCGGCGCGAGCGGCTTTTGCTGTTTAAAGCGCAACCGCGGAAGTTCGTCGGGCGAAAAATGATCGGACAGCGACATCAAAAACTTACAGTCGAACGCATGTTTGACCGTAAAACAGAATTGTTTTTTGAGATTCAATATCTTAAGCGCAAACGCTTTTATCCCGTCCGCTCCGTCGTCTATCTGCAGCCGCACGGCATCCTGCGATCCGCGGAGTTCCACTTTGTGTTTTAAAAACTTGGAAAAGTCGAAATCGCGTTCTATATCGGCATCGTCTATATCGGCGTCGAAATCGGCATTGCGCGTAAGCCGCAACATCGCGCGGTTCTGTATTTTATACCCGTCGAATGCAAGCGCGCCGAAAGTACGGATAAGTTCCTCCATAGTAATGACGGTAGTCTTTTTTCCTCCGTCTATGCGGTACATGCGCGGCAGCTTTTTGCTTATAGCCATTACTCCGAACATAAGTCTGTCCGACTTTGTCAGTTCGAACATCATGTATTCGCTCATATTTTCGAACCGTATCATCGGATGCTTTGCGTCCAGTACCATCGGAGACAAAAGCGGAAGTACGGAACTTAAAAAATATTCTCGGCATTTTCCATACTGTTTCTGCGAAAGCTCCGCACCTGTTTTTATGCGCAGTCCGTTTTTGGCGAGTTCTTTTTTAAGTTTTACGTATACAGCATCAGCGGTGCGGTAACTGTTTTTAGCCAGCCGCAATATACCTTCGATCTGTTCTTTGGCGGTAAGGTCGGTCTTGTTCTCTTTGGCGTCGCCGTTGATCTTGGCATCGTTTAAAAGACTTCCGATACGCACCATAAAAAACTCGTCGAAATTGGAATGGAATATCGACAGAAATTTACAGCGTTCCAACAGCGGATTGGACGGATCGGCAGCCTGACCGAGCACGCGCATGTTAAAAAGCAGCCACGAATATTCGCGGTTTACATATACATCTTTTATAAACGGATTATTATTTTCCGACATCTCTCTCCCGGATCCGTTCGTTTTTATAAACACGGATCAAAATATATTCGACGAACAAAATCTTTGTTCTATTCTATTGATAATAAAAGATAATAAATTGCGGAAACAGCCGGGTAAGACCGAATACGTCGTGCTCGCTCAAGTACGGACGATCTATCTTAAGATTTTCCGCTTTTCTTTTTTCCGCCGCGCGACGGCTGCGCAGTCGGCGCAAAAGCAGGCACCGTCTCGGACAGATCTATCGGTATTCCTTTCTCTCCGCCGGACGCCACAAGCGACAGATAACCTTCCTTGACGCCGCAATCGCTAATTATAACGTCGTTCGGCTTGAACCTGCGCAACAGCTCTTTGAGTACGACCGCGGCAACAGGCAGTACGTGTATCTTTTCGGGCGCGACTTTCATGATCAGCCGCGTCCGATCGGACGATGTCATGAGCCACTTGCAGAACTGTTTGAATTTGGGATAACAGAATTCCGATCCGAGCCGTTCTTTTTCACAGAACTCGCGGTACGCCGCATATATCGCGTCGTTTATCGAACCCACCAAAACAGCGACGGTAAACTCGCCTTTACCCGGCAATTTAACTTCGTCGGACTTTTTGCGGACATACTTTTTTATGCGTTTCGCCTGTTCTTCCGTAGGGTAAATATCCACACCGTATTTATTGCGCAGTTTTATAGGTCCGAAATCCAAACAAACCATTTCGTCCTTGCTTTCCTTGGAAAAATCGCACAGTTCCACACTGCCTCCGCCGATATCGGCAAGAACGACACGGTCATACGCCGAATATTTGCGGTTGGAAAGAAAATCGCAGTAGGCTTCCGTAACACCGTCCAGATAGTTTATCACTATGCCGGTACGCATTCGTATATTTTCCGCAACTTCTTCTATATTGTCGATATTACGCAGCGCGGCGGTGGAAATACAGTAGCATTCTTCGACGCCCATCGCTTTGCACGTAGAACGCGCCGAGATAAGCGCGTCGATTATCTTTTCTATTCCGCGGCGGGATATGGAACGCCCGTCGAAATAATCCGCGACCGCAATATTGGTACGGTCTTTGTATACTGCGGAAAATATACCGCTTTCCTTATCGCCCTCAGCGACCACCGACGACACACCCGTCGAACTAAGATCGATCACCGCATATTTCATTTGATCACCTCTATCTGCCGAACGAAACGCCTATGCTTTCCGCCGTCCCGACCTCCTGACAATCGGGCGGAACAAGTTTTGCTTTTCCTGCTATGTCGGCGAGCGCATTGTAAGTCACCTTGCCACCTACCATCGCAACCGTCACCCCAAATCTGCCTTCGCGTGCGAGCTTCCCCGCAAACGAGCCGAATTGGGTAGACAGCACGCGGTCGTACGCCGACGGACTGCCGCCGCGCTGTATATGCCCGGGCACTACGACACGCGTTTCGACTTCGGCTTTATCCGCTATATACGCCGCAAGCGCATTTGTAGCGGTCGTCTCGCCGCCGCGCGAAGCTATGCGTTCCTTCTTTTTCATTTTGCTCTCTTCGACAGTCATCGCCCCCTCGGCGACAGCGACTATACTGAACGCCTTACCGGCATCCGCACGGCGCTCCACCGCTTTTGCCACCTTTTCGGGCGAAAACGGTATTTCCGGTAAAAGTATTACGTCCGCGCCGCCGGCAAGTCCGGCATAAAGAGTGAGCCACCCGGCTTTATTACCCATTATCTCTACAAGCATGGTGCGTCCGTGACTGGCGGCGGTGGTGTGTATCCTGTCAATACATTCCGTAGCGACGTCGAGCGCGGTGTGGAACCCGAACGTAACGTCCGTGCCCCAAATATCGTTGTCTATTGTTTTAGGCAGACCTATAACGTTACACCCTTCCGCAGACAAAAGCGCCGCGGTCTTATGCGTACCTGCGCCGCCCAACGTCAAAAGACAGTCCAGCCCCATTTTTTTGTAATTCTTTTTCATAAGATCAAGCCGCGAAACGCTGTTTTCGTCTTCCACCGTCATCAGCTTGAACGGCTGTCTGCTCGTTCCCAGTATAGTACCGCCCAATGTTAATATCCCAGTAAAATCGGACGGGCGCATTTCTTTGCATTCGCCGCGGATAAGTCCTCCGTAGCCGTCGGCGATCCCTATAAGCTCTGCATTTTTAATGTTTTCGAATGCATACTTCCCGAATCCGCGTATTACCGCATTAAGTCCCGGGCAGTCGCCGCCCGACGTCAGTATTCCGATCCTCATATATTCCTCCGATACAAACAGTATACGCTTTTTCGTTTTAATAGTCAATGGATTGACCGCAGCGCGCAGTCGCAATAAATTGCGTTCGACAATTTTATATAACGATTTTAAAAAAACATATTGAAAATGTTTATGCAATATGATAGAATATAAAAAATCGGACCAAGGGGCGGAAAGGCGTAAAATGAATCCCACCGGACTCACGGACAAAGACAAAGCTACGATTCTCAATACAATGAACTCCACCGGCATATTCGTGACGTGCGGCAAGGACACGCCCAACATCATGGTAGCGCACTGGGGCGCCGTCGGTAAAATGTGGGGGCGCGATATATTTATTTTGCCTATACGCAGCAGTAAATACTCGTACAGGATAGTTACACAGACAAAAAGTTTTGCGCTCAACATACCTGCGCGAGATATGCGCAACGAAATATCCGTATGCGATTCCATGTCCGGATTCAAATACAATAAGTTCGAGGCGCTGGGACTGCATCCCAAAAAAGCAAAGTCTATCGAAGCGTACGTTCTCGGCGAATGTTCGCTGATAGCGGAATGCCGCGTAGTAGCCGTTATACCGCCGGAATCCGTGACGCACTATGCCGACGATCTTTTTCAGTCGCCTCGCGCCCACACACTGTTCGCAGGCGAAATTATAGAACGTTATAAACTCAACTGATCGACGGGAGAACTGTACGTTTCGATATAAACGGTTGCAAACAAAAAACGCAGACCGTGTTTTTTGTTGCGCGGCTTATTTTGTAAACAAATAAAAAGTTCGGCACGATATGCTATGAACCCCAAAAGTTGGACAGAAAATAACTAAATAGCTTGTGAGTGAGT
>CAJUBY010000004.1:52351-79814 GCA_910585055.1 uncultured Christensenella sp. | reverse complement strand
AATCCCACGTTGTATGTGCTAAACTATATTCGTCCATTTGGATTGTCCTCCTTTGTTTTATTTCCTCGGTGTCGGAACCGCCTCTATAAAACAATAATGGTATTTTTTGTCTATTATCATAGCTAAAGCCCTATGAGGTCCGGTTTACTTTGCATAATACAAAAGCTCTCGAATTATATTTTCGAGAGCTTTTTACTTCCGCAGATAAACAATTTCGATCCTCTGAGATAAGCGCTTATCGACGCGGCGTATTTTGTGGTTTATTTATTTACCGCGTTTCTTCCGAACGATGAATACGGCGGCAACCGCTATCCCGACCGCACATACGATGCCGACGGGCAGTCCGACCGCAAGTCCGAGATTTACGCCGTCGTCATTCTTTACGCTCGGTTTATTCGGAATGTCCGGAACGTCGGGATTGTCGGGGTTATCGGGGTTATCGGGGTTATCCGGATTATCGGGGTTATCGGGGTTATCCGGATTATCCGGATTGTCGGGGTTATCGGGGTTATCCGGATTGTCGGGGTTATCGGGGTTATCCGGTTCGGTCGGAGTTTTAGCGACCGTAAACACCGGCGTATACAATCTCATTCCGTACGAATTCATATAATAAGCGGTAACGTTCCAGCCGTCTTCGGTCTGCTCGCAGAAAGCTACCGTTCCGCCGCCGAATGTCTGCTCCGATCCGCCGTATTTGACTGCCTGTACGGAAATCCTATCGCCTGCTTTCAGCGTATCGCGTGTTTGATCGGCAACGCCGTACACCTTATGTACTATAGAAAACAATGCGACCGGTGAATTGTTTGTCAAACCTATATGTCCGTTTTTCATCGCATTCAGCACATCGTCCGGTGAATTGTAAGTCCAATACCAGCTCGCAATACCGCGGTCGGTCAGATAAGCTTTATCGTATTCCGGCGTCGTATTACCGCTGTAACAAGTATCAAGCACACAGTTGAATACGCCCATCGCACCGAGATCCGCAGCTATAGTAGACGGACCGGTATTATTGCCCACGAGATAAGCAGTCGGTACAGTAGGAAGCTCGTTCTTTATACTTGTAAGCAGATCGTCGCCGCTGTTGTTGAACGTTATGATAACCAATTGGTCGAGTACGTCGTACTGCCCTTCACCGGTACCTATAAGAGATTTTATAGTATTCGCTATAGTCTTACCGGCTTTAAGCTCGAATACAAGCACCATATCCTTGTGCCGAACCAAAATATCGAAAATGTCTTCGAGTATAGGGATCTGCTGTCCGTCGTTCAAAGTATATTGACGAATCTCGGCAAGGGTCATATCGCCGATATTTCCCCGACCGTTAGTAGTGCGGTCTATTGTTGTATCGTGCATTATAACGATACGTCCGTCTTTTGTCAGGTGT
Organism: uncultured Christensenella sp.; assembly: GCA_910585055.1. Classification (GTDB taxonomy): domain Bacteria; phylum Bacillota; class Clostridia; order Christensenellales; family Pumilibacteraceae; genus Anaerocaecibacter. The sequence goes on along the minus strand of CAJUBY010000004.1, from coordinate 78,430 downwards.
CCGTCGAGTTCTATGTGAGTAGCTCCGCATTCGATCGCGTCATTTACCGCCTTGACCGAATTTTCGGTAGCTTTTGCATAGTTACCGCGGTGCGCAACGTTATACGGCATCCTTACATAACTGCCGGACGGATAACTTTCGAGCACGTCGTATACCTTTCCGAAATCGGACGCGACTATGCCGAGCGCACCGCTGTTCACGCAGTCGCGTATGTCGCTCTCGCCCGTGCTGTCGGGTATAGCCCAAACTGTTTTGAAACGCGCCTGGATATAACGTACGTTTTCCGCCGTCACTGCGCTTTGCGGAAGGACCGCGACCGTTGCGAGATTTTCGTTGGTCCTGCCGACTATATTCCCGTACAGATCGAGCTTACCGGACGTATAAATGTCATCGGCGCCGTATTCGATAATGCCGCGCACTCTCGGACATGCGGTACGCACTTTTTTGACGAGCGCAGGATCATCGCTCATCACCGCAATATCGAGTATATTCATGGTGTCGTTCATATAAGTTATAAACGCGTCGGCGGCGTCACCGTCGGAAATACGCAGAACGGGGATAATCTTATGATCCAACGACTTGTAAATTTCGGTAAAACTGCCGAGCGTGCTTCCGTTTTCTCCGACGATATCGGCGTCCTTGTTAAACCGCAGTATCGCGTTGGACGGTTTTTCGTTTCCGCCGAGCGCGGCAAGCGTCGCATCGTCTTTAACGTCGCAAACCACCGTCGGCGCATTGACGATACCCATATCGGGGCTTTGATACGTCGTTACGACCGTATTGTCTACCGGCAAAGGTTCGGGCTCCGTAACTACCGTCGATATCGTACAGCTTTTTATACTGATCTCCATACTGTTTACTATAAAAGCGAATTTGCCTTCCGAATGAACGCCGCTCAAATGCGCGGTCTTTTCCGACGTTGCCGCTTCGCGTATAAGATGACCGTCGATATAATGCTTTGCAGCTGTATCGCCATCCATCGTTACCGTAAGCGTGTGGTAAGCTTTATCCGTAAGCGCCGGCGCAACGGTCTTGCCGTCGGCGAGCAGTCCGCCGGCTTTTATCTCGCCGCTGTCTTGGAACCTTTTATCGGCGTTACACGCGGAATAAGCGTTTCTGCCGCTTACACGGTAATTCATGATGTAACCGGAAACGGGCGCCGACACCGATTTGGATTGAGAACGGTATACTATGCCCACCCACCTGTCCTGATTGAGATAATACTCGTTTACCTTAAAAACGATCTCGAATGTAAATTTGGTATATACCGCTTTCGGGTTTATATTTAACAATGCGCCGAAATATTTTTGATCGTTTGGATTTCCGGCTTTTACTACAAGCTCGCCGTTTTCGTTCACTCTCACCGACGATCCGGCTACGTCGCATTGCTGATTTAACGCAAAATCGCCTTTTGCCAAAGCCGAAAAATCGGTCGCCGAATATTCTCCGCCTTCTACCGTATCGGACGGAAGATCCTCGGGCGGAATTTCCGCAGTCGGATATGTAACTGTGCGACTGATCGTACAGCTCGCAATGTTTACAGTCGAACGGTTGAGCAATATGGCAAATCCGCCGCTTGTATGAGGCGCGTCGAGATTGACGTCCTGATCGGTCGTAAGCGCATCGCGGATAAATTTGCCGTCTATGTAATGCTTTGCCGTGTTGCCGCTCATCGCTATCGTTATCGTATGATACTTCCCGTCCGTAAACGGATTGGTGAATCCTGCGGCTTTGGCGTCGATATCGTTATATCCGTTATCGGAATTCGTATTTTTGATACTGCGTACGCCTTGATTGGAAGTATAAGCGGAAGCGCCGTTCATGCGCGCCGTAAACTGATATCCGCCGTGCAATCCGTTTTCATCCGTCTGCATACGGTACATAATACCCAGCCATCTCGCCGCATCGGCATAACGCGAGGCGCGGAATTTAAGCGTGAACGTAAAATCGGTGTAATCGGTAACGTCGGGATTTACCAATATTATTCCGCCGAGATACGCCGTTCCGCCGACATCATTCAAATTGCCGCCGCCCGCGTCGCCGTTGGAGATCTCCAACTCGCCGTCGTAATCGTCGATGTATCTTACGTTTGTGTGCTCCTGATTTCCGGCTGTCGTACTGCGCAGAAAATCGTCCGTCGGCGTTGCCGTAATATTCTCGGCGATAAACGAATAGTCATCCGTTTCCGCATACGCGCGCTTCGGCGTCGAAAAAACCGCGACGAATGCCGCGATCGACAGTGCGACGGTTATCGCTAATAATAGCGGTCTTACCGATTTTCCGATCCTTCCCATCATCATCTCCTTTCTATTCGGCGCGACCTGTTCCGCATTCAAGCGTATAGCGCACCGTATATAATTTATTATAAAAAACCGTGTATCGAAAATCAATAACAAATACCGTCGGATTTATCCCAAATATACAGGTCGAAGCTTACCGCCGTATTCGTTGTCCGTGATATCGGTCCTTTGAGTTTATTATATAACATCGACGTTCCGCACCGCAACAGTTTGCTTAAAATTTTTAAACTATTTATTTAGTTTATTTTATCGGCTTTAATCTATTTATATAGTTGATTTTGCAAACGGGACGCGTTATAATAAAACTATATCATCAAGGGGATGCAAGCAATGATTACGGATATAGAAGACAAACGGAAATACATGTCGCTCGATCTTAAAAACGACGACGACATAGATACCATGGCGACTTTATGCGATGCGCTCGGAAATAAAACGCGTCTTAAAATACTGCGGTATTTGCAGCAATCGCCGTATATTTTTACCGTACCGGAGCTGGCAAAAGGGATAAAAATGCCTATGACGACTTTTATGTTTCATTTGGAAAAGTTACAAAAGGCGGGCGTGATCTCCGTTTGGTACAAATCGGGAACGCACGGCGCATTGCGCTTAGTGCAACGAAAACTGAAAACCGTCGATATTTCGTTATTTTATACCGTTATCAACGAGAAAAACATACAGTCGGAAACACAGTCCGTCGGCGTAGGGCAATTCAGCGATTTCACCGGCGGTTCGTTCAACTTCTGCACCGAAAACAAACATTACACGTTTTTTACCGACAACTGCTATTCGCCCGAACGATTCGGCGCACAGCTCGTATATACTTCGAACGGTCAAATAACTTATCGATTCAGCAACATTGCCGCAAAAATGCATACCGTTAAAAGCATAGAACTGTCGCTCGAGATATGTTCGGAAGCGCCGTATTTCGATAACGATTTTCTTTCCGACATTACTTTTTGGATAAACGACACGGAAATCTTGACGCATACCTGCCCCGGCGACTTCGGAGACCACATCGGAAAGCTCAATCCCGAGTGGTGGAGCAGCCGCAATACGCAGCACGGCGAACTGCTCACGATAACCGTCGACGACCACGGCGTCATGCTCAACGGCAAACGTATACAATCGAAAGTTACGCTTAAAAAACTCGCGCTCGATAGAGGCAATAAGATCGAGATCCGTTTCGGAAACAAAAGCAATGCGCGGAACGTCGGCGGATTTAACATATTCGGCAAACGTTTCGGCGATTATCCGCAGGATATCGACTTTATTATCCGATATAACGACGATAGGTGACGGTTTTACTTATGTTTATGCCGCGACGCAAAAAGATTTTAAGCGCCGCGGCATGTAAATATCATTTGCTTTTTTTCCGCTTCTTTTTAACGTAACGGAAATCCTCTTCGCCTAGCTCGACACGTTGCCAGCCTTTCTTTTCCGCGAGCGTAGCGATAAGCTCTTTGACCCAGCGTTCGGCACGATCGGATTTAAGATTGATGCGCATCGGAACCGTTTCGTATTTGCCGACAGTGCTCATATTGCGGAAATTATATTTAGTGCCTTCGAATTCTTTGGGATCGAGCGCCATGTACAGCGTAAGCGTTTTACCGCGTATCGCAAATTTTGCGTACGTAGTCCTGCCTATGTACCACGATTCGTAACTTGTGCTCATGCGCGGCTTCATGCCGTACCGCAAAAGCTCGTTTTTGACGGCGCTGTACCGCGCTTTTGTAAGACTGTCGGCGCGCATGAGTTTTGTAGAAAAATCACGCGGCGCTTTATCCTGCTGTTTCAGACTGGCGACAGCCGCCTGTTCCAGCTCCTGCTCGGACCTGCCCGGACTCGCCACGCACTGCAACTTGATCAATTTTTCGCGGACAAGCGACTTGGTATCCTTATAGTCGGGACGGTAATTCTTTTTGGGCAGTTCGGCAAGCTGCGTTCCGCTTTTTTCGGCAAGCACCGCAATAAGCTCTTTCGCCCATCGTACCGCACGGTCGGATCTGATTTTAAGCTGCATCGGCACGTCGCGGTACTTTGCCGTTTCGCCGACATTCTTAAACGTGTACTTGCTGTTTTCGTAAGCTGTCGGATCGAGAGCGATATAAAGCGACAGGGTCTTGCCGCGAATCGCAAACTTTGCAAATGTCTTTCTTCCTTTATAGAACGATTCGTTGCTCCAGCTCATGCGCTGTTTGAATTTACAGCGGTCGATCTCGTTTCGAAGTTCGCTGTAATACCCCTTTAGCGTGTCGTCCGACTGAATAAGCATAGCGGCGAAACTGCGGTCATACCGCACCTTTATACGAGTATCGCCGTAGATCATCGTGCCCGATTCGGTATTTCCGTCATCTTCCAGTTCCGCAGCGTCCCGAAGCTCTATCACGTTTTTCGACGCTGCGCTTTCCGCATCCGAAACGTCTTCCGGGATTTGCGGCGCAATTACCGTTTCGGGTCCCGGCTCATCCGAAACAACGGGATCTGCCGTCCGATCACACTGCAGATCTTGTTTTTCGGCATCGACTTGCGGCGGCGGTGCAACGGCAGAAATATCTCGTTTGCCTACGGCTTCGGATACGAGCAGCGCAATTACGGCAAGCAAAACTACAGAGACGATAGCAATAAGCACCGCCTTTACAGTAAAGCTCCATTCGGAACATAAAAAGTCCGCCGTAATCCGCAACATTCTATCTACTCCTTTTTATCTCGCGGAAACTGCTTTAAAAGCACTATACCCACCACAACGACTATTATAATCGCTACCAAATACAGCCAGCCGAATTCCTCTGTAAACCACCTGCACAATAGACCCAGCATCGGCATTGTATTTGTGACTTTGCCGACTATATCGCTCTTTGCGATAGAACGAGTGTCCTCGGCATTATTGGCATCGCCTTTGGTATAATATCTGCCGTTGCTTATTCGTATGATACGGTGCGTCGTCGGCACGGTATCGCCGGCAGGCATAAAAGTAATTATATCGCCTACTTTATAACTGTCGGCACGTTTGACGACTATCATATCTCCATCTTCTATAGTTCCAGACATACTGCCCGTAGTAACTATTAAGAGCGATGTCCCGAAAAACGACGGCACGGGCGATTTTTTGACAAACTTGTCCACGGCAAGCACTATTGCGACAAACAGCAACAACAACACGATCGCTCCGCCTATACACGTAAATACTATGCCGACGACCGATCTTTTGTGTTTTTTTGCCGTACCCGTATCCGCACTGCCCGTCTGCACTTCCGACGTTCCGTCCGGTCCGGAATGCGTACTTTCGGTATTCACAGACTCTTCGACTGCGGCGGACGTTTCGGTTGTGACCGCGGCTTGCGTCTCTTCCGTATTATCGGTTTCCTCTACAGCTGCGGCGGTCTTAGGCGTATCGTCGGCAATATCCGGCGCTTTCGGATCGGATCCTGCCGTGTCCGCGATTTTCTCTGTTTTTGCGACTGCGGACTTTACACCCGACTTGCGAGTTTTAATCGGGGCTGCCTGCGGTCCGTCTACTTCAGGCATTTCGGCGGTAGATTTCGATACTGTTTTAGGCGTTTTACGGCTTTCGGCAGTTTTCCGCACCGCTGTCTTTTCCGCCGCACTCGGAGTATCGGACGTATCGATTGTATTTTTAACGTCGCTCATGATCACCTCGCTTGAGCGGTAAGGTGCAGGACAAGCGATATACTGCCGCCGTCTGCGCCTATAAAAGTGTCGTTCTCGTCCTTGCCTGCCTCGAACGGCCAGCTCCATTCCAGTGTAAACGAATGACTGCTGGACGGCAGAAGCACCAATTCTTCGAAACGCAGTTTTTCGACCGTTTTCCATTCCTCCGACTGAACAGGCACATTGTTCATGCGCAGCCGGAACATTATCGGAAACTCGTCTATCTCTGCGCCGTCGTATTTGGGTTCGATATAAAACGCGTATTGCAGACGGAAATCGTGAGGATTGTTAATGACAAACTCGTATTTACCTTTACTCCCGGGTTTTACCGAATGACCGAACACGCCTATAACGCCTTGAGAATCCCACGATCCGTTACCGTCGCTTATGTCTATTACAGGCGGATCGTATTCCGGCTCGGGCGTACCCCCGGGCGGAAGACTTATAAGTGCGATAAGGATGATCGCCGTCGCTAACATAACGGCAAGCGCGCCGAGCACCGCGATACGAAACACGTTGCGTGTATTGCGCACGATCCTGCCGATATAACGCCCGTCGTCCGACGAATACAATTCGTCGCCGACCAAACGGTATCTTGCCATTTGCGACGAATATTCTATGACACGCAGTTCACTGCCGTCCTTTCCGACTTCGGTTTTTTCCGACTCCGAAAAAGCGATACATTCGCCGAAAAGATCGAACAGCCCGCTGACTGAAACGCTGCCCAACACCTTTCCCGACGCATCGCAGATGACGCGCGCTTTTCGCGCACGTCGGAACTTGTCGGTTTCGGTAAATTCCCGTTCGGTTATTATATTGCTGTAATCGTTACGTTCTGCCATACTTTACGTAATAGTCGGGTCGGTAGAGTAATCATATCCGTTTCTATCCCCCGAGCATTACGGGGGATAGATCGGGATAAGATAGATCGTTATTACGCTTGCGCTTGGGTCTGTTCGACGGTTATCGTAAGTCCGACGTTTACGTCGATAACTGCGGTGTATACAACGTCGTCGGCAGTATCGGTACTACCCTTCGTATCGGTAACTGTAACAGTACCGTCGGCAGCTGCGGCGGAAACAACATAATCGCCGTACGTACCTGCACCCATAGCGGCATAGCCGAGGATGGTGTCCTTTTTATTGGCTTCGTCTTTCTCGTTCACGCTGTCGGTAGCGGGATCGTCCGCGACTTCGAGCGCCCATTCCCACGAAAGTTCGTAGAACATAGCAACGGCTGTCGCACCCGCTTTGTAAGGTTCTGTCTTCGCCGCCTGAGCAAGAGCGTATGCGAGAGTGCCTTTTACAAGTGACGTATCCGCAGGAGCGTCCGTCACTTCATTGTACGTACCGTCTACGGTTGCCGAGCTTTTAAGCACCCATTTTATGGGATTGTAAACATCGGCGCCCTGCGTCAAAGACACATCTTTCAAGTCTTTCGACGCGGCGATAGTTATCGATGCGTCAACTTCGGCAGTACCCGAAACGCTGAACTTCATGCTGCCGCTTGTGCCGGGAGCCAAAGTTTTTTTGCCGTCGGTACCTGCTTTCACGTCTACCGCCGTCGATACCGAATCGGTCTTGATGCTGCCCTTGCTGTACTCGGCGCCGAAAAGTCCGTCGGCGTTGGCATTGACTACAAAGCCCCATTTTGCGACGGTCGTATTAGACGTCGTGACATTTTTGGAAGTTATGTACTTCGCAAATGTGGTGCCGCACAAGGCAAGTATTGCCAAGAGCAATAAGATCATGGCGGCAATGATGACGATTCTCGTCTTTTTGTTGGACTTTCTCTCTTCCATGTTTCCATCTCCTTGGAAATATATTTTTGTGTGCATAACGCACGATTTTATATATAAACGACTTACGACGCAGTCAGCGGCGCCGTGTGTCGGGATTTTCCGAATAGTTTTAATCTCTGTTGAGCGCCACCTTTACGTTAGGATTGTATGCTTCTACGTTCTTGCCCAAAGCATCGTCCCAATAAGTATGATTACCGCCGCGGATCCTGTACTCGTTTATCCAGCCTCCGCGATCCTGGTCGTAAACATTTTTACCCACGCTGTTAATCGTAAACGACACATCGCTCATAGTATAATCTATAACACCTATACCGAGATTGGTACGGTCGGGGTGCGTTATCATATAAGTTCCGTAGTTTACTTCCACGTTGACAAAACCGCGTACAAACTGCTGACCGTTAGCGCTGCCCGTAACGATCTCGTCGGGCGGAACGGTTTCCTTGGCAGATATCGGGTTGACGGCTATGGGAAACAAATACGCAGTAAATCTCAACGCTCCCTGACGGGCTTCCTGAGTGGGATACAAACTGTTCAATTCCGCTTCGGAGTACGCGCCGAAAGTGACGTCGCTATACTCGTAAATATTGAATCCGTCCTGACTTTTTTCCGTACCGAACGTTCCGGCATACAGCTTGACTGCCGCCTTGTTATTCCGCGAACTGCCGCGCACTATGCCGCCGCCGTTTTTTCCGTCGAACATTCCGTTATAGATATTGACGGACGAACCGCCCATAACCTTAAAGCCGTAATGGCTCGCCGGTCCTGCCGCAGTGTCGTGACCGGGCGTGCCGATATGTCCGAGTTTACCGGTAAACGTGCCGTTATATATGTTGACCGTAGCCTTTTGCGCCGGATCGTCATTTGTTACGGCTATGCCGTCGCAGAATTCCGCCGTATACGTTCCGTTGTATATAGTCATCGTGCCGCCCCGTGCGACGGCAACATAGCCGCCGCTGAGATTGGGATAAAACCGCCAAGTAGCGTATGCCGCAGTAGAAGCTACGGTGTAAAGCGTTTCTCCGTGCACACGCCCGTTTGTGGATATCCGAATATCGTTAGGCTGCGCCACGTCTTTGCCGTCTTCTCTCGGTCTACCCAAAACAACCGAACCGTTTTCAACCTTTACGCCGCCGCCCACCGAAACTTTTATATCGGCGTATTTTATATCGATGAATGCCGCACTGTTTATATCCTTGTCGCCCGACTGCTGTAAACATGCTACGGCAAAGCTTTTTATCTTTACTTTGTCGTAATTGACAAACGTACCCGATGTTTTATAATAGTCGAAATCGTTGTAAAGTCCGCGGAAAGTCACGTCGAGTAAACCTTCAGCTTTAAGCTCTCCGCCAATTACTCTTATCCCATTGCAATTTTCGTACTTTGTTATCGAAACCGTATTGCCGTTTACGGTACGCTGCCACGGCAAATAAATATTGTATTGATGAGATCCTGCCTCTATCGCAGTAGTATCGTCCGCCATACAAACAGAATCGTTGCCGTCGCTTTTTCTGTTTATATAGTTTATAATAGTATATCTGTCGACATTTTCGACTCCGGTTTTGCCGGAATTGTTTTCGAACAGGATCGTTCCGCTGTTGAGACAAATGGCGGACGCATTGTATGCCGCAATGGAACTTCCGTTTTTAAACGTCAGGTTTCCGGCATTTACCGCAACGCCCATTTCCTGTGATATAACGTTTGCGCCGTTCATTGTTATCTTACCGCCCGTCATAGCAGACGAATCCAGATACACGCCTATCGACGCGGCGCGCATTGCGCCGACAGTGCCTGCCGCTACGGGCGTACCGTCGGCATTTACCCAGTCGGAAACAGGCGTCCTGCCTGTATATTTACCCAACTCGGTATCTATATCATTACCGCCGGCTTTATAAGCGTTTTTGTTCCACAGCGTAATATGCGTTCCGTTAAGTTCGATGTCTACGGCGTGGCCCGTTTCAGACGTTTTGTTTACGGCATAAACGCCGTAACAATAACTGTCGCTGTCGAGATCGATAGATCCGCCGGTAAATTCTATGCGTCCGCGCGTGCCGAACACGGCATACGAATGATCGCCGTGCATTTTGATATCCGTATCAGTACATACAAGACTGCTTGCCGTTTCGCTTGCCGTACGGCCGCGCGAAAGTATACCGAAAGTCGTCTTATACGCTCCGTCGGTACGCTTATCGGCAATACCCGCCTCGATGTCTTTATTTACGGTGATCGTACTGTTTTGAGAAACAGTCAACGCGCCGCCGTTTATAAACAGCGCGGCGTCGCGGTATTGCCTGCTGCGTGGGAACTCGCCGTTTTCGTCATCGGCTATATCGAACGGACTGTCTGCATGCGACAGCGTGGCGTTTTTGGATATATTGACCTCGCGCATATTAACTTCGCCGCCGCTTACCGAAACGACACTGCCGTTGTACGAAGTGGCGGAATTGCAGCGCTCGAAATCTATAGTGCCGCCGTCACAGATAACGCAAGCGCTTTCGCTGAACTTTGCGGAATTGGACGACGTATCGCCGCTTACTATCGCAGGCAATTCGTCGGGATCGACTGTTTTAAGCTCGCCGGTCGTGCTTACGGTCATCTGTCCGCCCGTCATATATACGCAGGAGGTATGCCATGTGCCGAAATACGAATAAAAACTTCCGGTAGTGCTCACGCGCGTGGACGGAGAATCGGAAGTATCCGAAATAACGTTTATATTGAGCCTGCCGGCAGACATGGAGACCGCGGCGTAATTTGGTATAGGGACCGTCTTTCCGCCGGGGGCATTACCCATCGAATATTCTATATCGTTTTCATAACCGAACAGCATGACTTTGGTGCCGGTCTCCGCGTCGTCGGTGGGAACGCCGTTTCCGTCCACATAATACATGTACGCAAAACCGGCCTTCTGAACGTCATAAGTTCCGAAACCCTCGCCGGGCTCGCCCTCAACTGCGACATAGCAGTAAGTATCGCGCTTTATAAGCGTACTGCCGCCGTCAATCACAGCGGCATCGAAATATACGTTGCCGCTGCCTGTAGCTGCGCTCGTCTTGCGAATGGGAAGTCTCGGCATTCTCGCAGGATCGTACGGTACTGCGTCGGAACTGTTTGTTTCCACTTTTTCTACCGCGCCGATATCGAGCGAATAAGATCCGTTCCGTAACTGCGTGTAATATTCGGAGGGACGCGGTCCGCTTTCGAACATTCCGCCGAATACGTTGAGATCTCCTCCGGACACGGTAAGAACGCTGCCTATGGGGTTGTACAGTCCGCCGCCGCCCTTGGAATCGATAACGGTAAACGTTTTGCCGGTTGACACGTTTAGCAGACTGTCGCGGTTATTGCGCTCGATCTCGTTGCCGTTGAGATCTATGGTGAGATCGCGCTTTAAGTCGAGCGCGTCGCCCGTCATGATTATGGGCGTTTTAAGATTATCCGCCAGTTTTACGTAACCGTAACCGCTTTTTATCGCGTTAAAAAGATCTTGTTGCGATCCGACGAAACACGGCGTTTGGGTCTCGTAAGAAAATGAGTCGTCGCCGTTGTCTATCTCGGTAACGTATTTAGCGGCGGTAAAAGCAAAACCGAACGAAAACACGACCAAAGCCGCCGCCGTTATAAGCGCAGCCCACATGCCGTATCTTATATTTCCGTTGTTTATGCGTTTACTCAATTTCCGTCGACCTCTTTTTAATCATGCCGTCTGTGTAAAAACCATGTTTATTTTGCATGGACTTGTTATTCCGATACAGTCCTTTACCGTCACGGTTTCCCAGTTATCTCCGCCCACCGCATTCGCATATTGGAGCCGAGGTACGGCAGTCGGCGTATCGCCCTTTATCCACCGATATTTAAAATCCTCGGTAGCGGTCGGGGTCTGTTTCGCCTCGGTGTAATTCCCGTGCTCGTCCTTTTCCCAGTAATTATCCGCGTTCCACACCGACGAAAACTCGCCGTCGTTAAGCTCGTCGCGCAGGACCAATCTAAACAGGAAACTGTGCGCATCGCCGTTTTTAAGCACGTAACGGTTTTCGGCACTGCGCTTTATATTAAATGTCACCCGTGTCTGACCGTATGTTATTTCGTCCGCAAATGTAACCGATCCGACAAAAGTCTCTTGCGATCCGACGCCGCTGTAAGTGGCGTACGTGTGTCTTACCGTTCCGGTCTGCTGTTTTTCCTGTTCTACGGCATAAGAAGTAACTTCGTCGATCCCGAGCAGTCCGCCTTTATCTATGATATCTTGGAACTCGTTTTCTATAGCGATTCCGCCGGAAGTCTCGGCAGTTTCCTCCACCGTCATGACCGATCCGCCGTCCGGCGTTTCGGCAATACGGTACATCTTACTCGCTTTGACTATCTTGTTCCTGTCGCCGTAAACGTAATTGCCGTCGGTAAGCTCCGCAAACTGAAACATAGCCGCTTGGGCAAAGCCGGTAGGCATATAAAATACGAAACTGTATTCGTAATTCAATCCGGCTTTACCGTTGTTGCGCACGGTGATCACCGACTCCGCCCAATGATTGAGACGAACGGGCTGCGTAGTATCGGTTATTTTAAAAATATACGGCGCATTTACGAAAGAACCCTGTCCGCCGTTATCCACCGAATATGTACACGCGATAGTGGCAACACCCGACGAATTGCCGCTGCTGTCCACTCCCGATACATACGTAGCATACGAATATCCCGAAAACGCCAAGGAGAGCGCAAAAATAACGCATGCGACAATAAACAGAATCTTACTGCCTTTTTTGTAAAGCGCGTCCATATTTGCAACCTCCTTTTTTATATTCCGATACGAAATATACTGTAATACCGACATTAGTTTACGCCATTTACACTCATATTTCGTATTGTTTGTTAATCAATTATATACTTTTTTCGCGTTTTGCGCAACACTTTTTTATACTGTATCGACAATTTTTTATTAATTTTACCTTAAAAATTTAAAAAGCGCCCCCCCCCCCCCGCACTTTTTAATAAAAACCACAATAAACCGAATTTTTCAACGCGTGTCTTTATGCGGTATCCGACGGATACCGCCGGGATCCGCCGCATATGTTAGCGCGGCGGCGGATAGATCGGCTTTACGCTACGCCGACGTCCGCTTTTTATCCGCCGAGCGTTATATCCTGATGCGAATACCATTCGAGCGCTTCGTCCAAATGTTTCTCGCTGAAATCTGGCCATAGTTCCTTTATAACGTAAAGATCCGAATACACAGTCTGTATGGGCAGAAACCCCGACAGTCTGCACATTCCGCCCCAGCGTATCACCATGTCGATACGCGGTATCTCGCGCGAGCGCCAGTTGTTTTTTATATCCCATTCCCAACCGTAATTCACAAGTATATTGACGCGGACTTTGCCGCCGGTATCGTCTTGTCGTTTCGTATATGCCAATAGCTCCCGAGGAAAACATGCCGATCTCGTATTGCCGACGACGCACACAGCCGCGCCTGCGCTTTCTATAAGCTCGACGGCTTTGCAGCATGCGGACGTAAAAGCAGCGACCTGCGCTTTTGGGCGCTTGCAATTATCGACGGTAAAACCGTAATACGTAAGTTCTTTTACTCCGCGTTCGGCAGCGGCGCGGAACAGCCTCAGCCCGGGCGCCAATCCGTGTCGGTATCCGTCCTGCTTGTCCAATCCGTTACCTGCAGCCCACCGCCTGTTGCCGTCCGGAATGATCCCGATATGTGTAGGTATCCTATTCATAGCTCCTTCCTTTGTTTTTTTATTATCTGTAAAGCTTTTTAAATTATTACCGTGTACACAGCTAATATAAGCGACAATCGGCAAACATAAGTTCGGTCTCGACCGAACCGAACGGTCTGTTTTTTCCCGATAACAAACTCGGTATTGAATATACGGCTCCGTTATGCTACAATCATATTAACAATCGACCTTAAAGGAGAAGATCATGAGAAAACGCTTTTTAATCGTGTGTTTTTTATCGGCGATAGCCGCGCTTGCTTTTGCAGTCGGTTGCGGCGCCGACGATAAACAGAATTACGGCACGCTGTCGGTTGCCGACATCGAAGTCGTATGCGGACAAACCGCAATGATCGAACCGGTATTTTCCGATCCGAACAAATCCGAAAAGATAAATTACGCGTTCGACGGCAACGGGATTTCCATAACCGACGGCGTTGTGACCGGTCTTACCGAAAACACCGAAACGACGGTGACGGCAAAGACCGCGCACCACCGTACGACTTTTAAAGTAAAAGTCACCGTCGATTACGGTACTCTTACCGTAGCCGATACCGAAATAACAGTCGGACAGGAACGGCTATTGATTCCCGTTTTTTCCGACGAATCGCGCGCCGAGGATATAGAGTACATATTCGACGGAAACAACATTTCCATAACCGACGGCTTGCTAAAAGGACTTGTTCCCGACACCGAGACCATAGTCACCGCAAGAACGGCGCACCATACTGCTACGTTTAAAGTAAAAGTCCTTTATATGCACGCCCTGCTCACCGACCCCAACGGCGAAGAATCCAAATTCGCAGTGTCCGTGCCCGACGCCGATAATTACGTCGTTACGGGAACGGTAAACGTAAACATGTTCCGTGAAAACGGCTGGACTCGCACGAGCGCGTTCGCCTTTAACGGCTCGGACAATTCCTGGTACAATATCGAGCTGTACGCCTCGGGCGACCTTATACTTTACGGACGGTTCAACGGCGTCGAAAAATACAATATAAAGCTCATGAATATACGCGAAAACGGAATTCTCGAAAACGGCTCGTTTTCTTACGACATAGCGCTGTTGAAAATAGGACAACAAACCAAATTCTACGTAAACGAAGATCTCGTATGTGCGTTTTTCGACGATGAAATGACGGGCTATGCCAAACTCGGCGCGCTCGAAGTCACAGCTGCGGCCAACCGCGACGACTCCGGTAAATACGAAACGGACATAACCAAACTGATGTATCATACCGAAGGATCCGAAACCTATGCAAAATACACGGGATCCGCAGGCGCGAACGATCTGACGTTCGACGATTTTACACTCGAAGCCGAAGACGGGTCCGAACGCAAGTTCTCGCTCGGAATCCCCGACATAAAGCTCGGCGGCGATTATCTTTTCGGCACGGTCGTAACTGTCAACGAATACGACCCCGAAAAGACGCGTCCAAGCGCGTTCGCCTTTAACGGCTCGGATAATTCCTGGTACAATATCGAGATAGACAATGCAGGCAACGCCGTACTTTACGGTCGGTTCAACGGCGTCGAAAAATATAATATCCATTTGTTCAACGTAAAAGACGAAGGTATAAAGACCGACGGCAAGATACGCTACAGCGCCAACATACTCAAAAAGGGTCAAAACACTTACTTCTTTATAAACGGCATACTCGTATGCAACTTTACCGACGCCGAGCTTAACGGTTACGGCAAACTTTCTTCGCTGGAAATAACCGCGGCGACCGACGTATGGCGAGACGGCGGCGCTTACTCGGTATCGTTTACGCAAACGAAAATACAAAACTCCGACAGCGACGATTTTGCGCTGTTCGACGCGGCGACCAAAGAAAAAAGTTTTGCAGACGCGCAGCTTACCGACCCCGACGGGAGTGAGAGCAAATTCGCATACGGCTACGTCTGCACCGACTTTATATTCACCGCGAGGGTCTACGTCGAACTGTACCGCGAAAACGGCTGGATGAGAACGAGCGCGTTCGCCTTTAACGGTTCGGACAATTCCTGGTACAATATCGAGTTGAGCGAGGACGGACAGCTTACACTGTACGCGCGGTTCAACAACGTAGAAAAATACCATATTCCACTGTTCAACGTCAACGACGAAGGCGTTATAAACGGTAACGGCGGATTTTCGTACAATGTCGCAATACTCAAAAAAGGACAGAGCACTTACTTTTTCGTAAACGACGAGGCGGTATGCTCGTTCTCCGAAAGAGAACTCGGCGGATACGCTTCGATGACCTATCTGGAAGTGTCGGCGGCTGCAGACAGAGCCAACGCCGGCGAATACAAAGTTACGGTAAAAAACCAAAAATTCGAAAGCTCGGATTCGGAGAACTTCAAAAAGTACGATCGCCTTACCGAGCCGACGCCCGAAAATTAAGGAGACACCATGTTCGGCAAAACAATACCGGCGATACTGTGCTCGCTGCTGATCGTAGGCGCGAACACGACGACTATAAAAAACAACACCGCGGAATACGATACTATGGAACAGATAAAAACATCAACGGCAGACTCGATAACCGAAATTTCGGACCGCGCTCCGCTTAAAAGCTATTTGACCGACATGGAACTGTCCGGTTACGTAGGTACAAATATAAAAAACAACGTCAAATTTTGGCAAATAAGCGCCTATCGCAACAACCGCAATATAATCGATCAGATAGCGCGTGCACAAAACAATACCGACGGTTTCGAAAACGTACTGGGCACCGACTATTTCGGCGTAGACGGCTATTTCGACATTGACATAGCCGAACGGAGCGGCGGCAAGTCTATCGGCTGGACGCTTAAGTCCGTTCCTTCGAGTTTCGGCGACAGAGATATACGATTTTCCGCCGACGGCAACGCAGTCACCGATTGGACGGGCGCGAAAGAGCTTTGGGTAAAAGTCGACGCCTCGGCTGTACCTTCCCCCGTCGGCATAAGAACATCGTTCGAGGAAAACGCGGTAGGCAGAGAATCGTTCCGCTTAAGATCGGACGTTACCGTAACACTGCGCAGCGACGGCGTATCGACAGATGTCAATACCGACGGTGACGGATATGTTACCCTTCCGGCACGGTTCGTCGGATACATGGCGTTGCCGCTCGACGACGCGCATTTCGAACGGTATTATCAAGAAAACGGTAACGGCAGAATCGACCTGTCCAACGTAGTACAGTTTCAGATAGCGGTCAAGGGCGACGCCGACATGATCGGCAAAACGCTTTACATCGACGAATTCGCCGCAGTCGGAAACGTCGGCGGCGACGCGCTCCCGGACGGCACAGAATACGGCAAAACGTATAAAACCGTATGGGATATGCACGGGCTTTCGCCCAAATCGAACAGCGATTCGAGTTCTCTACCCTGGTACGGCGAGTTCGCGGGAAAACTGCTTACCGGAATGGCGTACTCGTACAAGATATTCCCCGATACGCAACTAAAAGCCGCCGCGGACGAGATTGTTACCGAACTCGGCAAGGCACAGGGCGGCGACGGATATCTGGGCGTGTACGTCGGCGGCGCGCGATTCTCGATAGCCGCGTCCAACTGGGATCTGTGGAACCATTACCATTGCATAACCGGACTGCTCGAATGGCACAAGATAACCGGCAGCGAACAGGCTTTGGAGATCGCGCGAAAAGCCGCCGATCTCATATACGAAACGTTTAAAGACCGCAGTTATCTCGTAGTCGGCGGTTTCGAGACCAACCGCGGCATAGCGCACGGCTATGCGCAGCTGTATCAGGCGACGGGCGACGAAAAGTATCTGCGCGAAGCCGAACGTATAATAGTAAACGACTGCGCCGACGAAAACGGATGGTACAAGACCGCGCTCAACGGCGGACACTTTTATCTTACGAGCAGCAACCGCTGGGAAGTCCTGCACATGATAATGACTCTCGGTATCCTGTACGAAGAAACGGGCAACCGCGAATATTACGACGTTATGTCCGCGGTGTGGGAAGACATTTTACAGACAGACGTGCACAACGACGGCGGATTCACTACCAACGAGGGCGCGCAGGGCGATCCTTATCTTACGGGCGTCATCGAAACGTGCTGTACCGTCGCCTGGATGGCTTTTACCAACGAATACTATAAGTATAACAAGACCGTCGCGGTAGCCGACGAGTTCGAACGTTCGTATTATAACGCGATGCTCGGATCTCTGCTAGATACCGACAAATACTGCACTTACAACACCCCGACGGACGGCATTCAGGGCAGTTGCGGATACTATGACGGACGGCGCGTATCGTCGCAACAGGATATATCGTTTCAGTACAACAGCGGATCGCCCGACATGAATTGCTGTCAGGCGAATCTCGCTCGGGGACTGGGGCAGCTGTCCGAATGGGCGGCGGTAACGGACGGCGACATACTGTATATCAATTATTTCGGCAACAGCAATATCAAAACGACAGTCGGCGGCAATAAAGTCGCAGTACGTCAAACTACGTCCTACCCCGTCGACGGCGCAGTCAAGCTCGAGATCTCGGGTTTGGACCGCGCCACGCGGTTCACGCTTATGATACGCGTGCCGACCTGGGCGCACGGCTCCGTCGCGGTCGCGGACGGAAAACGCACGGTATTGCGCGAGGGTGAATATTACGCGATAGACAAAGTGTGGAAAAACGGCGACACGGTGGATCTCGATATCGCTTTGCCGTTTATGTATTGGACAGGCGAACGCGATAAAAAGCTTACCGCTTCCGTTTACCGAGGGCCTATCCTGCTTACTCTCGACGAAACGTATGCGCCTAACGTCGCGCCGCAGACTATATTCGACGCGCTCGAATTCGAAAGCGCGAAAGTCGTGTCGGGCACGGCGCAGGGCTGTATGCTGTTCTGCGACGTAAAAACGGAAAACGGCGACACGGTGCGGCTTACAGACTTTGCGAGCGCAGGCAAATACAACGGAGCAAGCTCGCCGTCGTCGTACCGAACATGGCTGTACATCTCCGGCTGTCCGTTTCCCGTCGAAAACGCGCACGAGCGCTGGATAAATTCGGAAAAGTTCGATCTTCTATTCGACGGGTATATCGTTACCGACCGCGCCGCATACTATCCCGGCGAGACCGTACGGTTTAAAGCGATCGTTCCCGACGGAAAGCGGATAAAGGAGATCTTCGGCGACGAAGTTACCGATATCTCTTTCGATAACGGCGAATATTACTTTACGATGCCGGCTATGTCCGTGTCCGTCGGCATAACGTTCGACGGTATAGAAACTAAAAAGCCCGAATATAAGCCGAACGGAAGATCAGATGCCGCGGCTATAGCTATAGGATGTACCGCAGGCGCCGTCGGCACTGCAGCTGCGGCGGCGGCAGCTGTTATGATCGTTAAAAAACGGAAACGCAAAAGAGAGTGATCATGTTAAGGTATTTCGATAAGATACTCAATCTCAATATAGAAAACGACAAAGAAGTCGAAAAACTCGTAAAAGCGCTTGACTGCAAAGGCAGACGCGACATACTTCGGCTTTTAAGCAGTAAAATGATGAGCATAATGGACATAGCCGTCGCTTTGAACATGCCGAAATCCACCGCGTCCGAACATGTAAAACAGCTTATCGATACGGGCTTGATCTCAGTCGTAGGACAAAAAGACGGACGCGGTTCGGGAAAGATCCTGTCCCGACAGTACGAAAAAGTCGTAATATCCGTCAGCAACGGCGGCAAACCGACAAACGTTAAAAACTATTCGCAGCAGATCCCTATAGGGTCCTACTCCGCTTTTAAAATAAACAAATACTGCGGCATAATCGGCGAAGACGGTTATATAGGCGCGCGCGACGACATAACCAGCTTTTACTCGCCGCTTCGGTTTATCGCGCAGTTGATATGGTTCGACTACGGGTATCTCGAATACACTTTGCCCGTTCAGAAAATAGACCCGAACAAAATAGTGTCGGTATCCGTCTCCGCCGAACTGTGTTCCGAAGCGCCCGGCTACAACGAAAACTGGAAGTCAGACATATCCTTTTCCTTTAACGGCAAGGAAATATGCACCTACACTTCGCCCGGCGACTACGGCGCAAGGCGCGGACTGCTGACCCCCGATTGGTGGCAGGAAGGAACGCAGTACGGCGTTATAAAACAAGTGGAAGTCACCGAACACGGCACATTCCTGGACGGAACGCATGTCTCGCCCGTAACGGTGAAAGATCTCGGCATCGCCGCGAGCCCGCTTTTTACATTCCGCATAGGCGTAAACGAAAACGCCAAAAACCGCGGCGGAATAAATCTGTTCGGACGAAAATTCGGCGACTACAATCAAAATATAATAGTTACGTTCACTTACGAAGATTGACGCGGCGCAAACTTTCCGCACCGTTTATTCGCAATTTCGGTTCGCATAAAGACGTCCGTACATAATTAACGTAAATAAACAAAAAATGAGTCCGTACAAACCGAACTCATTTTTTTATACCGATCGCATTAAAACCGTTGCCGATAAAACAGCTTACCGTTATCTATCCTCGCTCCATATCATTTAACCGGTTCGACAAACATCACTATCGCGGTACGCGGCTGTGCCGCTCTTACGGTATACCCTGCTATAAGATCGCTGCCCTTTACTTTTGCCGCCGAGTTTACACCGTCGAGATCGCGTATCGAATAATATCCGTCGGGATCGACGCCTTTAAACTTGACTGATAACTCGGCATCCGGACATTCGGGCAGCCTGAACGCCTGCACCACGCCGCTGTCCTTTTGCCTGTCGAAATACATGTACGCAGTCCACTCGGCATTTTCCTCGGTCGAACGGAACGGTGTAAGAACATAGAAATCACTGTAAAAATATTGCTTTACCATATCCCACTCGGCGCGGCCGCGTTTGATCTCGTCCCACTTAATGTTGTTTTCGTTAAGATGCCATTGTTGGCTGTAATTGACGTGCTGGATAAACGATGCGCGCGTAGTGTAAAGATCCATTCCGCCGCTCTCTAGCTGTCCGCCGCTCTCCTTTGCCGAAGCGCCGGTAAACGGCAGCCAGCGTGAAAGACGCGTCGTAAAAGCTAATCTGCGGGCAATCGTCGTACGGTCGCTGTCGCTTCTTAAAAACGGCACGCTGCGTCTTAACGTTTCGAGATCGTTTCTGCCTCCGCCGGACGCGCAACTGTCGATATACGTGCACTTACCGCTCTCGGCGCAATACTCTATTATCCGATCGAACAGCTCGTAATGCCCTTGAAGATTAAGATTTTCGGAAATCCCTATGCGGTTATTGCCTTGATACCTGTCGCCTATCTCCCAATACCAGCACGCATCGAAGTTATAGTCTTCCCTGTACAAGTCGACGTTGTTTTGCGCCATAAACGAGATTATTCGGTTTGCCGTCCAGTCGAGACAGTCGGGGTCGCCGAGATTATTGAGATAAACGCCGTTGCCGAGCGTAAGCACCCACTCGCGCTTGTAGCCGTGCCTGTTTACCATGTTATTCAGATCGGTCACTCTGTCCGGTTCGAACCAAACAAGCGTTTTGAATCCGTTGTCGTGTCCGTAATCTACGGATTCGCGGAAAGAGTTATTCGGCCACTTATACGGATCGAGCTTCCACGTGCCGACGGTACCCCACCAATCGAGATTTGTGTTTTCCGTGCCGTCCGGCTTTTCGTACCAACCGGCATCGAACCAACGAAAGTCGAGTATGAGCTCGTGACGAATAAGCGCGTCGAACGTGTTCTTCCATGTATCGTAACGTTCGGACATACTGCCGTCGCTTGTCGGCAATCCGGTATCGCCGTCGAAACAACCGCTGAGTGACGGTTGAACGGGCAAATCGGTAGAAGCGTTATCGCGCGGCATGTTGCAGTTGATCACCCACTGCCGCCATTTGTTCATCGCCTTGTCTTCGTCGCGCTCATCGTAAAACACCGCCGCGATAAGAGGCGTGCGTACCTTTTCGCCGGGTTTTAAATACGTTTTCATTCCGACCGTGCCGGTAGCGACATAATGTGTGCTTTTCTTGTCCGCGTCGTACTTGAAGTCCGCCTGCCACGTGCCTGCCCAGCCTATGGCAAGAAGCGCGCCGCCGTCTGCGTGTTCGAGGTTGAAGTACGGAAAATAATGATGGCACGATCTGCCTAGCGTAGATGTAAAGTTGACGTCGCGTTCTTTAAGGTCGTACTCGTACGGCGTATAATCGTTTCCGTGGTCGCCGAGTATGCCTTTTAGCACGGCGTCCTTGCCGGTGAAATCCATATCTACCGCGTTCACCTTTTCGAGAACCCCGCTGTTTTTATTTCCGTCGTTCTCGAAATACACGGTGTAGTCATATGCATCGTATTCCGCATAATATACCGTTTTAAGCAGGACCTTCATCGTTTTGTCGAGTTCGAACTCTATATCCACGGAAGTCATCCCGTCTTCGTCGTTGCGAACGCGCGAAAGTTCTTTCATGTACTTGGACGAAAATCCCGAATAATAAACGTTATCGTACACAAAGTTAACGGGGAATTTCTCGGGATGAGCAAGCATATCTTCGAACTTTTCTTTTACCTTGGGCATATTTGGCATACTGTCCTCCGCCGAAACTTGCGGCGAGCCGCCCCGTACAGAACCGCCTGTCGGCGATTGTACGGAACATCCGAGCGCGGAAAACGCGAGCGCCGCCGTCAATATTGTAGCAATAAATTTATTCATTGTAAAACCTCCTTGTCATATTTTATGAGATTTTTCATACGCTCGTCGAGCCGCGCGTACCAATACGCAATCTCGTAATCGCCGTCTTCTGCGGTAAGCGCCGCGCAAATGTCCTTGACGGCGGTTAACGACGCGTAACTGTTGCCGGTATAGACCTTGCCGTCCGTGTTAACTATAGCGTCGGCGCGTTGCGTAAGCTCCGCAAGTTCCGAAAGCGTCCGTTTTGTCAACGCGCGATCGAGCGCGGATTTTAAAGCCGATACGGCGGCATCGCATTGCGCTTGCGTCTTTGCCGACTCGGCAAGCGCTATCGCGGCATCCAGCTCGACCTTACACGATTGTAAGATATTTTCTTTGGCTTTGGCTTTTGCCTTTTCCATAAGCTCGGTCAATTCGTTCGTATCGACTTCGATCGCGTCGCCGACAACGGTAAAGTTATCGAACGAGCACGGCGCGTAAAAATTTCGGATCCCCACCATGCCGCGCGCCTCGTCGCCTATATCTTTGGTGACCGTAGGCGTAGACGAATAGTCGAGAAAGGCGGACAGTATGCCGCTTTTGACAGTGACGGTAAGGTGCATGTATTCTTTGGTGAACGGAAGACCGCCGATCTCCACCAATTCGTCTCTCAGCCACCTGTCGTTCTCGAAGCGGTGCAATTTAAGCCAGAAAGTGCTTGCATCGACAGCGTGTTCTATATTGACTTGCCATGCCGTTATACCGTCCTTGACGTTTTTGGCGCCGCTCGCCCCGATATATATACCGGAATCGAACTTCCCGTCCGACCCGAGCGTATATATATCCACGTCCACGCGCACGTCTTCGAAGATCATGCCGGCGAGTATCATCTTTTGCTCCGCAAGCACCGAGCAATACGCTCTGCCGTCTACCGCGTACGGTAAATCTCCGAATTCGGTATAACACGAAAATCTGTTTATATCGTCCGGATCGTCGAAATCGATGACCAGTCTGCCGCCGTCTATAGAGTAGTCGTCCGTCGTTTGAGCCTGCGCCGCACCGACAGTCGAAATACTCATCGCCGCAATCAGCGCTATCAAAAGAAACTTGCGAAATTTGTTTTTCATTTTAACGATCTCCTATTCCACTATCCCGAAACCGAAGTTGTCTATGCGCATACATACGTTTTTAACCATATCCGGCGAAGCGACGGGACAGCAGATCATTATGGTGTCTATGTCGTAATCGAAAACCTGTTCGAACCTGCCCGAACCGTCTATTTTTATCTCTACGTATTTGCCGGTCGCTCTGTTGCGCGCAGCAAAAATAATATTGTGATCGACATTGTCGGGATTTTCTATGACGTAGTCGAAGAAAAAGACCATTTTCCGTCCGACTGCAAAATCGTAATCCATCCAGTTCACGCCCGTGCGAGACGGCGATTTATACGTAAATATAGAATTTGCGTCACCGCTGCCGTTTATAGCGCCTACGGAATGTCCAAGCACGGCGCGTTCGGGACGGTATTCGAGCCGATTCCCGTTTTCGCCGGCTTCGACGGACCACATAGCCGCATCCTGACAAGACGGCATGTTTCCGCTGCGCGTATCGAATATACACGTCTCGTCGTAATTCGTGTAATACAAAAGATTGCTAGTCAGGGTAAACCCGACCGACTTTCCGTTATCGAACGCAACCGTGTATTCCGTAGTGCCGTACGCCTGATCGACAAGAGCTTTATCGAGCGTCAAGCCGTCTGCGGAAACGGTTATATATCCGGTATCCATAGCAGCCGGCGTAACACGCGAGCTATCCCACTCGTCGCTTCCGCTGCGCTTTACGCTTATCACATTGAGCGAAGCGTCGAATTCTCCTTCGAGTTTGACCGCATTGCTCTGTCCGTGTACTACAGCGGCAGATGTTTGCTTAAGCGTCGAGACCCGGTCGTCGGTGACTGCAAAATCGCATTTATAAACGGCGCCTATATCCGTCTCGACTTTCAATTCGTATTTTTTGCATTCGAGAGCGTCGAGAGCCTCGGAGGAAACCGTGACGGTACTTCCCTCCTGAACAAAATCTATCTTATTCCCGCTTACCCAAACGCCGACGACCGTCTGTCCCGCAGTATCGAACGTAAACGGTACGTCCTTGTATTTCGATCGATCTCCAACACCTTCCAAAATGTACCGTATACCTTTGCTGCGCACGATCCTGTAGTTGTCGAACACAATGTATTTGCCGCTGTCCGCACCGAACGCCGGAAAGTTTACTTTGGATAAGCGTCTTTCCGTGCCGTGCGTGAACCATCCGCTGTCGAAAGTATGAGTGTTGCCGTCGGCTGAAAGATACGCATAAACCGTATTGCCCGCGGCAATGCCGTCGAACTGTCCGAAACAGTTGGCATAAACGCTTTCGTCTTCCGCCAAGAAAAGATCGAACCTCACTTCGTCGCTGCCGAATCCGACTATACGGTAATCGAACGTTACTCTGTAGCTGTCGTCTGCGTCGCCTATCGCTCTGAACCAGTCATAACCGTATTCCATGTATTTGGTGGTGAACATAGTCGTATCCGCGCCGCCGGCAGACCGTAAGAACAGCGCTTTGTTTCCGTCTCCGCCGAAGTCTTCGACCGTTATATTTCCATCAAGTCCGCTGCTGAAAGGCGTCCAGGACCGAAGCGCGTCGCCGAAATAGCCCAGCATGTTCGATTCTTCGTAATTCGTGAATGCCAGAACATCGGTTATTTCGACTGTTATCTCGGCGGTGCTGCCGTTATTGAACTCCAGATCGAACGATACCGTTCCCCAGAATTTGCTTATGAACTCTTTGGGCAATACTATATAACCGGTACCGTCCGTGCCTGCCGACAGTGTAACGGCGTCCGCAAAGTTCGTTTCGGTATCGTTGGCTTTTGCGAAATTCCAACCGCCCGAATATCCGCTGTCTACCACCTTTGCTTTCTGTTTTAACGACACGAGCCTGACATCCGACGTAAAATTGCCGTAAAATTTGATATCTGCGGGCGCGAGATAACCGAACTGCGCGGAAGTCTGTAAAAGTTCCGCCGAAGACTGTGTTGACACGACAGTCAGTTGTTTGCGGAAAATTCCGGTTTCCGTCGTGACCTCAAAATCATGTTTGCCGAGTTCCAGTCCCTTCATGGAGGACGCCGCCACAGTCACCGTATTTCCGCTCTGCTCGTAATCGAGCTCGGCGCCGTCGGCTTTTACGGAATAAACTTTTTCGGCGCCGACATCGAACGTAAACGGCTGTTCGGTCATTTTATCGTATTCTTCCGCCATGTCTCCGATAATGTACGACACTTCCGAACTTTTAACGACGCAATAATTATCGAACATTATAAACTTGCCGTCCGCTGCTTCGAACGTCGGGAAATTTATTTTGGTCGCGCGATAACCGTCGCTGTGAGTGAACCAGCCGCTGTCGAAAGTATGTACTTTCCCGTCGGCTATAAGATAATGCACTACGGTTGTGCCGTCAAGCTCGTCGTAATCGGCAAAATAACCGGCGTTAATGTCCTCGCCGTCGGAAAAAGTCAGTCTGAACACGACGTCCTTTTCACCGAAGCCGCTTATTTGGTAGTCGAACGTCACGCGATAACATTCGCCGACGTTTCCGTAAATCCGGAACCAATCGTACGTGCATGCGGCGGAATATCTTGTCGTAAACGCGGTACTGTCCGCGCTTCCGGCGGAAGAGCGGATATAAAACGCTTTGTTGCCGACTTCGCGTTGCTCGACATCCGCTATCGAACTGCCCCATAACCCACTGTTGAGCGGACTGCCCGAACGGTACGAATCTCCTAAATAACCTTTGAGCACCGAAATATCGTAATCCGTATACATGAGCACGTCTTTGCTGTTTACCGTAAACTCCGCGCTGTTGCCGTTGTCGAACTCGGCAATAAAAGTCACTTCGCCCCAGAATTTATCGAGTAAGGCTTTGGGCAGCTTAAGATATCCTGT
>CAJUBY010000004.1:12480-52341 GCA_910585055.1 uncultured Christensenella sp. | reverse complement strand
GCCGTCAAGACCGGGCGTAAGCGTCGCTTGACTTGCGAAATCGGTAATCGTGTCGTTATCGCGGGTAAAGTTCCAACCCGCAAAAGCGTTTTCGTATTCTTTGACTTTCTGTTTTAGCGACACAAGCTCTATCGTCTGTTCGAAACTGCCGTAAACTTTTACTTCTGTCTGCGAAAGACTGCGGTATTCGGTAACGCCGCCGACAAACTCCGCTATGCGGTCGTCGGTTATGCGTATGACCGTTTCGAACGATCCGATCGCGGTAACAATGCTCAATCTATGATTGCCGCAAGTAAATCCGCTTAACACGGACTTGGAAACGGTTACGGTTTTGGCGGAAGCGTCATATACGTATTCCGTGCTTTCGCCGTCGATCTCGACGGTAAAGTCGTAATGAATCGGATCGAACGAAAGCACGTAATCTCCGGCGGCATTGTACTCTCCGCCGTTAAACGCAGGCACTGCGTCGAGCTCGACTATTTTGTAATTGTCGATCCAGACTTCGCCGCCGTTTATGAATTCCGCATAAATGCGCACGCCTACGCCTATTTCGTCGTAATTATACAGCGCCTCAAAATGATGGACTATGTCGTCGTTCTCTCCGCCGTAAAGCATAGGTACTTTTTTGACGGTGCTCTTGTCGGCGCCGCGGAAATACAACTCGCCGCCCACGGTGGCATGCGTCATATAGTCAAAAGAAATATAATAAACTTTGTCTTTTTTGAACTCGACGCGGTGCCAAGAATACGAACACTCAGGCGTTTTCAGCGTTATGTAGTTATGAAGATCGGCGGACTGGTTAGGCGTTATTTTAAGCGCTTTGCCGCTGTTCATGATACTCGGCGAGTCCGCGATCTCCACGGTGTCGTAATATTGATAATAAGGATTCATTCCGGTATTCGAACGCACGTCGCTGTGTTCCGTCGAAACGTCGTAATCGGTTGCGAATATTATATTGGACGTTACGGTAAACTCGTATCTGTCATGATTGGAAAGCTCCATCTTATACTTTCCGACCGTGGATTTGCTTACCCATTCCGCCGCCAATGTGACGGAATCTTCGTCGTAAGTTATGTACTCGCTCGGCACGTCTATGCCGTTTTGCGTTATCTTCGACGGCATCGTCCTGTTGAAATCCACCGAAAAAGTAACGCATTCGTCTCTGCCGTAAACAAAGTGCTTTTCCGTAACGTCGTCGAACGATGTTTTAAGCGACTGCGTGATCTCTACGACGCAATTTTTATTACCGCCGCGACTGTCCGTAATGGCTGTAACGGAATAACTGCCGAGCTCGAGATCCAAAACATAATTTTCGTCTATGGATATGGCGCCGAGTTCGCTGTCGTAATCGAAAAGCGTCTTTTCCACTATCTCGCCGTTTATACGCACATAATAAAGCTTTGCCCCGTCGAGAACGAACGGAAGCTCCAAAGCGCCGCCGCCGAGCTTATCGTACGAATACCACTCCTGCGAAAAGTGCGGTTCGCTGTCGGATAATACGGGCGGCGTTTCGTTGTTTTTCCACGCGGCGACGAACACCGTATCGCGCTCTACCTTATAACTGTCGCCGACGGCGTATTTTTTGCCGTCGAATGTCCAACCGTCGAAAACGTGGTTTTCGTAAACGAACGGATTTTGCGCAAGCTTAATAACCGTACCCGTTTTGTACGTTACGGGGTCGGTCACATCGCCCGTACCTTCGCCGGGATCGTATTTCACAGTATACGTAACATCCGGCTGAGGCTTGGGTCTTTCGGGTTTTTTATTCGCGCAGGCAAGCAATCCGCAACAAGCAAGCGCCGCACACGCGATAAACAGGATAGATCTTCTCATCATGTCTCCTTTCGGCACATCGGTATTTTAAGTTTATCATAATAATTATTTCAATACAATAGTAAAATCTTGCACTGTTAAGATCAATATGCTACAATAATACTGAAACTTGGGAGGCTTAAATGGACAAACGTCACGGACCTTTATATCACAATGTAAAATACGATTACGAGATAGGCGATACTGCCGCTTCCAACGACATAGCATTGTTGGGCAAAGCGCTCAGCTCGCCCACGCGTTTGCAGATAATACGCCTGCTCGGCAACGAATCGCTTACGCTTTCGCAGATCGCCGATAAGCTCGACCTGCCGCTTTCCTCCGCGTCGATGCACATAAAAATACTGGAGGAGTGCGATCTTTTGGGGACAGACCATTCCGTCAAACGCAAAGGATCGACCAAATTTTATTCCTTTCCCAGCTTCGATATATCCATAACGATGAGACTGCAGAGCAACATCAACATGCGCCGTCCGGCATCGTATGTCCGATCCGTAAAGATCGGTGATTATGTGGACGCATCGTTTGCCGAAAACTGCGGCATAGCGAGCGAGAACGAGCTGCTGATGGAAAACAATCCGCACGACGCTTTTACGGTAAACAGGCACGACGCGCAATTGATATGGTCTCACGGGTACGGATATTTGGAATATGCCATATCCAACGAATATGCGTTTAACGGGATTCTCGAAGAACTGAATTTTTCGCTCGAGCTGTGTTCGGAAGCACGCGGTTACAACCATAATTTTCCCAGCGACATCACATTTTGGATAAACGGCGTAGAGCTGTGTACTTTTAAATGCCCGGGAGATTACGGGAACCGTTACGGCAAATACACGCCAGACTGGTGGTTCCCCGACAGCACGAAATACGGTGTTCTCACAACGGTAGCCGTAGTAAACGAAGGGGTCTACCTAAACGGCAAAGCCGTCGGCAAACATGTCGGACTTCCTGCGCTCAATCTTAAAGACGGAAACCGCACGACTTTGAAAATAGGCATAAAAGATAACGCCGTCAATAAAGGCGGATTTAATGTTTTCGGTGAAAAATTCGGCGACTACGCGCAAGACATCGTATTCAATGCAACGTATCGACCCGAATAAATCCGCATATTTAGGTCGGGACATATGATTCGGATATCCGTAAACACCGTACGGTTAAAACTGAGATAGGGCAGCCGCAAAATAAAACACACCCCAATGCCGCGATCGGCGTTGAAGTGCGTTTTATTTTATTTCTGTATCTTATCCGTCCGCAGCAGTATCAATTCGTTTTCCCGAACTCGACGCATATTGCGACGGTCACGCTGTCCACGGTTATTTCGGCTTTTCCGTTAACGAGTCGCAACGGCGTACCGTTGAGCATTACAGATCTTACCGAATATCCTCTGCCCGGATAAACCGAAAGTACGAGTTTACTTCCCATTACCGCTTTTTCGTTAAGTCCTATATATCTGCCGTCGCAACACAGCGCGACAGATCCGCCGCCGTTCATCTCTACCGATATTTCGCCTACTGCCTCGTACACAAGCTTTAACGAACAGTCGCCGCCGGTCGCCATTACCGAAACTTCGCCGTCTGCCGATACGTTGATCTTGCGTCCGTTCCACACCGCGTATTTTACGCTGACGCCGCGTGTGCACTCGACTTTAATGTCGAGCATACTGCCGGCTTCGGGAAGAACGTCGGTAACGGGAGCGCCTGCGCATTGTACTTCTACCGTACCCATACCGTCGTCGTTATCTATACCGAGCGAAGCGGATGTTTTTACGATCTTCACGGCAAAACCGCCGTTTTCTCTCATCACGAAGTCGAGCGTGTCGCCTTTTACGACCTGTCTTTTTTCATATGCGACCGAATTTCTGTCGGCGCCGTCACTGTAAATATACGCGGTGTAATCGGTATCGTCATCCAAAAATCCGAGCGTCACCGACTCCGTTCCGCCGGCGACGGAAACTCCGCCGACATACCATCTTCCGTCGTCGGCGCGGCGCGCGACCGATACGGAACTGCCGACGCTGCCGCCGAGAAGTTTGCTGTCGTACCACGTTGTGGGATATGCGTAATAATACTGTCTTATTTCTGGCTGCAGCCTGCGGAAAATATCCGCTCTTTCGGCAAAACACGTCATACCGCTTTCGAACACCACGCCCAAAGCCATTTGGCTGCCCATGGTCGTATCCGATTTATCGGCGGGATAGATATACGGCGTAAGATCGGTCGGACCGACGACTCCGCGCGTAAACGCCTGGATCGTAAGCTGTTCGAGTTTTGTGCTGTTAAGTTCTTCGCCGTAGATAGCTTCGCGGTTGATTATATTGGGATATTTGCGGCGTTCGCCCGTCGGCTTGTTTGCGCCGTGCATATTGCCGAGCAATTTGTATCGGGCAAGCTTTTCGTATATCTTGTCGTATAGCTCTATGGTGAGTTGGTTTTCGCTGTTGAAGAAATCGGCTTTTATACCTTTAATACCCATTTGCGCAAAACGTTTGAACAGATCGTCCATCTGTTTATAGTCGTCGGACGGATCGTTTATCTGCGATACGTGCACCCACGCTATTAGCCCGATGTTTTTGGAATTTGCATATTCTATGACTTCTGGCATGTAATCGTAAAACCCTATATACCATCCGCCGTTGGGCAGCCAATCGCGGCCGCCGGTCAGACCTTGACTTTCGGCTTGCTCTTTGCCGATACGTACCATCCAGCCCTCGTCCAGAATGTAATACTGCCAGCCCATTTCCGCTGCGAAATCTATATAGTCGATCATCACTTCTTTTGAACCCTGATAATCGAACGGATTGCCTCCGGCGTTGACGCCCGACATCCACGACCAGGACGTTATACCCGGTTCAATCCAGGACGTGTCGTCCAGTACGCACGGATCGGCAAGATTTTCGATCATCGTGCTGTCGAACAGCGTCTGTTCGTCGCCGACTATAAACGCGCGCCAAGGCGAACGGAAATCTCCTTCGACTTTGATCTGCGAACTGCCCGAATACTCCGCATTTCTCTGCTGTTCCGGAAAACCGAATTTCATCTGCGTGGAGTTTATGCTTTGCAGCACGGCGCCGCAATACGATCCGTCGAGCGCCGCCTCCGAAACGAGCACTTTCGTACCGTCGGGCTTGGCGTACAAAAACGGCAATGTCATATCCGTAATGAATTTAGTCATTTCGCCGCTTACGAAAAGTTGTTCGTGCGTATTCGGATATTTTCCGGTCGTGTTCGGCTGATAGAAAACACCCGAGCCGACGGGCACGGTCACATACGAATTTTCGTCGGATATAGTAAAGGCACCGTCGTGTTCCACAATATAACGGAACGCAACTCCGTCGTCGTAAGCGCGCAGAACGATCTTGAACCGTTTATCCGATCCGGATTTCGCAAATTCCAAAGTCTGTTCGAAACAATGATCTACGTATTTGTCGAACTTACCCGTAATAGGATCGTACGTTTGGTTTATCTCGACGGGCGTCGACCGCGAGACCAACGTCATGCCGTCCGTAAAATCGCCTATGCCTGTAACAAGACCCATTTCGGAAAGATTTAAAAACGATATGCCGTCGCGCACAGCCGAATATTTGATCTTACCGCCGTCATTGACCACCGTTATCATGGAAATGCCGGACGGCGAACTTAACGAGCACGCCTTGTCTTCTGCAAACACCGTGATGTTTATATTTTGAGTAAAACCGTTGTATTCCGCGGTAAGTACCGCTTCGCCGGCGGCGGCTGCGGTTATCTTTCCGTCCGAACTTATCGATATATTATCCGAATCGGTGGTAAGCGTCAGATCTTCCGTTGCGATCTTACGTACGATATTGCGGAAATCGACCGCGTGCGCTTTCAACCCCGTCGTGTCTCCCACTGTCAGCGCCGGATTGTCGAGATCCACATATATCTTTTTTATATCGTCGAGATTATCGCCGAAAAGTCGGGGACATACCCACAATGTGTGGTTGCCGTCGTTTGTCGAACCGGCTTTCGCCGCTGTCGTAAGCGTGATCTTTTTTGTTCCGGCAGGGACGTCGAGATCGATATTACCGCTCTTACCCTGCGCTACGCTTACATTGCCGCGCGTCTTTTCGCCCGAGAAAACTTCGGCTCCGTCGAAAAACACTTTAAAAACCGAAGTCGGAGTATATCTGTCCTGAAGCTCGCTTATTCCGTAGAACGACGTAAAACGTTTTATCCCCATTCCGTCGATGTCGAACGAAATGCTGCTTGCGGCATGAAGAAACAACCCTTTGTCGTACTCTATATTACGTTCCACGATATTGTTGTTATTGTGGTTTGCCTTATATACGGTCTTGAGCGTAAGCGGTCCGTCCGGAGTGCTGTCGTACCGCACGGTATCCCAGCCCGTAGAAACGTCTTTGCCTTCCAGTCCGGAAAGATCGGCAAACTGCGCATACAGCTTGGGATCGGCGATCACCGCGTGGTCTGAATCGTTGCCGTTGCCGCCGTCGGTCGCTTTTATATACAGCGTGTTCGCCCCGGCAGGGATCTCGACGTCCACCGTAACGTACTTGTCGTACTGACCTATCGGAAAACGCGCGACGCCCAGTCTTTCGGCATCCGCCGCGGAATCGAGTGAATACAAAGTATCTCCGTCGTTAAGATCGGTATATATCTGCAAGCCTACGGTGCCTTTTCCGCTTGCATGTTTTGTATTCGCTCCGTACTTACATGTAAAGCGCGTCGCGCCCATATCGGAAATGTCGTAAGTTATAAGACCTGTCGCCTGTACCGATATGCCGTGTTTAAACTTTACCGCATACGCCCAACGGTTATTTTCGTATTCCGCTCCCGAAGCATCGCCGGAACTCAACCACAGCTCGGCAAGACCGTTATCCAGTCCGCCGTTGACTGCAATCATATTGCTGCCGTCCCAGCCCGTCGTACCGCTTTCGGGCGCGAAATCGGAAAGATAGAACCACGGCTCATCCGCAGTTTCCGCCGCCGCGCTTTTGCGTTCCGGCATAGATCCGAATACCGCCGACGCCGCGATCAGCGCGAATACGAGCGACCCGGCAGAGACAGCCGACAATTTTTTGTTTTTCGTTCTCATCTTAACCTCCCAAGACCGTACTACGGATATATCCGTCCTGAGCAGCCGTGTCCGCAACGCGTGCGCCGTCGTAAACAAACTCGCCCGGAGTTCCGTACAAAGTCATATCCACATCGGAATCGCATGCTTCGCGCAGAGCAAAACCGAACTCCGTCTGCGCCGTTATGCCCATAATGCTCCACGGCAAAGTATATTCGACAGAAGTAACGCAATTTTCGTAATTTACCGTAAACGCATTCTCCAAAGTACGAACACCGTCCGAATCTTTTTTCCACCACGGCGCGCCGCCCTTATATCTGACCGTACCGTCGCCGTAAAGCCGTACTAACAGATCGCCGTTGCCGAAGTTCCATCCGCCCTGTTTATTTCCGTCGAGATCGAGGAACAGGCATACGAATTCGTCCGTTTCGCCCTTGCCGCCGAAGTTTCCGGTCGTCATCAACTCGAGCTTAAATCCGTCGGTGGTTTTGCTTGCGTTCACGCGGAAAGCGTCCGCACGGTCATGTCCGAATCCGAAACTTCCTTTATATCCGTCGAGATCCACATCGACGTTTGCGTCCGCACGGTAACATTGATTGTTTGCGCGGAGCCGCATATACGCTACGGGGTGTTCGGGCGCAATGTACAGCTTGTTGTCGAACAGCCGTCCGCCGCCGCTTTGACGGTCCACCCAACCGACCCATACGGGACTTACCTTGTATCCGAGACTGACGCCTATGACCTCGTCGGGATCGATACCGCACCCTTCGCCCTGCGCCTCGAAAAACTTGTACGGCACCGAAATAAACAGACGTTCGTTGCCCAACTCGTCGGTTTCCGTACGTACGGAAATCAGTTCGGGCGACGCGCAACCTACGCCGCTCTTTTCGCTGTAACGCGTAGCGACCGTAAGTCTGCCGTCGGTACTTATAAGATAATCGCTACCGTTGCGCTCGTATGTGGATTCTTTGGTATCTATAAACAGCTCGATATTTCCCAGCAATCGTCCGCCTACGGGTTCGAATGAAAACTCCAAACCGCCTACGGACCGCGTATACTTGAATATGTATCCCTTGCAGTCGTCGTTGGAACATACGACGCCGTACATCGCATAAGGAAGTCCCAGCTCCGCATCGCATTTCGTCGTACCGTCCGGAACAAGCTCGTCAAGATCGAGTTTACGTACGAACCGTGCATGTTCGCCGTTGCGGTCGGCTGCCGAGACCGTCACGTCGCCGAACATAAACACGTTTTGTATTTCGTACGACCCGTCGGCTCCGCTGACAGCGGTAATACCGCCTATATCTATAACTGCGCCGACAAACGGTTCGCCGTTTTCCGTGACTTTGCCTATGACCGTCGTATGAGGCGCTTCGTCGGCTGCTATCATGGAAAAATCGAGCACGGCCAGATTATTCGACGTAACGTTAAAATCTGCGCTTTCGACCGTCTTTTCGGCGCGGTCGGAAACGTAATCGGCATACTCGCCGGAAGGCTGTAACATTACCGTATATCCGCTGTCGGGATCTAGATGGGTAAACCAATAGACTCCGTCGCCGTCCGTTACGCTGTACGCCGTATAATCGGGCGAAGTAAGCTTGACGGTAACGCCCGAAAATACAGTTGCGTTATCTCCGTATTTGTAAACGGTACCCGAAACAGCAGCCGATCCGTCGTACACCGTAACATTCAACCATATCTCGATTTTTTCCAGCGACAGTTTTATCGGTACCGCGGCGTACGAATTACCGGATATTTTTATTTTTCCTCCCGAAATATCCACAGATACCGCATCGCCTTCGAATTCCGCGATCGGCGCGGAATCGGAATAACGCACCGAATACTCTATTTCCGCCGTTTTGCCGTAAGCGACGTCCACGAGATACGGATCGGTTTGTGTGCCGCTCCCATCGATCAAGCCGTCGAGCGTAAATTCGGCATCCGGTTTTTCTTCGACCGTAACGTCGATGATCGCTTTGACACTCGCTTCGGCAAAACTTATTTCTATACGCGACGTACCCGTTTTAACGGCGGCGACGGTAAGCGTCCCGTCCGTAAGCGTCGCGGAAGCCGCATCGCCGGAAACGTTGACCGCAGGTTTTTCATCGGTGTTTTTTACTGTGACGGTAAGCTCTTTCGATCCGTCGTACCCCAATTTCAATAAGTACGGATCTTCTGCGGTACCGCTGCCGCCGTCCGCACCGGATACGGAAACGGAGACTGTCGGCTTGGGTTTCGGTTTGCCGCCTTTATCGGCACAAGCGAAACAGACAGCCGAAACGCCGAGCACCAAAATACAAAGCGTCAAGACAGCCCATCTCGGCATTTTCCTGTTATTAGTCATATCGACCTCCGATTTTTCACCCCGAAGTATTGACAAATCCTAAATTCGGGCTTATAATCAATATAACATGTTTTTTATTGCATTACAATAGCAATATGTAGCATATTTATGGATTTTTGTTGAAGATATAAATATTTTGATACGGAGTTACATGTATGAATCAAGACAAACATCTTACGCTTATATTCGCAGGAGAGGAACAGCGCGCGCCCAACAGTTTCTACGGTCCGATAGTTAGGCACGAATACATAATGCACTATATTATGCGCGGCGAAGGCTATGTGGAAATAGGAAACAAAACCGTTAAGGTATGCGAAGGTCAGACATTCATACTTTTCCCCGACGAATTAGCCAAGTATTACGCCGATGCCAATAATCCGTGGCATTACATTTGGGCGAATTTCAACGGAGAGATCGCGGATAAACTGATATCGCAAACGGGTTTCACGCCCAATAACCGTGTTTCGCCGCCGCAGCCGCTATACGAAATGTATCCGCTGTACCGAGATACCGTCAACGCGTATTACGGTAGGTCCGAGCCGCTCAAAAGCGCGAGACTGCACCTGTTGCTCGCCTATTACACCGAGCTTTTTCCGAACGCGACCAACAAGCAGCAACCGGGCTTTGCCGATAAAGTGATAGAATTCATGCAGAATCATTTTACCAATCCGCACACAAATGTCGAGTGGATAGCACAGCGGCTCAACGTGTCCAGATCGCAACTGTTCCGCGTATGCAAAGAAAAAACACAGCAGTCGCCCATTCAATATCTAACCGGGCTTCGGATAGAACAAGCCAAATACTGGCTTATAACCACCGATCACACGATTACGGACATAGCAAACTCCACCGGCTTCGAAGACGCGATGTACTTTTCCCGACTGTTTACCGAAAAAACAGGCATGACTCCTACTTTATACCGAAAAACAAACAAAACGTGATCTGCACGGTTCCGTAAAAATATACGACTAAAAATACCCGACAGGGATCATATATATAAACACAATAAAAAACCGATATCGCATTTATCGCAATATCGGTCGTTCTTTATTTACGCGTCGCAGCCGACATCGCTTTTAAAAGCTTGCTCAAGGCTTCGTTAAGGCGTTTCTGCTGTTCGGGTGTTTTATTCTCGGGCTTGGCGCGTTCCTTTTGCAACAAAGTAGCGACTTCGCGCATGGTCTCTCTGGGCGCGCCCTCTCTGTCTATCTTTTCTATCTGAGCTATAACATCGTCTGCCGAGGACGATCCGCCGACCGGCGCCTGCTGCTGCGCAGCCGCCTGTGCCTGAGCCTGCTGCTGGGCGCGCATCTGCTCGGCGCGTGCCTGCGCCAAAGCTTCTTCGCGCGCTCTGCGGCGCAGTTCTTCTTCCGATTCCTGTTGCTGCACGACCGCGACGGGTTCTTCGTACGCCTGCTGCGGCTGTTCCGC
Organism: uncultured Christensenella sp.; assembly: GCA_910585055.1. Lineage (GTDB taxonomy): Bacteria > Bacillota > Clostridia > Christensenellales > Pumilibacteraceae > Anaerocaecibacter. The sequence goes on along the minus strand of CAJUBY010000004.1, from coordinate 41,684 downwards.
ATATACCTGCTGCGGCTGCTCGGCAAACACGGGCTGTTCTTCCGTTTGGACGGGCTGCTCCGCATACATCTGCTGAGGTTCGGCGTAAACCTGCTGCGGCTGCTCCGCATAGACAGGCTGTGCCTGTTCCGTTACTTTTGCGTTGTCCCCGTCGATGGCAAGCGCAAACTTTTCGTAAGTCTTAACGGCGCCGCCGTGAGCCGCCTTACCTATTACCGCGCCTATAAACGTAAGCAATCCGCCGAGTATAAGGATAAAAGCGGTGCCGTTTACGAAATCGGCGATAGTTTTCTTTTCGGGCGCCACCTGAAGTATAACAAACGCAAGCGCCGCGCAAATGACAGTTGCAGTAAACGTGACGATCCACACCTTTGATATAAGCGAATGCTTATACGGCAGTTCGACGCACGCCTGTTCGGTAACGAGTACGGACGGTTTGGTGTTGCTCATACGCGCATTTTTATAAAGCGATTTTACGGAGCCGGGCATTTGCTTCATCTTGGCTACCGTAAGCGACGGGTTTGCCGCAACCGCTTTCATCAAAGATTTGATCTTCTTAAAATCGCCTGCAAAAAGGCCTATAAGAAACGTCACCAAAAACGCGGCAAATACGACAGCGGTCAAAACAATGAGCCACATGTCCGTCGACAGTTTTACCTGTTCCGTAAATAATTTATTAAGTGCTTCCAGCATAACGCTCTCCTTTATCCGTTAAGTTGACAGTCGGCAGAGTAACGCCGATCCCGACGATATAGAAATCGGCTATTATAGTTTAGCATATCGTCTTAAAAAAATCCACAGTTTTTGCGAAGTTTTTTAACGATTTTTGACATACGCGCAAAACAGTCCGCATACACCGTTTATTTTTTGCCGTCCATCGCATTATTAACCGCCGATCGCGTCGGTGCGGTCGACCAATCTACGCGCGGCAAACGAATACAAATATGCTCTTTTAACTTTATACGGCGTACACTTTTCGACTGCCGCGGCATACAGCTTAAGCTGCATACCGTATTTGGGATCTTCCATCGAATGCGGATCGCCTGTTTTATAGTCTACTATCACGGCATCGCCGTTTCCGTACACTATAAGAAGATCTATAACGCCCTGTACCAATATTCCGACATCGGACGGCAGTTCCGAACCGTATATTTCGTTCGCCGGCATGTCGGTCATAAAATAACGTTCTTTCGCAACAAAAACGGCGCCGCGTACCAGCCTGTTCATTTCGGCAGCCGCCGCAAGGATCTCCGCTGCGTCGACCCGACCGAAGTCTTCGCATTCGGTCTCGAGTTTTTTTATATCCGGCTCATCGAAATCGACAAGTTCCATAGCACGGTGGTACGCCGTACCGCGAGCCATTGCGCCGATACCGCCTTCCGATCGGTCGTCGTCGGTAAGGACATGATAGTTCACGTGATATTCCCCGTCGCCGATAAGCTCCGACGAGACCGCGGTGACACACGTTTTTATGGGGATATCATTTTTTTCGCGGCGCGCATTGTAATCTGCGGTAAAGTCGTGTTCCGCCCTGACGGCGGCGTAAATGCGTTCGTCTATGTACGGTACGGTCCGAGATTGGGCAACGCCAGGAGGTATACCGTCTTTATCGGCATAATCGGGCTTAACGTTTCGCATAAAATCAAGCGCGCGGACGGCGTCTCGGGGTTCGACATGCTTAAAATTTTTGTCCTTGCCGCACACCGTAAGCTTGCGCTTGGCACGTGTGAGCGCTACGTAAAAAAGTCGCAGTTCTTCCGCTCTCGTTCTGTCGGGGATACGCATACTTTCGGCGATCCACGGCGCAGACTTAACCAGCGTGCCGGTGCCGGCATCCGGGATCTTTACGAAAACACCGTGTTCTGATATTATCGCTCTGCCGTACCTGTCGGATTCATTGAATTTATGCGCGGTATCGGCAACTATAACATAATCGTATTCCAAACCCTTCGACGCGTGCACCGTAGTGATAGTAACGGCATCGCCGCCGACGTCCGCGTCGAGGTCGAAACCTATATTGTCCAAATACTCCAAAAACGCATGAGCGTCGCATCGACGTTCCGCCGCTCGATCGATAAGCGCTTCCACCGCTCGTGCATTGCCGCCCGTTTCGTATACATATTGGAAATATTCGGTCCTCGACGTTATATAGCCCAAAACGTCCGCGCAGTCGCGTGTTTTAGCAAGCTCCGCCACGTCGTTGCGAAAAGATATGAATTTTTGTATTTTATCCGACAGCCGCCCGTCGTACGCCGTGATTTTCTGCCAAAACGCATATTTTTTTCTATCCGATCCCGACATGGGAAACACATTGTTTTCCACGGCACGTTGCTCGCCGCATACTGCTATCTCGGCAAGTTCCGCGTCCGAAAAACCGCCCATCGGCGAACGCATAGCCGTATACAGCGCTACGTCGTCGAACCGGTCGTCCGCACAGCGCAGAATGTCGGTAAGCGCCACAGCTTCCGGAAAAGACCGTACCGAGTTTTTCCTTTCGAACGTATACCGTATACCGCGTTCGTCCAGCTCGCTTGTAAGCGCCTTACAAAACGGTCCGTGCGCGGAACGCAACAGTACGGCTATACCGGACATTTCGGGCGCACTGCCGCTGCGGATATATTCGACTATCCTATCCGCTACCAATTTCGCTTCCGGATCCGACGTCGCAACGGTATTGCTGTCCGCAGCCACGGAATATCCGGTGAATTCCTTATCCGTACGGGTAAGCGGATCGGGCAAAACACTGTCCGATCCGACATGTTCAGTTTGCTCTTCCGCAGCCGACAAAACAAATTCCGCAGCGCCGCCGGTTATATTTTTATTGCCGTATACCAGTCTCTGCGAACTGTCGCAGTAATCCACGCCGCCGAAATCTTTTGTCATCACGCCGTCGAATACTTTATTTATAAAATCGACTATAGGCTCCGCGGACCGAAAATTGTCCGCAAGCGCTATGTGGGTATACGAACCGTCGCCGACGGCATTTATAAAATGTTCGGGACTGCACCGTCTGAATCCGTATATAGACTGTTTAACGTCGCCTACAACAAACATCTCGGCGCCTGCCGATCTAAACTTATCCGCAATAGCCGACTGCAGCGGATTAACGTCCTGAAACTCGTCGATAAAAACATACCGTACGGTTTGCATTATCTCCTTAAGACATTCGCCGTCGCACAGCACTCTGTAAGCGCCGTGTTCGAGATCGGAATAATCTATCTTGCCGGACCTTTCCTTTCCGGCGGTATAACGCTCGTATGCGTCCGCAGCCGCCGCGCACAAAGCGCGCGAATAATTTTCGCTGTCCGTATTTTTCGCAGCAGAACATTCGGAAATAAATCCGCGCAGTTTTACGCACTCCGCTTTCAGCGCTTTAAAACGCTCGTTCAAGACGTCGGTCATGTCAAGACGAGTACGGTGCGACGTCGGTGTCAACGCGTCTGTCTTCCCGTCGGCATAACCGCAGAATTCCGACAGGGCAAGCACATGCCTGTGCATTTGCGCGGCTTCGAGATCGCGTTTCAGCGCCTCTGTTTTTTCCCCGAATACCCTGCGCTTTTCTGCGATTGTCGCGTCGAGTGCATCGAAGTAATGCCGATCGGGCTTTGTCCCGGACAGATAACCGTGCGGATCGGGCATAGACAACGCAAAGTCCAGAATATCCGATACGACGTCCTTTATCCCGTCGTCGCTTCTTCTTGTACAAAGCATGTCGTACATTGCAGAAAAATACGGATCGCCGTCATTCCACGCTCTGTCCACGGCTGCGGAAACGGCAGCGCGCTTTACGGCAGCGGCTTCGCTCTCTTCGCAGACTGCGGCGGACGGATCGATCCCGGCTGCGTAAAAATAAGATTTTATTAATTTCTGACAGTAGCTGTGCAATGTTCCGATATTGCACGACGCCATCCGTTCGGCAGCACGCTCCGCAACTGCCGCGTACTTTTTATCGGAGCGCAGTTTATACAGTTCGTCGGACAGTTTCGAACGCATGTCCGCTGCGGACGCGCGTGTAAACGTAACGATAAGCATATTCTCGAGATCGGCGCTGCCCGATTTGAGTTTTTCGATAATGCGCGCTATCATTACGGTCGTCTTACCGCTGCCGGCGCCGGCGGAAACTATTACGTTGCCGCGTTGCGTGACCGCGCGCTTTTGATTTTCCGTAAAGTTATTCATCCGCATTCTCCGAGTCCGCAATCACGACACGGCCTGTACGCGGATATATCTTTCCGCCGCCGCAGATACCGCAGAACGCACAATGATCGCACGCCCCTGCTATCGGCGATCGGTTTATATACCCGGAAACTATCTCGTCCGCCGCAACGTCGGCATTTTCGACGCATAGCCGTATAAGACGGTCGAAATCTTCTCTGTCGATGACCGACGCGCTTTTGCCGGAAAATTCACAATTTCCCGTTTTGCCGGTTTTAAAACGTACCGGCACTATTTCCGACGAAACCCCGGGCGCCAGACTTTTATCGTATTCCGCCGCGATATCCGCATCCTTTATCATACAGCCGTCGAGAACGCGCTCGCGCTTCCCGGTGCCGTAGCGCTTCGGCAGTTTTACATAGAACATGCCCGTAACTTCGCCGTCTACGGCGGCAGCGTACAGCGGTAACTGCATATCGCAGCCGTTGATACAATTTTCAGTTGCGAACTTTTTGTTCCCCGTCTTGTAATCCATTATCCTTACACGATCTCCGCACCTGTCTATCCTATCTATGAAACCTATAAATTCCAACCCTGCGCCGCCGTTTTCCTTTATCTTTCCGCCGAAACGCAGTTTACCGCCGAAACGGTATTCGGTTTCGAAATGGTTATATCCGCCGGCGCGGATGATCTCGGTGTTGATCACTGCATAATCTATCGCATCGTCCGTTATACGCGAATAAACGGCAGGCGCAGGACGCATGTCCTTTTCGGCAAGGATCTCATCGATAAGCGCAGACACTCGATCGCGCGAACAGTCGAAATTTTTTTCGTCTATGAACCGCCGCATAAATTCGTGCACGATAATACCGAAATCTGGCGCACCCGGTCCGTTTCGGCGCTCTTCAAGCCCGACGCGGTCGCTCAAAAATCTCATGTACGGACACTTGAACCAATGCGACAGTTCACTTACCGAGATACTTTTTTTATCGGAAATAACGCCGACGGAACATTCGAACGGCGCCGCAGCCGCGCCGCTTTCCCCTGCCGCCGCCGATAGCGAAAATGCATGTTTGGACATACCGCATAACGCTATCTCGCGCGCCGCAGCCGGAACGGGCGCACACTCCGCTATAAATTTCGGATCGTCGGAATCGAGCAATACGTCGTTGCGTTCCGTCAGTTCGGTAAAAACGACATTCTCCGCCAGTTCTTTTATAATCACGGCAGGACGTGCGCCGCCTGCCGTCGAATACGCGCACATCACATGATCCGCATTGCGTATCACCGCTTTCAGTTCATCGCGGCTGCGTATGTTTTTCTGCATTACGGACGGTTCGACGACGCCTCCCAACTGTTTCAGTTCCGCATCGCCCAGTAAGCCCGTATCCGACACGACAGACGGCAATATCCCTTCGTTGAAATCGGTCACAAATAATGCTTTGCAGGCGGTAAGGCGCAGCGTTTCGGGAGTCGTGACCGTAACGCAGTCGCGCCTTCTTGGCAGCGAGTTTACGTTTACCGCACGTGCAGACGAGAAAAACAGCGCCGCGTCGGTATCGAAAGACCCCGAACCGAATTTTTCCGACAGTTCCGTCAAAGCCAGTATCGGCGCCACCGTATCGGTCTCCGCTCCCAACCTGTTTACCGTCTTATCAAACGCGCAGAAATCGACGACCCGTTTTACCGCCGATGCGAAATCGGGCGCCGATCCGAACTTTCCGACTATCTCCGCCGCACGGTCCGCGGCGCGTGCCGCGCCGAAGTCGTCGAACTTAAAGTCGGTAGGCAGAAACGACAGTCCGCAGTATCCGACGATGTGCAACAGCCGTTCGGCATCTATGTCCGAACAGCCGGAAAACGGATTTTTACACAATGCCGTAAGAGCTTCGCAATCGACGGCATTACGTTCGGTCACGGATGTATGTAATCTGTAAATATTTTCCAACGCGCACAGCGCAGGCGTTTCGGCAAGCGTTCCGGTCTCGTCCGTATAAACCGGAATGCCGTATTCTCCGAATACACGCACAAGCGTACGCGGCGACGTATTTATGACAGACACGTCCGCATAACTTCCGCCGTTCCTTACGAATTTCCGTATTTGCGTAGCAACGTACTTGTATTCGCTCACCCTGTCGGGAGCCGAAAAAAGATCGATACTGTATCGCGGTGTTTCGGCGCGTTTGGCTTCGTAACACACCAAAGAACGCGACGCTGCGGCTATCGCTGCAAGTGCGCGTCTGTTGAGCTTGGTAGTATCCGAAAATCCTATAGCGTAAAACACCGAATTTTTTACAAGCGGCGCGTTATGAGCATGTTCTATAAGCGCGGTCATCCTGTCTATGGAGTCGCGGCCTACTTTGATCCTGTCGTATTCGGCTTTTATCAATGCGAGATCGTGCAGTTTTTCGGCCGTAGCGCCCGTTCCGCGCAGTTCCGATACATCGGTATCGGACGCGGCTGTCTGCTGCAGCGTTTCGTAAACCGAACGCGCGAAATCGCCGTATTTTGCGGCGCGTCCGTAATAACGCAGCTTGTCCTTAACGGCGGCAACGGCGCGGGCGGTAAGCATTACTCCGCCCTCCTTGGTCAAAACGTCGGCGGACGGCGCTATTCGGCGCGAAAGCCGCGACAGCGTCAGCACTTCGCAATCTATTGCCCCTCTGCCCGAAAACAGCGCGCATTCCACGCTTTGAGTATATCGGTCGGGACAGAGCACTACGGTGTATTCGTCCGGCGAAAACACGTGCGCGCGTAGTTTTTTTGCGAGCGCATCCAGCGCGCTCGGATAATTGTCGAACGTTTCGACTCTCATTCTTTAATTATATAACCGATCCGTACAAAAAGCAAGCAGTAACCGATAATCGGTTGCAAAACCAAAACGAATATGATAAAATATTTGCATGAAAAAATCAGCGAACAGAATATTATGCGCCGCGCTCGCGGCGGTTTCCGCTCTGTCTTTGACGGCTTGCGGAACCGAAACACCGGAATCCGATTTCGACGATCCGTTGCCTTGGCACAGCTCCGCCGATTCGTACGAAAAACTCGAATACGACGTAGCCGTTTACGATACATCAAAAGGATCTTCGGCGGAAAAACGCATAAAAATAGCGGACGGCAATATGTCTATGACGATAGACGAAAACGCGGTGCCGGGTTACACCACACTCGATACTTCGTTTACCGTAACTTACGTCGCCGACGACATTGCCGGTTCCGATAAAGGGCTGACGGACACTGTGACCAGCCGTGTCGAGTTCGAAGCAAAAAGCCTTGCAACAAAAAGCATGGAAAAAACAGTCGATCTTGCCGACAGGGACGGTCGAACCAATCTGTCGTACAGATTGACCGCCGATTATTTCGGTTCGCATAAAGCGACCTATAAAAGATTCAAACAACAGGACGCCAAAGAAAAAACAATGTCTTTGCCCAAAAACTCGTGCCGAGACAACGAAATGATGTTGCTTTTGGCGCGCGCGCAAAACATAAAATCCGACACATCCACCATGTTTAAAATGGTCAATCTGTTCGACTCGTTCCTGACCGGCGAATTGGCGCAGTACACCATGACGACAAGCGTGACGTCTACGAAAAAAACGGATATAGGCGACTGGGTCAAAGGCTTCGGCATAGAAGCCGAAACCGACGAAAAAACTCAGGCAACGAACTATCCGGTAAAGTGTATGAACGCTGCTATATCGATCTCCGCCGATAGGCACGGACCGGCGTATTACGTGTGTTATTCCGCAGTCCCGTTCAAGCAGAGCGAAACCGAACACAAAAAACTGCCGATCCAAATAGAATACAGTCAGTATTCCGACAATAAGATAAGCCGTCACACCGTATACACGTTGAAGTCCGCGGCGTTTTCCAAACAGCAGACCGCATGAAGTGTCTTATACTCGTAAACGCCTTTGCCGAAACGCCGGGAACGCGGCAGGTGTTGCGCATGCGCGAAGAACTGAAAAAACTCGGCGTTGCGACGGAGATCCGCCGCAACGACTTTTTTTGCGCGCGCATAGCCGACGGGGATATTTCGCTCGACGCCGACCTCGATTTCTGCGTATATCTGGACAAGGACAAATACGTGCCGCGCATGCTGGAAAAGCGCGGCATCAGGCTGTTCAATTCCGCCGCCGCAGTGGAAGCGTGCGACGACAAAATGACTACGCACATAATCCTTGCAGGCACGGGCATAGCCATGCCCGACACTCTGCCCGGCTTACTGTGCTACGAAGCAAACGCAAAGCTCAACGCGGCAGCACTGGATAAAGCGGAACGGCTGCTGGGCTACCCCGTTATCGTAAAACAATCTTTCGGCTCGATAGGAAACGGCGTGTTCAAAGCCGACGACAGGCCGACGCTCGACGCCGTTGCCGAAAAAGTAAAAACGTCGCCCCATCTTTTTCAAAAGTTTATAGCAAGCTCGTACGGACGCGACATGCGCGTTATAGTGATCGGCGGCAAGGTCGTAGGCGGTATCGAACGCAGATCGAACGGAGATTTCAGATCCAACGTCGGGCTGGGCGGTAGCGCGGTAGCGGTGACCGTTCCCGAGGAAGTACGTGCGGCGGCGGTCAAAGCCGCGAAAGTATTGGGGCTCGATTATTGCGGAATGGACTTTTTATACGGCGAAAAAATGCTGCTGTGCGAAGTGAACTCCAATGCGTATTTCGATGCATTCGAACGGGTAACAAATATAAACGTAGCAAAGTTGTATGCCGAGCATATAGTGAGATCGCTCGACAACCGTCCATAAGTAAAATATCCGCGTCGGCATGACGCGTTTTTACTTTGTCCGCATAATTGACAATCATGCGGAAATGTGTTAAAATACTCACATACTTTCATGGAGCGACGACAGGGCATTTATGGATCACCCCGATAACGGTATAATAGAATATATGCTTACGCTTTTACGGGTCGACGACGGGACTTCGGTCAAAGACCCCGAAAGTACGCAATCCGCGGATAGGATTCACTACAAACGCGCCGCCGGAAGAGTGCGCGCGTTCATCGACGAGATACCCGGCGGATTTTTGATCTACCGCGCAGACGAGAGCGAAGAAATAATATACGCCAACAAAGCGTTACTCAAAATTTTCAACTGTACGGATATAAACGAATTCAAGACGGTGACCGGCGGAACTTTTCGCGGTCTGGTCCATCCCGACGACGTAGACCGTGTGGAAGCCGAGATAGAATCTCAGATCGCTCGGGACACCGATGCGTTCGATTATGTGGAGTACCGAATAATACGCAAAGACGGTATAGTTCGATGGGTGGAAGATTACGGGCATTTTATACGCAGCGAAGATGCCGGAGACTTTTTCTACGTGTTTATAACAGACGCGACCGAAAAAGTGACTCAACGTATAATCGAAAAAGCGACGCTCATAAACGATAAAAAAAGAGACGAGCAAAAACTTCGCAACCTTATCGAAGAATACGATAAAGAAAGAATGCTCATAAGACAGGAGCATTTGCAGCGCTTGGAGGTTATCGAAGGTCTGAGCGTAAACTACGACTCCATTTTGTACGCGGATATAGATAAAAACATAGTGCTACCCTACCGACTTAGCACAAGATTGGAACGCCAGTTCAATAAAAAACTGGAAGTCCGAGAGCTGCTTTGATTCCTGTCCGATTATGTGGAAGTATGGGTCCATCCCGACGACAGAAAGTACGTCGCGGAAGTTACAAGCACGGACTTTATAAAACGCAAACTCAAAGACGAACCGACATACTATCTCAACTACCGCTGTATCCAAAACGGCGAAACTCAGTTTATCCAACTGCGACTTGTAAACGTCGGCAACGGCGAAAACGTTTCGCAGATAGTAATGGGCTACCGTAACGTAGACGAAGAAGTTTCGCGCGAAATGGAAAAAAAGCAACTTTTGGAATCGGCGCTTAATAAAGCCAAGCTTGCAGACGTCGCCAAAAATACATTTTTGTCCAATATGTCGCACGATATGCGCACGCCCCTTAATGCGATATTCGGATATCTTAATATTGCCAAAAAGAATCTCTCGAACTGCGACGCAACGCTCGGATATTTGGATAAGATAGAGGCCGCAGCGGATCAGATACTCGACCTTGTCGACAAGGTGTTGGAAATATCGTACGCCGAATCGCAGGATTTTTCGTTGGCGGAATCCCCTTGCAATATAAACGAGATCTTGCGCGACGCCTGTAACCCGTCGGCGCGGTTGGCGTCGCAGAAAAACATAACGGTCGAAGTCGATACTTCCGGCATAGAACACCGCAACATTCTCGCCGACAGATCCAAGTTGTGCCGTATACTCACTCATATAGTGGGAAACGGAGTCAAATACACAAACAACGGCGGCTCGGTCAAGATCGAAGCGTCCGAAAAAAAGAGCTCCGCGCACGATTTAGCAACATATACATTTAAGATATCCGACACAGGCATAGGCATAGCAAGCGACGTCATACCGCGCGTATTCGACGCGTTCGAGCGCGAAAACAATTCCACATCCAGCGGAGTGTTCGGACCGGGGCTTGGGCTTACAATAGCCAAACAGCTTGCGGAAATCATGGGCGGCAGCATAACCGCGGAGAGCGAGCTGGGCAAAGGCAGTACGTTTACAGTGACTTTGAGTCTACGATACAGATCCGACGCGCCCGTACAGATCGATACGGATGCCGCCGAAGAAAACGATCTCGCCGGCAAAAAAATATTGTTGGTAGAAGACAACGAGATCAATCTCGAAATAGAGACCGAGATACTGGAAGACTTGGGTTTTAAGATCGACAGCGCGGTAAACGGCAAAGCCGCCGTAGAAAAACTGAGTAGAGCAAAGCATGACGACTACGCACTTGTGCTCATGGACATACAAATGCCTGTGATGGACGGACGGACGTCCGCAAAAGAAATACGCAAGCTGCCCGATAAGAACATAGCGAATATACCTATAATCGCGCTTTCCGCAAACGCTTTCGAAAGCGACCGGCGCGAATCCATAGAAGCCGGCATGGACGCGCACCTTACAAAACCGATCGACGTCCCCGTTCTCCTCAAAACGATACGTACCACATTGGCAGCGCGCAGCAGACAATAATAGGCATCTTGTATTATAGCTATAACAAACAAAATTCCCGCCTTTCGCTTGACCGTCGAGCGGAAATTTTAGTTTTTTTCGACGCACCAGGTACGTCGGAGATCATTTTTTACATTGTGCGGCAGTCTGACATATTGTTAGTATCAAACGCGCGTAAAGCGCTACGCAATGTAATTACAACATTATCCTCAACAAGAAAAACGCCTGCGCCAATTCCCGCGCAAGCGTTTTTCTTGTTTAAATAACGAAAGATCGTAAGACCGATTATTTGAGTTCGACGGTAGCGCCGGCTTCCTTGAACTTGTTGGCGATCTCTTCCGCTTCCGCTTTTGAAACGTTTTCCTTGACGTTGGACGGAGCGTTGTCGACGAGCGCTTTCGCTTCCGAAAGACCGAGCGAAGTGAGCTCGCGTACGATCTTGATAACGGGGATCTTGTTGGGTCCGACTTCTTTGAGAACAACGGTGAATTCCGTCTGCTCTTCTGCCGCGGGGGCAGCGGCACCGCCTGCCGTGGGAGCGGCAACAGCCATAGCCGCAGCCGATACGCCGAACTTCTCTTCGATCTTCTTGACTAAGTCGTTAAGCTCGAGCACTGTCATTTTTTCGATCTCTTCGATCATCTTATCCAAATCTGCCATGATGATAATTCTCCTTGTTTTTTATGGGCATTACCCGTGATATTTTGGCGGTTACGCCGCCGCTCGGCAGAACCTAATCTGCAATGTTTTTGTTTATGTGTCCGACGGCCTCAAACCGTATGCGGCAAGCCGAACAATTTAACACGTATCGGTGTATGCAAAAGCGCAGAGATGCGAGCAAGACGGGCAGCTACGAGCGCCGAGGAGCACGAAGCCCGTATTGCGGCGCATATACGCGTGATTACGCCGATTTTTTGGCGACTTCGCTGAGCGCAATAGCCAAAGACCGCATAGGGCTGGTAAGAAGTCCCAAGAGCTGTGCCAAAAGCACCGGCTTTTCGGGGATGTTCGCGAGCGACTTGACTCCGTTCTCGTCGAATTTTTTGCCTTCGACAACACCGCATTTTATTTTCATCGGTGTTTTACCGGCAAATTCGTTGAGTATACGGCAAGGCGCGATGGGATCGTTTTCGGGTCCGAAAGCCGCAGCCGTAGGACCGAAGAAATATTCGTCGTAGCCGTTGTTACCGGTCTGTTCGAATGCGCGTGCGAGCGCGCTGTTTTTGATAACGCGGTACTCGACACCGGCTTCGCGCAAAGCTTTACGCATTGCCGTATCCTGTTCGACGTTGATACCGCGGTAGTCCACGAGCACGACCGAAGACGAACCGTTTATTTTTTCCACAACGTCTGCGACGTACGCTTTGCGTCCTTCGATATTATGTTCCGACATGTTTACCTCCTTAAAGATTATAAAAGCGACGCTTGGGATGTTTCCGAAGCGTCGCAAAATTTCAGCGTTATAATAACGTTAAAACCGTTCGCCTCGACAAGTCGGCGTTTTACCGCCGTTTAAGTTTCCGCTTGTGTCTTGGGCAGATCCGTAAGGACCCGTGCGGCAGGTCTATGCCGCTATTCAATATATGTTTGTATACAAAATTACGCTTTGACGTTTACTTTTACGCCCGGACCCATTGCCGGAGTTACGTAAACGCTCTTAAGATACGTGCCCTTCGCTGCGGCGGGTTTTGCCTTGACGATGGCGTCCATAAGCGTATCGAAGTTTTCTTTGAGTTTGTCCGCGCCGAAGCTCTTTTTGCCGATTATACAGTGAACTATAGCGGTTTTATCCACCCTGTATTCCACTTTACCGGCTTTGGTATCGGCTATCGCCTTTGCTATATCCTGCGTGATCGTGCCGGACTTGGGACTGGGCATCAAACCGCGCGGACCGAGTATACGCGCGACCCTACCGAGCTGACCCATCATGTCCGGCGACGTTATGACCACGTCGAAGTCGAGATAGTTCTCGTTTTGGATCTTTGCGATTATTTCTTCCGCGCCGACTATGTCCGCGCCGGCTTTTTCGGCAATGTCCGCTTTTTCGCCCTTGGCTATAACGAGGACGCGCACCGATTTACCGGTGCCGTTGGGCAGAACGACCGTACCGCGGACCTGCTGATCCGCCTGACGGGGATCTACGCCCAACTTGATGTGCGCTTCGATAGTCTCGTCGAATTTAGCTGTAGCTATCTCCTGTATCTTCGCAAACGCTTCCGTCGTATCGTAAACTTTTCCGCGCTCTACTGCTGCGGCGGCGGCTGTATATCTCTTTCCGTGTTTCATATCAGTCCTCCACCGTAACGCCCATGGAACGGGCGGTGCCCATTACCATCGACATAGCCGTTTCCATAGATCCGGCATTGAGATCGACCATTTTTATTTTGGCTATCTCTTCGACCTGAGCTTTGGTTATTTTAGCGACCTTGTCGCGGTTGGGTTTTGCCGAAGCCGATTCGATACCGGCAGCCTTTTTGATAAGAACGGCCGCAGGCGGACTTTTAAGCACAAATGTAAACGAACGGTCGGAATATATACTGAGTACGGCAGGGATTACCAACCCTACCTGATCCTTAGTGCGTTCGTTGAATTCTTTTACGAATCCCGCTATGTTGATACCGTGCGGACCCAAGCTGGAACCGACGGGCGGTCCGGGCGTGGCTTTTCCGGCAGGCAGTTGCAGTTTTACGACTGCGTTAAGCTTTTTTGCCATTTTGTTTCTCCTTGTAAAAATTTTAAAAATTTATTTACAATCGCGGTACAGACGAGACCGAGGTCTCTCCCGGAAGTAACTGTGATAACGAAATTTTACTAATCTATCTTTTCGAGCTGATAGGTGTCCAGCTCCGCAGGCGTCATACGTCCGAATATGTTTATATCGACCGAGCACTTGCCGGTAGCGGCGTTTATGCTCTTTATCTCGCCCGTCATGTCGGTAAGCGGACCGTTTACGACGCGTATCGAGTCGCCGACCGCAAAATCGGTCTTGACGGTAACTTTTTCCAACTGCATTCTGCGGATCTCGTCGTCCGTAAGCGGCGTAGGCTTACCCTGAGGTCCGACAAATCCCGTTACTCCGCGCGTACCCGTGATCAAATGCCACATATCGCGCGTGTATATCATTTTAACGAGAACATACGACGGGAACATACGTCTGTGTACGATCTTGCGCTTGCCGTTTTTTTCTTCCACTATGTCTTCCATAGGGATACGGATATCTATGAGCCTGTCCTCGATATTGTTTTTTTGGAACGCCGTTTCGAGATTGACTTTTACGAGATTTTCGTAGCCGGAATAAGTGTGAAGAATAAACCACTGCGCTTCGGGAAGTTCCTGATCGGTCATAGCATCAGCCCTCCGCCGCCGGCTTTCATCACGGAAAACGCGGAAAGCACGGATTCTTCGTTAAGACCGCTTATAAGCAATCCGTTGAGATAGCCGAAAAGCGAGTCGAACGCTATCATTACCAGCAAAAATGCTATAGTAACGACAAGCACGACGCCCGTCTGTTTAAGGACTTTCGCAAAAGAAGGCCATGTGACCTTTTTCAGTTCCGAAAAGAAATCCTTGAACCAACGTCGCATCCTGCCCGGTTCTTTTTTCTTTTTTGTCTTGACTTTTTCGTCAGCCATTATTTGGTTTCCTTATGGACGGTGCGCTTTTTGCAAAAACGGCAGTATTTTTTGAGCTCGATCCTGTCGGGATCGTTCTTTTTGTTTTTTGTTGTGTCGTAATTGCGCTGTTTGCACTCTGTGCACTCGAGCGTAATCCTTACGTTCTTAGGTTCCATACCGTCCTCCGAAAAGTCGCTAAATAAAACACCGCCAAGACGGTGCTTTACTAAAGATTATCATAATCCCATATATAATGTCAAGTGTTTTTGATCGATTCGCCGAAAATTTAACGATTTTCTTATATTACTCCGTTTTATTCTCTTTGGCTTCTTCTATCTGCTTTTCGGTGGGGATATCGCTTTTGGCACGCGTGCCCACAAACTGCGGCTCCATGCCTTCTACGCCGTCCACCTTTTTAAAGAAAGTATAACCGCTCGCCCACTGATCTACCTGCGCGAAATACGTAAAATACCCTGCCGCGTAATCGCAGTCGAACGTCGCCGTCGACGTGCTTTCCGCTATTTTCTGTTCCGTGCCGAAATCTTCCATATGCGTAAAAAGCGGAGTACGGTAAAAGTCGGAACTCGATCCGGCAAAATACAGATAGTTGTTTTTTATGAATTTGGGCGTGCCTTTAATACCGCCGAGCTTGCCGACTACGGGTTCGCTCTTGTCGTTCCTATACAGCACAAGCGACGAAGACGTGACCGCAACGAAAAACATTTCGTTGGAATTCTCGTCGGCACGGAAAGGATAAGTATCCGTTATCGTGTCGGTTATAACTGTCGGGAACTTGCCCGAAATATGCCTGTTACGCTCGCCTTCGTCGATCGAATCCTGCTCGCTGCGGTAACGCGGCGAATATTCGTAAAGCTGGTTGTGGAGGTTATTGTAAGCAAGATACTTTTCGCCCGCTTCGGTCGTGGTGTAGAAGAGCACGCCGTTACGCACCGCTTTTATCTCCTCGGTGGCGCCGGTCATGGACAGTATAAACTTTTCGCTGCCGTCCGGACGCATCGCCTCTATTACCGTACCGCTTTTTTGGCTTTCTCCGTCCTTTACGTTGCGCACGAAATAAATAAAGTCTTCGGGTGTGTTGTTGGATATGCCTTTGTAATAAGTGTCGCGCACAGGGAAATACACGCTTGTCGCGCCCACCTTAAAGAAGACGGGATCGTCCGCTTCGGCCTTGCCCGGATCGATCTTTACGGAAACTATAGTCGAATCTTCCTTGACCGTAAGATATACGTTACCATTGAATTTATAAAACGCGTAAGGCGAAGACGAAGTGTCTATCTTTTCGGTAGTTGTATAAACCTTAGTCGGCTTTCCGCCCTTGAGCGGCATCATAAAGAAGTCCGTGCGCGTCGTCTGGACCGTGCCCGATTTATTTTTTTCGTTATTGGGCGATGCGAAATACGCATATCCGTCGTAAATAAACACGCCGCCGCCGGAATACCCGGACGTGCCGATCGTTTTGGGCGCAATTTTGGTAGATCCCACGACATTGATCTCGTTGTCGAAATAATCGTTACCCTTAGTATACTTGAACTCCAAACATTCGTCGTCGAGCACAGGCTCGAATACCGTAAGACCGTTGTCGTCGGTGGTTTTACTGCCGTTGAATTCGGCGCGGTACAGTCCGCCCTTGACGACCTCGTTCCATACGTTTGCCTTACCGTTGGTATCGTCATAACCGCGCGAACCGTTTATAAAATAAACGTAGTTACCGTAAGACACCACCGATCCGCCCTGACTGGTAACTACATAAGACGTATCCTGCGCAGCAAACTTTATCTCCGTATAATTTCCGTCGCCCGAACAGCCGGCAAACATCACCGGCGTCGCCGCAAGCACTGACACCAAAGCTACTGATATGGCAATTCTGTTTCTTTTCATATATGCTCCAAATTAGATTATGACCGATTTTTATATTATTAACCGCAAAGTCCGTTACGGCTGCTTCATTAATTTTTAATCTTGAACGATATACGCGACGCAAGCAGTCCGTCGCCCGTTATTTTGACGACAGCCTTTGTTTCGGCAGGGTCCGGACGAATGACCGCAAGCGCTCTGCCGTTGTAAGCCGGACAGCTGTCAAACTCCGCTTTACGCAGCATGGGATCGGCATTGACGAACCCGACAAGCGTTCCGCCCGTTACCGTCGCATTAAGCGTACGCATGGCGTAAGGCACTATAGTGCCGTCGCGGTCGCACACTTCTATATAAACAAAGCCGAGGTCGCCGCGTGAAACCGACAGATTTTTTTCAAACGCAGACAGTTTCAATATTTTAGGCGAGCCTGCCGATCTTAAAACCGTACGTCCGCATTCTACGCCTTTGAAATATGCAACGGCCTCCAGTCTGCCGGGATAAAAATCCACGTCGAAAGTCGCTATATGTTTATTTATCTTGCCGGCGAGCCTACGCCCCACTATGCGTCCGTCGAGATACAGCGCAACCACATCGCCCGACGTATAAACATCCACTTTCACTTTTTGTCCGAGGTGTCTCGGCCAATTCCACATACAGCTCGGCTCGTCCGTATCGGGATCGCGTACCGCTATGTACACTATACCGCGTTCGCCCAAAAGTATTCGCTTGTAAATGCTCTGCGGCTTTTCGCATACGATAGCATCCAGATCACCGCCGCCGGTGAGTATCTCGTTCAGCTTGCCGCCGCCGGGATAATCTATGCCGCAGTCGTTGAAATCGCCTATAACACGGTCGTTTTTTTCCGTAGCCTCTATGCTGTCAAACGACTTGTCCGACTTGGTCTTAGCGCCCATAATAAGCCCGTTGCGTTTGGAAAATTCCGTTTCGTACAGAGGCGGCATATAGTTAAGTCCGCATATATCGACGCTTTCGAACGCGCCTGCAGTCAGCTGCTCGAAAAGATTGCGTTCCCTGCCGGCGTTCACCGCCGCAGCGTCGCTGTCGTATACGGTCTTTTTGATACCGGCTTTTTCAAGTTCGCGCGGCGTCGGAACAAACTCACGCGAAGAGACCGCGGTCGGACGCGTACCGTCGTATTCCGTTATCTGTTCGGCAATATTTTTAATAAGTTCGTGTCCGTTATTGCGACCGTAACATTCCGGCACGTCGTCGGCAACCCCGTATACGGTAACAGACGGGTGGTTACGGAGCGCGCACACCGATTCCGCCGCGTCGAAAGAAACGTCGCGCAACGCTTCGCCGAACGGAGCTTTGGCAAATGTAAGTTGCGAAAAAATATCAACATACGCATACATGCCCGTATCGTCGCATGCGTCCAACGCCGCATCCGCCGGGCATCCGACATAATGCACCGCATTGTAGCCGACTGCCTTTAAAGCGAGCAGCCGCCGCTTTTCGTTGGCATAAACCGAAACCGCGCCTATAGCCGCATCCGCATGAGAAATGTAGGCGCCCGTCAAAAGCGTCTTGCGACCGTTTATATACAGCCCGCGCGTACGGTTGAGCGTTCGCGTAACGATACCGAACCGAGCAGACGCCGAACGGTCTTCGAGCCCGTCCGTGATCTTGGCGACTGCTGTATACATATACGGATCGTCCGCCGACCATTCGTAAGGATTGTTTATACGCACGCGCAAAGTAACAGTCTTACGCTGTTTCGCGCGCAAGAACAACTTACGCTGTTTTTTTCCGGCGCGTTTTCCGCGAGCATTGAGCGCGGCACATTCCAAAACAAATTTACCTGCGACATCTCTGTCGTTATACACCGTCATTTCGGCATCGGCATAAACTCTGTCGCCTACGGTGACCGTCTTTACAAACAACGAATCGTACGCGATGTCGAACTGCGGCTCGCTCGAGAAAAGCGTAACTCCCCCTGCGATACCCAGCCCCAAATACTTGTCCGACATTGCGGGCGAAGTAAACAATTCTATCTTTAACGTATTGTGCGCGCCGCAAAGATCTTCCGGCACGTAAAACGTCTGCGGTCCGTAACCGCATAAAATGCCGATGCTTTCGTCATTTACGAAAACTTCTCCGCGTCCGCACGCACCCGATATCCTTATAACGGCGTCGCCGTGCTTAATCTGCGGCAAAGATCGAGTAAACACGGCTTTCGCAGACGGAACGTAACCGTTCAGTTCGCCGAACGCACACGTGTAATCGCGCTCGGCGTTAGCCGTGGCGTCATACGGAAAATCACATGTAAAGCGTTCGTCACCGACGGCAACACTCCAATTAGCGTTTAAATCGACACTTTTCATATTGCCATTATAACAATATGCCATACAAATTGCAAGTAAATTGACGTCTTTTTTGAATATTGCGCCGCCGAAACTCAAAAAAACAGCAAATATACGCAACTTTTGTTGCGTACGCGGTTTTGCCTATAAAACGCGAACGAAATGCTCCGCGTTACTGCGCGGAATGAAAATACCGCAACTGCAAAGCGGTCGTTTTTACAACGACCGCTTTGCTATATAATAAGGGGGAAAATGATGAGCAAATTAATGGGTGCAACCGTTTAGCACAACAGCATCACGTTGATTGCAATACTATTATATTATCGGGCAAAATATTTGTCAAGCGTTTTAACGTATATTTTTAAAATTTTTATACGTTTTTTATCTGCTTTATATATATGCGGGTTAATAAAATATATTCCCGCTTATTTTAAAATATTTTTTAGATCCTGCTGTTTCTGACGTTACGTTCCGCTTCCCTGATTATCGACTCCGGAACGGCGGCATACATAGATATCGCGTCGGGCATTATATCCAATGCGGACCTGATAAATTCCGCGCCGTTAATCCTGTCGGCATCTTGCTTGCCGCAGTCCAGATATAATGTGCCCACAAAGCAGCGCGCATAGCCTTCCCACCTGCCCTTCATGCGCACAGCCTGCAAAAAGTATTCCGCAGCGTCGGCGGCATGACGCTTTTTGACTTCTATCAAACCGCTTATCATGGTCATAAAACTGTTGTCGTCAAAAGTCCGATCGGTCACCTTGCGGAAAAACTCGCCGTTCTGCGCCGAATTGATATTGTCCGCCGCAAGCGCGAATATACGCTTCTGTGCCAAAAACAGTCCGCCGTCCGCACATTCCGTGTACAGCTCGACCGCTCGGTCTATATCGGCGGTAAAACCTATCCCGCGTTCCGCACATACCGCCAAATTGTATTTGGCGCAAAGATCGCCGCCGCGAACGGCACGGTCTTTCAACTTTGCGATACCGCCTTCGATATCTCCCCCGGCAATATCCAATATACAAAGCCGCAACGCCGCGTCGGCGTCTCCCGTTTCCGCCGCTCGGGCATAATACTGTCCGGCTTTTTTGTGATCCTTTTTGACATATACGCCCAATTCGTGGTAATAGCCCAAATTGAACATCGCACCGGCTACACCGTAGTCGGCGGCGCGACGCATGTATTTGACCGCCGTTTTCATCTTGTCCGGACGGTAATTCGCCAATGCGGCGGCGTAATCGTAAATACCGCGCGGCGTAACGGCGTTCTTTTTCAGCTTACTCAACAGTTTTTTTGCTTCCTTGCCCGAAAGCGGATCGAACTGTTCGTCTCCCGACATATCGGCAAACGTCGCTCCGTTTTTGGCACAGAAATCGCCGAGCGCAGCATAAGTATAGGCATAGCCGTTGTACACGAGTTCCTGCGCCGGCGTATCGCGTTTTATCGTATACGACAGCTTAACGAAAACGCCTGCGCCTATAGGCGGCAGCAGATTAAGCGCGCCCGTTACAAAGCACAGTTTTTTATGCGAATTGCGCGACAGCATACACGCATACGTTCCCGAAAGCAAAAATCCGGCGTACAGCACGACGGTACAAATATATACCGCAGGCCCCGCATATCCCGGTTTTACGAGATACACGACAAGCTGTACGATAAACATCGCTATCCCTAACGCAAACAGAATGACGGCGGCACGTCCCGTTATGACAAAACAGGAAGTTTTACGGCAAAGAACGATAACAGCGGTCATTTCTATCAATGCGCAGAAAAGCAAACACAAATTGACGTAAAAAATTACGTTGACGGCTTGCGGCATGACCGCCGCCGTTCTTGCCGATATCGAATCAACGTTAAATGTCGAAAACAATTTATCTCATCCTGCGGAGCCGTTTGATCACGGCATTACCGTATAATATTATATCCAAAAGATACGGTTTTGTCAATACCTTTCCCGAAACATGTACCGCCGAATAAAAAAGGCGCAAAAGCCGATCCTTCTGCGCCGTTCTTACATATTATATCAAACGTCAAACATAAAGCAACAGATCGCCGTACGTCGGGAACGGCCACATGTTTTTGGGCATTACCGTTTCCAGCCTGTCGCAGTAAGTGCGCAGTTCCTGCATAGCCGCAAACACTTCCGAATAACACTTATCGGCTTCCGTCTGCAGATCGGACTCGTTTTTGACCGCAAGCTGTACTTCCGAAAGCTTTTGCTCGGCGTTATACGCATCGGTGATAAGTCCTGCGACCGTCTCCAGAGTTTCCCTCTGCGCCGTAGCCGTTATACCGAGCGCAGTCAGCTTGGCAATATTATCGGCCAGCACGGTCGAAAACTCCGTAGCCGCAGGCAAGATCTGCTTCAACGTTATTTCGCACATCGTTAGCGCTTCGATATTGATAACTTTGCAGTAGTTCTCCAGCAGAATATCCTTCCGCGCACGCACCTCTTTATCGGTATATATCTTGAGCCGCTTAAACAGCTCCACGTTTTTCGGGCGGTCATAATACGACAGCGCTTCCGGCGTGCTTTTAAGATTAAGCAGTCCGCGACGCTCCGCCTCTTCGCGCCAGGCATCGGCATAGTTATCGCCGTTGAATACGATCCTGCGGTGCGCCAAATACTCGCGTTTTATCAGCGCCGCCGACGCTTTTTTAAAATCCGCAGCCTTGACTTTTTCGAGTTCGTCGGCAAACGTATTGAGTACGTCCGCTACTGCCGCATTTATCATTATATTCGGACAAGCTATATTGAGCGCAGATCCCAATGACCGGAATTCGAATTTGTTGCCTGTAAAAGCAAACGGCGAGGTACGGTTGCGGTCGGTAGTGTCCTCGTAAATTATAGGTACCGACTCTACGCCGGTAGAAAGTCTGTTGCCGACACGGTTGCTGTATTCTTTATCCGCAGCCAGAGTTTCCAAAAGATCGGTTATCTCGTCACCCAAAAACATGGATATGATAGCCGGCGGCGCTTCGTTTGCGCCCAGTCTGTGATCGTTGCCGGCAGACGCCACGGAAAGCCGCAAAAGATCCTGATGCTCGTCGACAGCCTTTATGACCGCCGTCAAAAACAGCATAAACTGCAAATTGTGTTTCAGATCCTTGCCTGGCTCCAACAGATTTTCGCCGTCCGACGTGGAGATCGACCAGTTGTTGTGCTTGCCCGATCCGTTGACGCCGGCAAACGGTTTTTCGTGCAACAGACAAACAAGATCGTGCTTTTTGGCAAGCTTGCGCATTATAGCCATTGTAAGCTGATTGTGGTCGGTCGCTATATTTACGGTAGAATAAATGGGCGCAAGTTCGTGCTGTGCCGGCGCTACTTCGTTATGCCGCGTTTTGGCGTATACGCCCAGCTTCCACAGTTCGCGGTCGAGATCTTCCATATATTCGAGCACCCGGGTCTTTATATTCCCGAAGTAGTGGTCGTCGAGCTCCTGACCTTTGGGAGGTTTGGCGCCGAACAATGTACGACCCGTTATAATAAGATCGGGACGTTTTTTATAAAGCTCACGCGGGATCAAAAAGTATTCCTGTTCCGGTCCGACCGACGGCGTTACCCTGTCCGGGGTCTTGCCGAAAAACTTTAAAATACGCAACGCCGCCTTGCTCAAGCTGTCCATCGAACGCAAAAGCGGCGTTTTCTTATCGAGCACCTGGCCCGAATACGAAACAAACGCAGTGGGGATATACAGCACCGAGTCTTTTACAAAAGCGTAGCTCGTGGGATCCCATGCGGTATAACCGCGCGCTTCGAAAGTGGAACGCAGACCGCCCGAAGGAAAACTGGACGCATCGGGCTCGCCCTTGATAAGCTGCTTACCCGAGAAATTCATTATTACCGTTCCGCCGTCCGCAGGCTGTAAAAAGCTGTCGTGTTTTTCCGCGGTGACGCCCGTCATCGGCTGGAACCAGTGCGTATAGTGCGTAGCGCCCTTTTCTATAGCCCAGTCCTTCATGGCGTTCGCAACGACGTCCGCCACTTCGGACGAAATATGTTTTCCCGCTTTGATGGTGCTTTGTAGCGCCTTATAGATATCCTTGGGCAGACGCTCGCGCATGACCTGCTCGTTAAACACCATAGATCCGAATAACTCGGGGACTTTTACCATATCGAGCAACCTCCCGTTAAATACAAAAACGCCGCAATTTTACGGCGCCTTTGCTGTTCCGCTGTTATTATAATGCCGCGGAGTTTGCGTTGTCAAGCGATTTGCGCCGAATTTCGTCAAAATATCCGACAACGGTTATATATGCGCTCGGCGCCGTATTATGCTCCGGATATTCGGAGAACCGACAAGCTTGTTATGCCGCTTCGTATATACAAACGGCGACCGTGATCGGCCGCCGCTTGTTTGTTATCAGTTTACAGCCCGAACGGATCCGAACCGTTAACGTCTGATACAGATGTCGTTTCGCCGACGGGCGGAACACCGTCTGCGGCTGTATTGTCGGCAACCGTTCCGTTGCCGCTTTCACCCACACTTTGTACTGCGGTTTTCGGTTTTATCTTTTCGGGATCGAAAACCATATTGAATATCACCGCGATCAATATGAGTATCATGGACGCCCATATCTGTCCGCGCATCAACCATTCGCCTTTGACGCCCGACGTCGAGCCGTGGAACAGCTTTTCGATAAGCAATTTTTCGAGCGTGTTGGACATAAATCCGAGCACTATCGCTATTATCATGAATATGACGGTGGCTATCATGTACGCGTTTCCGCTCTTTTTGCCTTCGCCGTACGCGAGACGTTTGATAGAGCTCGTATACACCTTGTGAGCGTAGCCCATCGCAAAGCCTGCGGCAAGCAGATACGCCAATATGCCCATGATGCCGTGCGCCGCCGATACAAGTCCGACCGCATCCGCTTTTCCGCCGCCGATATTATCGACTATAAGATCCATAGCCGACATCATTCCGTACAGCCCGTAACCGGCGTTTCCGTTTACTGTGACCGTCATACCCTGCGCGTTTGTAACAACGCTTGCGACGATATTCGTGCAAAGTATGTAAAACGCTATCATGCAAAGCAACGCCACTGCTGAACGTTTAACGGTAACGAGTATTCCGTTTTTGCCCGTAATCAGCTCGCCGACCATGACGAAAACAAGCATACTGACCGCGACAAACACCGAGATCGCAAACATGCCGCCGCCGGCGGACAGCATGGGCGCCGCCCACAGGCACGACAGACCGACTCCGGACAGCGTTAACATTTTTATCATATATTTGTAAAGTTTGACCTGCGGTTTCTTTTTGATCATATTAACGACCGCAAGTATTATATTTACCAGCGAGTATATAGCAATTATTATCGCAAACAGCGTAACGAGCAGACCGAGCGCCATGGAAACGACAGCCGCCCAATAATTTCCCGATAACGATATCGGCGCGTCTTCGCCGCCGACATTCTCTTTGGTCGCCATTACGTATCCGAGATAGTTTATATCGGATACATGATCGACGATTATTTCCGCCATTGCGTTATGACGTTCGGGCTCATCCGCGCCGGGATTGGCCGCACTCCAAGCTGCAGCATCGATCTGTATCGCCGCATAAGCCTTCATAAGATCGTTCTGCAGATCTTTTTTGGTTCCGTCGCTTGCTTTGACGTACCAAACCGAGCCTATGAGCTGCCAAATGCTCTGTTCTATCTCCACTGTAGAATATACAGAATTTTTCCCGCCGTCTTCTTCGATTATAATATTAGTGTCGTTTCCGAAAAATTCGACGTACCCTACGACCTTTATGGGCGCAAAAAGCGATACGCACAGTACCACTACGGCACACACTAGCATAACGGCGTTTAAGATAACGTTGTGTTTACTTTCGAAAGCAAGCGTTTTCTCTTTGGCGTTCACGATCTTTTGCTTAAATCCGCCGCTCTTATCCGCCTGTCTGTCGCCGTCGAGCTGTAACGATATATTGACGGCTCGCGTTTCCTCCCGTTGAACGCCGTCTTCGGTCGGGGTGCCGCACGCCATACAAAACTTGGAGCCGTCTTCGAGATCGGCACCGCAGTTTTTACACTTTACCATTGAATACTCCTTTTCTTCCGATTTTTCATCACCGCTTTATCCGCATAAAATGTATATGTCGTCTCATGTAGATAAATATAAGTGTTTATGTAATATATCACAAATCTTATACTTTGTCAACATAATACAACACAATTCGCGACCGTACGAAATAATACCCTGTCTCTCAAACACATGTGCCTGTCGGCTGCATAGTTTGATGTAGAACCTCGGCAAAAGCTATCGATTATTTAAAGACCGTCGAAATAACCCGCGTAACAAACTTCTTTATTTAATTCATCGTCCGGGAAAATTCGGCTGAACGCGTCCAAAAAATAATCGTCCGTCATACTTGCTATAAAATCCGCAGCTATGTCCTCCGGAGAATTTGCCATAGTATATTCTCCGCCGTCGTCGTCGCCGTTTGTCTTATATACGTTTTTTTCGAAGTAATTTACTTTGATGATAGAATCGTTCAAATAATGCTTAAAGATCAGCGAATCGGTATTTTCGTGTTCTATATCATATACAAAACATTTATACATCTTTTCGGTCATCGGCGCGATTATCCGTTCGTACGGTTCGCGTAGTTCTCTGCGTTTATATATCTTGTCGTTATTCTCTTTTTTGCAGGCGACGAGCGCTTTATAAACATCTTCGCTCAACGACAGGTACGGCTTGCCCATACTGCCGGCTATAACGTCGCGCGTAACGTTATCTATTATTTCCTTGTTTGTCGATCCGATCGCACTCTCGTCGAATTCGATATTCATTTGCAAAGTGTACTTCGCATCGGCGCGGTCCTTACCTATATATGCTATCATATCGCTTAAGCGGACAACGCAGCCTTCGAGCGTTCCGGGGCGCAAACGTTTTACCGCATCTTTATCGGTATAACACCCGTCGAACATAGCGTAAAATTCGTCGGCGCTCGGCAAAACGGCAGGTTCGTATTTTTCGTTTACTTCTTCGCCGCAATGACAGATAATGCCGTCCAAAGTTTGAACCGTAAGATTGTTGTGCATTATCATATTCAAAACGCGCACACTGTGAACGTTGTGATTGAAATACTTGCCTGCATGCTCGAAATACAGCCGGCTCAAAATTTCTTCGCCGGCATGTCCGAAAGGCGTGTGCCCTATGTCGTGACCTATAGCAATAGCTTCGATTAGATCGAGATTGAGCCGCAGCGCCTTGCCTATCTTCCGCGCGATGCGCGATACCAGCTGAACGTGCGCAGTGCGCCGCGTTATTTCGTCGTTTTTGTAAAACGAAAACACCTGCGTCTTATCGCTGCCGCGGTTATAAAACCTGCAATTTATAATGCTGTCCGCATCGATAGCGTACTGCGACCGTATAAATTCGAGTTCCGTACGCCGCGTGCTTTTATGCAAACGGACGGCGTCGGCGTCGCGCGCAGCATATTCCGAATACAGATCTTCGGTCGATACCGTTATCTTTTTCAATTCTTCGATCTGCTCGTCCGTAAATTCTCTCATCCCGTTCTCCGTTTTAAATCGCAATTATTCCGCGGTCATTCGAAGTCTGCCACCTGTCTGAGATGCAACACGTACGTATCGAAATCCGCCGCCGCAACCGGCAGTGCGATGCCGCAGCTCATCAGCGCCGCGCCGGAGAAAGTTTTTCCCAGTTCGCGGACATGGTACAGATCATGTTCGTCAAGCCCGGCAAGCGCGACGCGCGCGCCGTCGGTCTCCGGCAATTCGCATACAGCATACGCTTTTGACTTGTCTTTTGCGACCGATATCCTGCACGATCCGCCGTCGATCTTCGCACGGTACAGATCGCCAAGCATGACGGTCGGCGCATCGTCCTGATACGAAAATATCTGTGCTCTGACCGCGCGCTTTATTTCCGCGCCTGCAGATATAGGATCGAACTCGTATCCCAGTCCGCCGAATGTGGCTCGGTCGAATCTCGATTTGAGTCCCGACTCCGGCAGTAGTTTGACGATATTGCGCACACTGCATGGCGGATAACATGCCGAATGACGACAGTCGGATCCGGACACCTCGGACAGTTCCACCGTAAGTTCGGGAAAAGTCTTGCGCAATCCGGTGTACAGACCGCAGACCGCGCGCGCTTTAGCAAACGATTTTGCCGCATCCGAATCTGTTATCATAACGTAGCCTGCACCGTATCGCTTTACCGCACTCGCTACGGCAATTTCCAGTTCGGCGACAGACACGGCATCCGTGTTTTCCGCGCTTACACGCAAGCCCAAACTTATACCGGTAGATCTGCACGCGGCGGAAAATTCCGCCAATCCTCCGTCCGAATAAGCGTTTATGTCAACAGCCATAACATCACACCCGAGTTCGCACACTGCCGCCGCCGCTTCCGTCGCTTTTCCGCGGAACGTCTCGGGCAAAAACAAAACTGTTTTGCTCCGAGATAAACGGTCGCCGCCGAAAGCTTCTCGCAATATATCGTGTAAAACACGCAGCATACCGTCTACTCCGCGGTCGGAATAAACTACCGTCATCTCCGGCGAAACGCACGATTCGCCGGGAGCAAGCTTGTTACTTCCGCCGTCTCCGGCATATATCCGAACGCCGCCGTCCGTTATTTCCGTCGTTATACTGCCGTCGCCGTACGCGCACAAAAAACCGTATGCGCCGCAAACGCTCCCACACTCGCTTTCCGTGACCGCCGCAAAATTTTCGGCGTGTTTCGCTGTGAATTTCCGCTGCTTGACCGATCTCGCCGTCTGAATTTTATTGTTTCCGCCACTTTCCGTATCGACTGCGACACAGCCTCCGTTAACGCCCGAAATCATTTGCAGACCCGACACCGTAAGCGGTCTGCCACCGAAATTCGTAACAACTATACGCCGTGTATATCCGCCGCGCGGATAAGGTGTGTAATACAGTTCCGCACGCAAGCCGATGTCTGCGTCGCGGAACGTTATCTTTAATGTTTTACCGCCGGCAAGTCCGCCGGTCGGTTTTTCTCCGCATATTTCGACATTTGAAAAAGTCAATGCGCAACGCAGTTTTTTACCATCGCAAACTACCGTCGGTACGGTAAATTCCGGGTGCGTCCGAAGACCCAATGCCGAAAGATCGTCCTCGGGTTCGATACGTTTCCCGAAATACGAGCTAACGAGAAGACCGTCCGAAACTCTCAACGTATAGCACGTTTCGCCTGCCGACATGTAAAATTCGCCGTTGTTCGTTTTTATCATCTTAATTACCTGTTATCGGAAGATCCGAGCCGTCACGTTTAAAAAAAGTTTTTGCGGCAGGATATGCCGCAGCACGTTGAGAAATTTATATTTGGTCCCGACTATATATAACGGTTTTCTGCTCTTGACACAGCATGAATATATCTTTTTCGCGGCGCGTCCGAGCTTCATTCTCTTATGTTCGCGCGAATCTATTTTCCGCGCGGCGGTTTGGGGCGCGGTCCCGTAACGTTCGCCGCCGTGGTTATACTTTACGCGGTTCTCCGTAAACCCGGTCCGTATATCGCCGGGACAAACCGAACTGACGCGTATACCGTGTTCTTTGAGTTCCATATACATACCGAACGCCGCCATATTTACCGCAGCCTTGCTTGCACAGTATACCGCACGGTACGGCAACGCAAAAAGCGCACATGCCGAGGATATAAACACGGCGTTGCCGCCTCGCCGCATATATTCGAGACAGCGCCGTACAAGATTGAGCGCCGCGATAAAGTTGAGATCTATCTGTTTACGCACTTCTTCAAGCGGAAGCAGTTCCGTAGCACCCGACAGTCCGCATCCGGCATTGGCGATCACCGTATCGATCCGACCGTATTTTTCGGCAGTCTCGGATATTATCTTTGCGACGGCATCCGTATCCGTAACGTCGCAAACGGCGTCTGTTTCGCCGGGCGCGCCGCTTCTCGACAAGCCGATCACAGTATCGCCTGCCGCTCGGTAAAGCCGCGCAAGTTCTTTCCCTATACCGCCCGTCACACCCGATATTACGACTATCTTCGGTTTATTGCTTTTTTTCATTCGATTCGGTCTTTTTCGCACGCGTTTTTTTCGCCTGTGCGCCGCTCGGTTTTTCGGCAGCCGTTTTTGCGATATCGGCGGCAGACCCGGTCTCTCCACCCAAAATTCGGTTTAACGCGGTCAAAAATT
>CAJUBY010000004.1:0-12470 GCA_910585055.1 uncultured Christensenella sp. | reverse complement strand
GGGTTCGGTCTTATACCCCTCGGCGATGAGCGCTTCGTTGTAAAGCACCGTTACGGTATCGGCAAAGCGTTCGTCGGGCAGCTCTTCCATACGCGTTATAACAGGATGACCGAGATTTACCTGCAGTATACGTTCGGCTTTTATTCCACCGCCCATCGCGTCCATTATACGTTCCATTTCCAGCGACACTTCGCCCTTTGCCGCCAAACAAACGGGATAAGATTTAAGCTTATCCGTTGCCGCGACGGCGGCTTTGCCCTTTAAAAGATTTTCCATGCGCGCGAGAAGTTCTTTGTGCTCGCCGTTATCGGTCTTGACGTCTCCGCCGCCCGACGCTATGTTCTCGAATTTATGGCCGTTGTAATCGGTTAGCATTCGAGCTATAAACTCGTCTACGGGATCCGAAAAATACAACACGTCTCTGCCGCCGGCGCGCGCGCCTTCGAGCTGCGGCAGCATTTTGATCTTTTCCGCCGTTTCGCCGCAAGCGTACAGTATAGGCGCCTTATCTTCCAGCCCGTCGGTGTATTCTTGATATGTTATATATTTGTCTTGCTTGTCCGAATAGTAAAGCAGCAGATCTTTCAGCTTGTCCTTATCCGCGCCGAAATTGTTATACGCACCGAATTTTATCGCCTTGCCGAACTGTGCGAAAACTTTTTCGTATTTTTCCCTGTCGTTCTTTAATAATTTACCGAATTCCGCCAAGATCTTTTTCTCCAGCCCGTTGGCTATAGCCGCCAAACGCCTGTCATGCTGCAAAGTTTCGCGCGATATATTGAGCGCAAGATCGGGCGTATCCACTACGCCTCTTATAAATCCGAGATATTCGGGTACCAGATCGGAACACATATCCATTATAAGCACGCCGTTGCAGTACAGCGACAGACCGCGCTTATAATCCTTTGTATAGTAATCGAACGCAGGTTCGCAGGGTATGAACATCAGCGCGGTATAATCCACGGCGCCCTCGACGCGCGTGCTTATGTGCATCAGCGGATCGCGGTAGTCTCTGTACGTATGTTTGTAAAATTCATCGAGCTCCGATTCGCCGAGTTCCGATTTACGCTTTTTCCACACCGGCGTCATGGAGTTAAGCGTTTTTATCTCTTCCGCGGTCGCGCCGTCCCCGTCCGAAATTTTTTGCGTAAGCATGCGGATCGGATAACGGATATAATCGGAATACTTTTTGACGAGCGCGGAAAGCCTGTACTCCTCGACAAATTCCGAATAGCTCTCTTCGCCATCCGCCTTTAACGTAATTATAACGTCGGTACCGTATCCGTCGCGTTCCGCAGGCAAAATGTCAAACCCGTCGACGCCGTTCGACACCCACTTATATGCGGAACTCTCCCCGACTTTTTTACTGATGACGGTAACGCTTTCCGCAACCATGAACGACGAATAAAATCCTACGCCGAACTGACCTATAAGATCGTTGTCGTCCACTTTGCCTTGAGCCTTTTTAAATTCTTCCGTACCGCTCGCGGCGATAACGCCCAAATTCGATTCCAGCTCCCGTTCGTTCATGCCGACCCCGTTATCGCTGACAGTCAGCGTACGGGCGGCTTTATCCGCTTTAAGCTCTATACAAAAGTCCGCATCGAGCGAAGAATCGGTAAGCGACATAAACCTGCGTTTGTCGAGCGCGTCGGATGCATTGGAAATAAGCTCGCGCAAAAATATCTCACGGTTTACATAAATAGAGTTGACTACAAGATCGAGCAATTTTTTTGACTGTGCTTTGAATTCTTTCATGACGTTTCCTTAAATACGATTATTTATAATATAAAGCGCGGACGTAATATCCGCGCCGAAGCGGATTTACCGCCTTGTCGACCTACAACTGACTGTGGTTGCCGAAACCCTTGCCTATTACTTCGCGTGTATTAATGACGTAAGCAAAAGTATCCGGATATTTTTTGAGTATCGCGTTAAAATCCGCCAACTGACGTTTCCGAATAATACATATCAAAAGCGAACGTTTGTCGTGCGAATACATGCCGGTAACTTCGGTACAAGTGACGCTCCTGCCCAGCTTTTGTATAAGTTCCGCACTTATCTCTTCGGGGCTGTCGGTTATTATCTCGTACTTGAGCGCGGTCTTGAAACCCGTGAGTATCATATCGGCGATCGCCGCATGACACAGTTCTTCCGTAAGCGCCATCATCACGGGCGTTACAAACGCGAGCGCGCCGTTGCCGCGGTAAACGAATATGGACGCAAAAATGATAACGGCATCAACCGCATAGACAAACCACGAAATATTGGTCGCTTTATACTTTTTCTGCAAAAGCATTGCGATTATATCGCTTCCGCCCGTCGATCCGCCTATACGGATCATTATTACGAACCCGACGCCGCCCAAAACACCTGCGGCGATCGCCGCAAATATGGGATTGGCGTTAACTCCCTGATAAGTAGGTATGTAAGCTGTATATTGCTTCATCAATATCATGCCCACCGCGGACAGGATTATCGATATACCCGAAATGATTGTAAACCGTTTGCCTATAAACAGCCAAGCAAGTATCATCAACGGAAAATTTATTATGAGCGTCGTCCAACCGGCGGAAAATCCGGTAGACGATTCTATAAGTACGCCTATACCCTGTGCGCCGCTTGTCGCAAACTCGAACGGCACTACGAACATATGTACGACGACAGCGCGTATCACCGCCGAAGTAAGCATGGCGAGCGGTATTACCAATATATTGTAAAGCCTTTTTTTAACGGTCGGCGACATGGCGATCTGTCCTTTTGTATATAGTTGTATGCGACGTGTATTATATCAAATCGAATAAAAATAATCAAGCGTTTTACGCAATTTCACGGATAGGACGGTACTTGCGAATAGGCGTTTTAACTAATATTCGGACGTTGCCTGCGTATATCGATTTCCGATGTACGACTGTAATAAACGTACGACCGAGCACACTCCGCGTTTATAACGAAGTCCGTATTTGACCGCCGTTACGTTATTTTCCGCCCTATCTTTTCTCCGCATTTTACGACGGTCTCACGGTCGTTTCGGGTATTTTCGAAAAACTCGCCGTCAAGCTCCGCACGGTTTTTTTCGAGCAATAATATAACGGTCGAGCCGCCGAACTCGAACCTGCCTTTTTCCTGTCCGCGTTCGAACCTGCCCGACTTAACTTCGTTTACGATCCTGCCTACCATCATAGCGCCTACTTCTACCATTACAGCGTCGCCGAAATTATCTGTTTTGAGCAATGTGTATTCCCGGCAGTTTTCCGTAAACACTCTGCGGCGTTCGAGCGCCGCCGGCTGCACGGTATGCAGTCTACCTTTGATAAAAGTATTGCGTTCCGCAATTCCGCCGTCGAAAAAAAAGTACCTGTGATAATCCGTGACGCACAGTCGGAAAACCAGGCACAATCCGCCGGAGTACTTTTCGGCAAGCTCGCTGTTTTTAAGCAAAGTTCCGACGGTATAATCGAATCCCTTTGCGTTGAATACCAGATCGTCGGAAATATCGTACGCAGAAACTTTGGCATCGCACGGACTTATGAGCGCATCGGGATCGGGATCGATCGGACGAAGTTCCGGCTTTATTCTGCGCGTAAAAAACTCGTTGAAGTTTTTATAATCCTCTTGTAAAAACTCCGACATAACTATGCCGTGTTTTTTAACGTACTTTTTTATCTTGCGTTTGGAAAGACGGCTGTCGAGATATCTGCCGGCAAGTTTACTCACCCATCTGCGACTTATCATCCGCAGTATAAGTCCGCCGAATTTATTATAATACAGAAACCGCAGCGATTTGGGGACTTGCGGTTTTTCGACCGTTTCTCTCATGATCTAAAACGTAGTAAGAGGTTCGAACAGCACAACGCCGCAAACGTAGTAACGTATGAGCGCAAGCCCTATCACGAGCACCGTTATGGTTATAACGGTTATTATAAGTCCGCGCGCATGTGCCTTGGGCATTTTAAACTTGATCACATACAGCAAACCGCATAATATATAGCACGACATCATTATTACCGCTCTTATGATCTGCGCCTGCTCTGGCGTAACGCCGCATGCGCCTCTGTCGAACATTGTAGCTATAAGATAGAAAACGGGCAAAGCGAGCGACACATTAGTTATGGGCAGACCGGTATAGGATTCCCGTCTGCCTGCGTCCGGCTTGCCCGATCGGTTTATCTCGTCGACGTTGAAATACGCAAGCCTCACAAGCCCGCAAAGCACGAAAAACACGTATACGATACAGTAATACCAGCGTGTCATGCCCATCGCTACGCCAACCATTATCGGCGCTATCCCGAACGACACTATATCGCACAGCGAATCTATCTGCATTCCGAACATCTTATCGTCCGCAGTGCGGTGTTTGCGCGTGTTGGCTACCATTCCGTCGAACGCGTCGCAAAGTCCGGCGAGCAATACGAAGAACGCGGCTATATCGTCGCGGCGCGGTCCGCCGTATGCAGCGGCAAAACAAATACCGCATACGGACAGCGCAAGCGACAGATATGTAAGGATAACGCCGTAATGCCAGTAACCGACTATATATTTATTTGTCGGACCAATCTTCCTGCCCTTAACCACGGGGGGGGGCGTTACGTCTGCCGTTCCGACCGCATTTACGGCAGCGGTTTCTTCCGAAACGACGTCGTTGTTATCTTCGATCATTTTTCTTCTCCCGTATAATTTTATTCTGTTCTCCGCAAGACGGCGTATCATCCATGTCTCGGAGCATTTCGGAACAGCCGTCATCGGGCTCCGGTCCGTCCCCGTTACACGCGTTATTATTTTCCGACGTTCCCGCGTCCGACTCGTCTACGGCTTGTCCGGACCGCATAACGGAACAGGCGCCGTCCGAACCGTTCGATATTTCGGACATATTTTCCATTATACGCTCGCCGCCGCCGTTATCTATCTCGTTAAGTACGGCATCGCTCGACAGCGCAGAATAAATGTCCACTCCGTCAGGGATCTTCGCCTGCTCGTCCTTGGGAACATTTTTCAATCCTATCGCATGGTATACCAGCGTATACAGCCCGGTCACTATCATACATATATAATATGATATCGCTCGGGATACCATCATCGCGGAAAGTATGAATTTCATATCGTATCCGCCTATCCCGAAAACATTGGGATACAAATATTCGTATGCGCCGGTACCGCCGGGTAGCGGTATGGAATTGTAACCTATAAGAACGTATGCCTGCATACAGAACAGTTCCAAGAAGTTGACCGAAAATTCCGCCGATCTCGGCGAAGCCATTATAACAAAACAGGGTATGAGCGTCTGCGACACCCTTTGCGCTATGTTGAACAGCAGCGCGTTTACAAACAGCATGGGATGTTTTTTTATGATTTTACGGCACGATCTGTATTTGGTCACAACGGTTTCGAGCTTGCCGCGCCATTTATCCGGCTTTTTTATTATGTGCATTTTTGTCAATAACGATATGCCCCAGCCGCCGATACGCATGATCACGCGCGCACGGAACAAACAAAGCAGCAAAAGCGCAAGCAGCAAAAGCTGAATGACAAATCCGAGAATTATCAAAGTTTTGGCAAACCAGTGTCCTATCTGTCCGAACATGTTTGGACAAACGGCCACCCCGAACAAACCGACCAAAACCGTAGCCACCGTATATGCTATTATATTGAACAGCACCGAAAACCCGGCGGCTCCGCCGCTCATTCCGTCGCGCATCATGTAATATGCCGTAGCCGGTTGTCCGCCGCTCGCGGAAGGAGTGATCGACGAATAATACAGATCGCTTGTGGAATACGCGACCGACGACGCGAATTTACTCTTATGCCCGAGCGTATGCGCGATTATATGCAAACTGACGGCTTCGAAAATTATAAATCCGAGCAAGCCGCCGAACGCACCGACTATATACCACGGGTTGCAATCATATAAAAACGCTCCTATATCGTGCAGGTTTATATCCTGACTGACAAAAACGACAGTCATCGTGATCCCTATCAGCACGGCAAGAAACGCGATATTCAATATTTGTTTTTTTGCCCTTTTGGACAGCTTTTTAGCCATTAACCACACCGTAAAATTTCGGGTATAAACCCCGAATTTAACACTATAATATCACTTATATGCCAGTTTGTCAATCAAAGCAAAGGCAGTGCGCCGATATTACGGCATCCGCATCGCCTTTCGGTACGGCGTACTAATAACCGCGATCATAAAAGCCGCAGTATATTTCGTATACCGCGACATTGTCGATTTATATTATTTTACGGCGGCAATACGCTGCAACGTTTTATGCGCAGAATGTTTGCGCCGCACAAAAACTTATTTGCCGTCAGATGCAGACGCGCCGGCATATCCGGCATCGGCGGCGAGTTTTTTATATTTTGCGGCAAGTTCCTTATCCGGCTTGACGCCTATACCGTCGGCATAACAATCGGCAAGCGCAGAATAAGCAACAGGGAAATTTTGATCCGCCGACCGTTTGAACAGAGAAAACGCGCGGTCTTTATCCTGTTTTAC
Organism: uncultured Christensenella sp.; assembly: GCA_910585055.1. Classification (GTDB taxonomy): domain Bacteria; phylum Bacillota; class Clostridia; order Christensenellales; family Pumilibacteraceae; genus Anaerocaecibacter. The sequence goes on along the minus strand of CAJUBY010000004.1, from coordinate 5,974 downwards.
TCCGTTTCCGTCGCGCAAACACTTTGCTAAATTGTATTGTGCCGGAGCGCTGTCTGCGTCCGCAGCTACAGTATAAAGCTGCACGGCTTTCTCGGCGTCTTTTCCGACGCCCCTGCCCGTTTCGTAGCAGAACCCCAAATTAGCTACGGCTACGGGATTGCCAAGCTTGCCTGCCTCCTCAAACCAATGCACCGCCTGCGCATAGTCCTGTTTGACGCCCCTGCCGTTAAGATAGCACATGCCGACGTTATTTTGCGCTACGGCGTACCCGTTCTGCGCCGCGCGGTAATAATACAAAAACGCGCGTTCGCTATCCGCTTCCACTCCTCTGCCGAAGTTATAGCAATCCCCGACGTTGTTCTGTGCCGCGGCGAATTCCGCTTCTGCGGCGCGCAAAAAACAATCGAACGCCTTTTCCGAATCCTGCTCCACGCCCAGTCCGCGCTGATAACAAAAACCCAGATCGTTCAATCCGCCCGGATGGTCGTTGTCGGCTGCGGCGCGAAAGATCTCGACGGCTTTATCGTAATCGCGTTCCACGACCGACCCGTCGAAATAAAAATGCCCCAGCGTGAATTGAGCGTCGGCATTGCCCATATCCGCCGCCTGCTTTATAAGTTCATACGCGCGCTTTTCGTCATGCGCCACGCCCAGTCCGCGGATATAACACACGCCCAGCGAAAATACACCTGGCGCATACCCTAGCTTTGCGCTCTGCGCGTAGCCTTCCGCCGCCTTTTTGAAATCCACCGAAACGCCGTCGCCCGTAAAGTATTTTTCACCCTGATCGAAATACTTTTTGGCAAGAAAATCGGTAGGCGACAGTCCGCCGTTATTTATACCGTTAGCCATTAGAATCTCCCTATGCGCAAGCCGCGCGATTTAATAAATATGGATCGAACCGCCGCACAACTCATATTTTTATGTGTTTTGTATTGTATCATAAACCCGTTCGCAGCGCAAGCAAATGCCCGGGCGTTTATATACATATATATTTGCGCGCGGATATATATTACGCGCAGGCTTTTTCGTTTTACTCACGATACTGTATTTTTTGTTTAAGGGCTTCGGCAATCGACTCGCCTGCGAGCAGACGCACGAGTTCCAGACCCAGATCCGTAGCACAGCCGAATCCGCGCGCCGTAGTCACCGTTCCGTCTGTGACGAAACGCGCATCCGCCTGTAATACCGCACCGATCATTTTATCTTCGTAGCCGGGAAAACAAACCGCTTTTATTCCGCGTAAAAAACCGTGTGCGCCCAAAACCAATGCCGGCGCTGCGCAGATGGCCGCTACGCGTTTCCCTTTATCCAGCATATTCCGCACCGCCGACGTAACGCCACGATGTTCTGCGAGAATGACGGACCCCGGCATTCCGCCCGGAATAAACAAAAGATCCGCGTCCGTAAGATCGACTTCGCCGATAAGCGCGTCGCTTTCTATTTTTATCCCGTGCGAACCCGTAACGGTCCTGCCGCACACGGACACTATTTTCGTATCGACATTCGCCCTGCGCAGTAAGTCGACGGGCGCCAAACTTTCTATCTCTTCCGATCCGTCCGCTATAAGCGCATATACCTTTGCCATATTATCTCCTTGCCGCCCGACATACGGGCACATACATTATATCATAAAAACCGACGGCTTCAAAACGATTGCGCGGTATTTTATACGCGCGTAATTGATTTTTCGGATTTGCCGTGATATAATTACGGTATGGAAAAACTGTGTGTGATATTCGGCGCCGGAGAACGTTTTGCACCGCGCCGTAAAATAACGCCAAACGATCTGGTTATTGCCGCCGACGGCGGTTACGAGTTTGCAATGTCGCTCGGCATAGAGCCGAATGTAGTCATAGGCGATTTCGATTCTTGCGCCGTGCCTCAAAATACGGCAGCGCATGTCGTAAAGCTTAACCGCGACAAAGACGACACCGACATGATGGCAGCCGTAAAACTGGGGCTGCGCCGCGAATACCGAACATTCGTCATATACGGCGGCACCGGCGGTCGGCTCGACCACACCGCAGCCAATTTCGCAGCGCTCGCATACTTAAACGCATACGGCGCGCACGGATATCTTATCGACGGTACCGGAATCGTTACCGTTATCACCGACGAAAAATTCACACTGCCGAAAAACTCGTCCGGCACCGTCTCCGTATTCGCTTACGGCGGCGCCGCAAGCGGCGTAACACTGGAAAAATTAAAATTCGGACTCAAAGATTATGAACTGATGCCCGACTGCCCTATAGGAGTATCCAACGAAACGACAGGTATCGGCGCAAGCGTCTCGGTCAAACACGGTTCCTTGCTTATTTTTTTTCCGCGTCCGTAATAATATAAAAGACCGCGGCGTTATATCGAAGCGCCGCGATCTTTATAAATCCGTCTGCCGCCGAGCAGTGCGCCCGTCGTAGTTGCATACCGACTAATAACTTGCCAGCAGCACAGCACGTATGTCGACGGCATTCAATATCTTATAGCCGCCGTCCATAACGAGCGTGCTTTTTACAATGCCGTCAAGCATTTCTTCGGTAGCGCCCAACTCGGTGATATTCATGACAAGCCCTATCGATATCATCCATTTCTCCATTTCCGCCAAACCCTCTTGCGCCGTCTGTTTCGCTGTTTTTCCTTTTGGATCGACATGCCATACATTGACCGCATAGCGCGCAAATTTATCCAAGCCGCTGTCCATTATAAATCTGTAGTACGGCAAAGAAACGGCGGCGAGCGTCATTCCGTGAGTCGCGTCCGTATGCGCGGCGACAGCCTGCCCCAGCATATGGACCATCCAATCGGTCGTCTTGCCTTTTGCGACCAAAGTATTGAGCGCCCAAGTCGCCGTCCACATTATATTACTGCGCGCCTCGTAATCGGTCGGATCTTTTACGGCGATATTTGCACTGTGGATCAGCGAACGTAAAAGTCCTTCCATTATATAATCGCTCGTATTGTCGTCCGTTCCCGAAAAATACTGTTCGAGAATATGAGACATAATGTCGTATATCCCGGCTATCATCTGATACTTCGGCAAAGTAAAAGTAAATTCGGGGTTCATTACCGAAAATTTCGGAAAAACGTTTTCGCCGAACACATGCCCTATTTTCAGCTTCTGCGCATGATTGGTGATGACCGATCCGCCGTTCATTTCGCTTCCTGTGCCGACCATTGTAAGCACACAGCCTACCGGAATAATTTTACAAGTCGGTTCTTCGAACCTGATAAAATATTTCTCCCACGGATCGCCGCCGCAATTCACCGATACGGAAACGGCTTTGGCATAATCGCACACAGATCCGCCGCCTACGGCAAGGATGAGATCGGCATTCGCCGCCTCGGCGCGCCTAACGCCCTCTTCCAGCTTATCGCTCGTGGGGTTAGGCATAACGCCGCCGTCTTCAAAAATTTCCTTGCCGTTGGCTTTCAGAATAGCAACAACTTTGTCGTATATGCCGTTTTTCTTGATAGAACCGCCGCCGTATACAAGCAAAACGTTTTTGCCGTACTTGGGCAGTTCTTCGTTAAGTCCGTTAAGTGCATCCCTGCCGAAATAAAGCTTTGTGGGATTGCAGTATGTAAAATTTCCTAACATGATATATCTCCTTTAGGTTATTTTAAAACACTCACGTCGATACGGCAGTGATCCGCCCGTACGTACTATGTTTGCGCCCCGAAAAAAGTACGATTTTCGGATCTCCCATATCGTAACGCTATCGGTTACAGACGTAATATGTTATATTTATTTTAATATATTTACGGCAGCATGTCAAATGATAATATATACGGTACTGCGTAACGATTCCGCAAGTCCATGCGAATCGATAATCGGTAAATCCGAAGGCATCGACACCAAAAATAATATCGTACGTATGTTAATATTTAATACGCAACAAAAAACCGCAGTCCGATAGATCCGACTGCGGCAATGTATAAATCAAAATCCGCTTACTTGATACCTTCCGCTTTTTTCGCGGCTTTCGATCCGAGTTTTGCCGCTTGGCGTATAAATCCGTGTCCGGTGGCGTCATTGCGTTCCACGCCCTCGCCGTTAATAAAGCATACGCCCAAACGGTACATCGCATCGGCATGTTTGTGTTTTGCCGCTTCTTTAAACCAAAATGCCGCCTGTTCCGTATCGCGGTCGACTTCTTCGCCTTTATAATATATCTCACCCAACTTGTATTGAGAATCGGGATCGCCGGATAACGCCGCGACCGTAAGCTCGTCAAAATGCGCCCAAAATTCTTTGTTCGCAAGACGGTTGCGGTACTCCTCCATAAGGCTTTCGTTGGAGTCTATAAGTTTACGCTCTTCGGCGACCTGTTCTTCGGTTATACCGAGCGTATTGTTATAATCGGCGCGGCTGACCGGATCGGACAGTATCGTGTGCGCCTCTTCTATCTTCTCGAGCTTTGCCACAAGCTCCGGTTCCGTCTTGTTGGAAAGCCGTTTGCGAAGCTTGGCGTACGCTTCCTCTATTTCCTCGTCGGTTGCCCATATCAAAAGACCGAGTTCGCCGTACAGCGTGCCCTTTGCCTGTTTTTTGTCGGCTTTGACCTTTTTCGCCCAGTCCTGCATACGTACTTCGGTATTGGACAAAAACTCTTCGCTCTTGGCGTACTGTTGCCATCTGTCGTTGTCGGCACGGAGCGATTCCGACTCCGCCGTAAGCGCCGCAAGCTTATGTGTAAGAACATCGATCTCATCCTGCATCTGCTTACGCTTGTCCTGCTGAAGCTGTATCTGCGCGGCGTTTTTAAGTTCCGCCTGTTTCCTGTCCTGTTCCAGTTTTTTGGCAAGCTGTTCAAGCTTTTCTATGCGTATATCCGCTTTTTCGTTTTTAAGCTCCGTTTCTTTTTTGCGTATCTCGAGATCTTTTAGCTCCGATTGAGCTTTGAGCAACTTTTCTTTTAGCTCGGCGTTTTCGGACTTTAAACGCTTTGCGACACCGCCCTTTTCCTGAAGCTCCGCCACTTGCGTTTCCAATTCTTTTATGTGTTGAGATGCCTGAGAGAATTCGCGGTCGCGATTGAACAGTTCCTGTTCGAGCTCGCGTCTGTCCTGTTCCGCGACGGAAAGCTTGCGCTTGAGATCGGCTTCCACTTCGAGCTGTTGTTTTATCTTTTTATTGTCGGCGAGCACATTGCGAAGATTAGTGTTAAGACGCGAAAGCTCGGATTCCGCCGCTCTGCGCGCCTCCGCCATACCGTGTTCCCTGCCGCTCTGATACGCCTGATTTCGTATCGCCTGGAACTGCGCCTGCGCCTTTGCTTGAGCCTGTGCCTGTGCTTGCGCCTGCGCCGCTCGCGCTCTGGCTATGGTCGCATCGCGCCGCGCACTGCTCCCCATATTCTGATTGACATTCATTCCGTTGCGGTAAGCCGCTTGGCGTGCCGCCTGACGCGCCGCCGCCTGTGCCTGAGCACGCTGACGCGCGATGATATCTTCCTGATTAAGCCTTGTACTGCTTGCCTCTTTCAGTTTCGCGTCGTATTCCGCCCTGGACTTTGGATCGGACAATACCGCATTCGCTTCGTTTATATCCGCAAACTTACTCGCCGCCGTCGCATCGTCGGGATTGACGTCGGGATGATACCGCTTGGCAAGAATACGGTAATTTGTCTTGATCTCGGCTTCGGTCGCCGTAACTCTGACATTTAGGATCTGATAATAATTCTTCATCAATGTTACCTAAAAGGAATATACGGTGTAATTGTACAACTACATGCGAAATTTGTCAAGCAACGTCGCACCGTTAGTTTTGTTTTATAACATTATATTCACACAAACTTCCCGAAATTTTAAACCGCAATCAAAAATCCGCGCTATTTTACTTTACAAATAAATGCCGATATGCTAAAATTATTATCGAATATGAGATATTCGTTGCATGGGGATATAGCTCAGCTGGTAGAGCGATGCGTTCGCAACGCATAGGTCATGGGTTCGAGTCCCACTATCTCCACCA
>CAJUBY010000003.1 GCA_910585055.1 uncultured Christensenella sp. | reverse complement strand
AGCTGTGCCTTTTCTGTACTTTTTTTCGTGGACGAATTAGGCTACTCGTAGCCTGGTGAGATATATATATGTCTTATTTTTCCCGCAAAATTAAATCGAAAATTAAAGTAAATCAACACAAATTCACGTTTAATTATTTTAGATGGCGCAAAATATGGTTTCAATAAGAGACAAGTCAAAATTGCAAATGAACATATAAAAGCATTTTTAAATGGGAACGGTAATTGACTTTACAAATCAAATATATTTTAAGTCATAGTTAACAGTTGAATAAGAAGTAATATAAATTTCAATTTATCGTTATTAAAATGTATAGTTAAAAGCTCTCAAACAAATTTGTTTGAGAGCTTTTTATAATCGTATGTCTATTCCCTATGGGAAGTACGCTTTATCGGCTGCCGTTTTTTTATCTTCTGCTTTAGATATTAAATAACTTCCATCTGTTTCCCGTCTTCGGCGCACACGTAAACGTAATGCACACCGTCCTCGAGATCGTAACGGTATTCGTAACATATACGTTCCCTGCCGTCTTTTTTACGAACTACAAGAGTCCCTTCTCCGCCGTTCACGGCAGACTTTCGCGCCTCGGCTTCAGATTTTTTAGGGGACGGGATATCGGTATGATCGTGGTCGCAACCGCCGGAATTGAACGCAACGGTACTGTCGCCCAGCACTATCGCCATCGCACAGTCGTCGCTTGCAAGTGCGCCGTTATAGCTTTTGCACATTATAACACTTACCGACTTACCTGTTTTTTCCGCCCACTTTACGGTAAGGTCGGGATAGCCGCAAGCCTCGGCGCTTTCCAATGCCGCCGTCTTTGCCGCTTCTATATCGGTGTCGTCGACGCCCTCTTCGCGCATAAACGAATACTCTATTATCTTACCGTTACACACCACAGCGTAACCGGTTTTGCCGTTGCGTTCGATATAGAACTCTATATGCCCGTTCCAAGCCCCGACGCTTTCCGTGCGGTCGGCTCCGAGCGCAGTTTGAATCAGTTCCGCCGCCTGCTTTTTATCTTCTTCGGTCACGTCCTTATCCGGCTCGTTCATTTCGTTGCCGCCAACCAACTCGCCGTTGTATTCGAACGTAGTTCCCTCACTTACAGAAGTATAGAACTCGGTAGAATACTTATAGAGCATTTCCGACATTTTTATCGTCTTTTCGGGCGAATAAGAGTGAAGGACGGTTGCAATATCGTTAAGAAACGCTTCCTTGTCGCGGTTGTTGACCCAGTCGTCTATGTGACATTCCAAAGCCGTTTCCGCACGCACCGCATGTACGAGCGCGATACGGTTTATCTGCTCGGCAGGTTCGGGCTGATTGCACAGCCGTAACGCCGACATGGAACTTCTCAAACTGCTCGCGGAATCAACCAGCAAGTGTTCCGCCATCAAACGTCCGTAATCGGGCGCGTCGTTTTGTCTGTGCTCGCGTACGGCAAGCACAAGACCGGATATCAGTCCGCACATCATGACCGCCAGCGTAGATATTATCGCCGCTATTATCACGGCATAACTGCGTTTTTCGTTAAGATTGTTTGTCATTGCTTTTTTCCTTTGATTTTATTGTTTGCCGTTTGCCGATCGGTATATACAAATTCACGATCGGTTTAACGTTCGGCTTACAGCGCGAAATTGTGTCTACCTATTTTTATATGGACGGTAAGCGACCATATCCAACTCGAAGTAGCCGTCGCGGGATTGTAATAATACAGACAGCCGCCCGTAGGATCCCAGCCGTTTAATGCGTCGCGCGCCGCATTGTACGCCGTCTGATTGGGTTTAAGATTTATCTGACCGTCATTGACTGCCGTAAACGCATTCTTCTGATAAATAACGCCGTATATCGTATTGGGGAATTTAGACGAGCGAACGCGGTTAAGGACTACAGCCGCGACCGCGACCTGACCGTTATACGGTTCGCCGCGCGATTCTCCGTACACGCAGCGTGCCAAAAGATTGAGATCGCTGTCGGAAACATCGGATCCGATATTTCCGCCGCCCGATCCGCCGCTGCCGCCGCCGCTACCCAACGTTATGCCGAGTTTACGTTCGGTCGCCGATCCGACAACTCCGTCCACGGTAAGTCCGCAATCGGACTGGAAATGCATGACGGCGCACATCGTTCTTCTACCCCATACGCCGTCCACAGTCGATTTGAAATAGCCTGCGGAGCGGAGCGCCGTCTGTACAGCTTTTACGTTTTCGTAAGTCTTACCCTTGTTTATTCCGCCGCTTCGCGAGGACGAACTCAAAGTAAGTCCCAGCTTTCCGGCGGTACCGCTTCCCACAACGCCGTCCACGGTCATACCTCGGTCCGACTGATACTTGAGTACCGCACGCAGTGTGCCGTTTCCCCATGTACCGTCTACGCCGGAGCTGTAATAACCGAGCGTCGTGAGCCGCGCCTGTACCGCGGCGACGTTAGCATTTGTTTTCCCCAGCGAAATACCGCCGGTTATCGGCAACTTTACGCGCAGTTTGCTTGCCGTACCGCTTCCGACTATACCGTCCGCTTTCAATCCGTTATCGGACTGAAACTTTTTGACGGCGGCTGTTGTACCGCTCCCCCATCTTCCGTCTATCGACATTTTGTAATAGCCTAAAGTGTTCAATCGCGTCTGCACCGCCGCAACGTTCGCATAAGTGTTGCCGTACGCGACATCGGCGTGTGCGGAATCGGTGAACACCATTACAGATGCTGCCGCTAATATAAGCATAACGATGATAGGTATTACGGTACGCAATTTGGTTCGTGTCATTTCTTTTCTTCCTTTTGTGTAATCGGCAAGATGTTGCTTCAGCCGAACAATTCCGCAAAAAACGATTTATACCTGTAATGTTCGCCGTAACACAGGGGCGGATAAATTACGCACCACCAATTGTCGCCCTTGCCGTCGCCGAGCTCTATAATAAGCGCGTCGTAATAGCCTTCGGGTACCGTGACGTCGCAGTACATGCGCGACGGAAAATACTCGTTTACAAGCTTTGCGCGTGCGCCGTAATCAAACCCGTAAGAGCATAGTACGTTTGAAGCAATGACGGACAGTATATCCAGCTTTTCGCCTATTTCTCTATACGCTTCGTCGAACGTCGATTTGCGGATGTTATCGGTCATATACTCGTTGACTGCATCGCGCACCTTCAATTTTACCGATTGATCGATTGCGGAATTCGAGTTGGCGCGTATATGGAGCCGAAGCAATTTACCGTTATATGTATTATTATCTTTGCATCCGGAAAATATAGACGAAACGCAAAAAATAATTACGACGGACAACAATATACATATTGTCTTTTTAAATATAAAAATAATCTTTTTCATACACACGATTATTGCCGCATGTAAGTATTTTATACACAAAAAACAAAAGGTCCCGTACTTTCGGGACCGATATGATATTCTATATTTCCGTTACGGCGATATCGAATCCGCAGAAATCCGATTTGTCCGTTGTAGTGACTACGGACTGAAACCCCTCCAGCGCCAAAAGCAATTTTTTTCGCCTTACGGCATCGAGTTCGCCGAAAACATCGTCCAAAAGCAATACCGGGCTCGTGCCCATCACCTTAGTCAAAAGACGCATTTCCGCAAGCTTCATGGACAAAGCCGCCGTACGCTGCTGCCCCTGCGAACCGTACGCGCGCACGTCCACTCCGCCTACGGTAATTTTTATATCGTCCTTATGCGGTCCGGAATGGGTGTATTTTAGCCTGCGGTCGTTATCCCTGTCCGCAGCAAAGCTTTTTAATAACGCCGTTTTTATATCTTCCGTGTTATCGCCGCGAACGCTCTCGTAATCGAGCGACAGCGCCTCTTTTCCGTCAGACAAAAATCCGTGCCGCTCCGCCGCGAACGGAGTAAGTTCTCTTATAAATCCGCGCCTGCTTTTTATTATCTTTGCGCCGGCGTCGGCGAGCAGCTCGTCCCACGGCGCCAACGTATTATCGGACGCTCCGCCGCTTTTAAGCAATTTGTTACGGCTTGCCAAAATCTTACCGTATTGCGACAGTGCGGAAAAATACGCTTTGGAAATCTGACAAAGCGATATATCCATAAATTTTCTGCGGTCCGCCGGCGCATCCTTAACTATCTTAAGCCCATCCGGACAAAACAGCACCACGGGACACACGCCCATGAGTTCGCTCATTTTGGTTATCGGCAACCCGTTGACGGCGACGCGCTTGTTGCATTCTCTGTCGATAACGATACGTACGGATTCTCCGTATCCGTCCTTTTCGACATCCACGTCTATGATCGCTCTGTCCGCACCGTTTTTAATAAGTTCGCGGTCGCGCGGAGTACGGAAAGATCTTCCGACGCCTGCGAAATACACCGCCTCCAGAAGATTTGTTTTTCCGCGTGCGTTCTCCCCGACAAAGGCGTTTCTTCCGCCCGATAAAACGATCGTACGCTCGCCGGCATTGCGGTAATCCTTTACTTTCAGCTGCTTGACCGTCACTTTGTGCGCCTGCCGCCTCTGTCGTTCATGCGTTTGCCGTTATCGCCTCTTCCTACAAATCCCATACCGACAAGCAGCATATGCACGATGACCGCCGCCGCAACAACGGCATACACAGCCCATGCGACGACTGTCCATTTCAGCTTTATTCCGCCTAGCGTACGGTAAACAAGTACTGTCTCCGCTATCTTCGTCATTTTGCTGCCGTGAAACAAACCGTAAACCGGCAGGCCGTCGTCGCCGACGGTTTCTCCGCGACGAACCGAAAGCGTTATATCGCCCTCTATATCCGTACGCAGTATATTCTCTTCCGGAACATTCATGTTTTTCAATCTTTCCAGCGTTTCGGAATGCGGATGTCCGTATTTATTGTCCTCTCCGCAGGAAATTATATAGTATGCCGACCGCGCGCCCTCGGGAGTTGTTATCACATCCAAATAACCCTGCGATGTAGACGTGCGCGAACCGTGATGTCCGCATTTGACGGAACATACGGTAAAATCGTCGGTAAAAATATCGTACTTATCGTTTACTCCGTCCGTTTTCGCTGCCTGTACCTTAGCGACGAACTCGGCTTCGTTTTTCTTTTCCGCATCGCCGGACAGAGCAAAATTATAACCGCGGTAAGTGAGTATCATTATAGGCGAATAGTCGTTCCAGTCGGTATACTTCTGCGAAAGCGGCGAAAAAAATGTAAATGTATAGGTATTGTCTTCCGTACCGCCTGTGATAGTCTGTACGTCGTCGGCAGGATCGGTAACGTACACCGTAGGCGTAAAATCGGGCGTAGGCGCATACATGGCTTTTATGCACGCGGCGTAAGCCGCCGTATTTTTAGTAACGGCGTCGTCTGTCAATTTCGAGTCCGAAGTTTTACCGGGATCGGTATAGCCGTTCGAGCTCGTGCCGACGGCTTCGACGTTGGGACGGTACGAAACCCTTGCCGGGTACCGCTCCAAAACATAATCCATGCTTCCGCAATGGTCGGAATCGGGATGAGTCAATATAGCGTAGTCGAAATATTCGAATCCGTCCGGCAGCGTTTTGTCTATAAACGTTTGTATTGCCGTTTCCGTCGCCGACTTATTTTCGCCGGCATCGATAATCATAGTCTTTCCGTCGGGGAACTCGATAACAGTGCAATCGCCCTGCTCGACGTCTACGTAATGTATGTACAGCCCGTCGGTCTTATCCGTCGTACCGCCGTCCGGCGCTTCGCCGTCTGCGGAAACGAACACGCCTCCGTTAAGCGGCTGTACTATATCCTTCTCGTCGACGGTATCTTTATCGGCGTAATACAGCAATCCCAGCTTAAGCTCGATCTCGCGCGACCACAACGTAGATATGCCCAGCACTACCGCAAGTAGCACAAGCAACAAAATATCCGCAATAAAAATTTTCTTTTTCGCTGTCGTCATAACATATCCTATTCGTCCGCGTCGAACAATGTTTTTATCTCATCGCATTTTTCGAGCGCCGCTCTGTAACCTATATCGATCATTTCGAGGTATCCCGATTTTTTCGTCGATTTAAAAGCAGAGGAATCGGGCGCGATAACTATATCCGACTGCATCAAACCCACTACGGACGCATTGGCGCTCATAATGGAAAACATCGCCTTTAAAGTATCGAAAAAACCCGTACCGTCTGTGCCGCGGCCGCGCGTCCCGTGCGCATCGACGGTAACTATGCGGTCCGCGCCGAGCATACGGCAAACGTCCGCCGGGATATTATTCGTAAGTCCTCCGTCGCATAGATTCATTCCGTCTCGGGCAAGCGGGGAATAAACAATGGGAAACGCCGACGACGCCGACACCGCTTCGGAAACGGAGCCTTCGGCGATGACCGCCTGCCTGCCCGTTTTAAGATCGGTCGCTACCGCCGCATACTTCTTGCCGAGATCGCTTATATCGATATCGCCGATCACTTCCGCAAGCACTCTGCCGATCTTTCGCGGATCGTCGGGCTTAAACAGTATACGTCCGTGAAAATCGGTCATATCCAGCCCCTCGGCGATCTCCGTTATACGATCCGGCGTTACACCTGCGCAATACAGTGCGCCCACCAAACTGCCGACGGACGTCCCGACGCAGATATCGAAGTCGATATTATTCTCCATAAATGCTTTGAGCGCACCGACCTGAACAAATCCGCGCGCCCCGCCTCCGCCGAGAACCAACCCGACGGTATTTTTTTTATTTGTTTTTTTCCGTCCGAAAACCATTCTATTCTTTGGAGTCCGCCATTCCGATAAAGTACTTGTGCACCCTGTTATCCTTTGTCATTTCAGGATGGAACGCAGTAGCTAATATATTGCCTTGACGTACCGCGACCGGTTTGCCGTCGTATTCCGCAAGTACTTCCACACCGTCGCCGACGCGTGTTATCTGCGGTGCGCGTATAAATACCATATTTATATACATACCGTCGAAATCGCCTTCGGTGACAAAACTGTCTATCTGTCTGCCGTAAGCGTTGCGCTTGACTTCCGCGTCCAACAATGAGAAATAAGGCAGTTCTCCTTCGACTCGGTTGGCAAGCAGGATAAGCCCCGCGCATGTTCCCCACACCGGCATCCCGGCTACGATACGCTCACGTACCGGCGTAAACAGATCGAAGTCGTCCATAAGTTTACGCAGCGTTGTGCTCTCGCCGCCCGGTATTATAAGCCCGTCCACGCTTGCCAGCTCGTCGATCGTCTTGACGGGGACCGCATTGATCTTTTTGTTTACCGATTTGATCATTTTCAAGTGCTCGGCGACCGAACCCTGTAAAGCCAAAACGCCTATATTCATTTTATGCTCCTAAGATAGATTTTGCCGAATACTTCCTGCCGTATCACGGTATATCGTAAAACAGCCGGGCGATCCGACACCGCGATCATATTACCAGCCGCGTCTTGCCATCCTCTGCTCGTCGGTCATTCCTTCCACATCCACGCCGCGCATCGCTTCGCCGAGACCGTAGCTTACGCCGGCGAGAATGGCGGGATCGCCGTAATACGCGACGGCTTTTACTATAGCCTCCGCACGGCGCTTGGGATCCTGCGACTTGAAAATCCCGCTGCCCACAAACACGCCGTCCGCACCGAGCTGCATCATAAGCGCGGCGTCCGCAGGCGTAGCAATGCCGCCTGCGGCAAAATTGACGACGGGCAACGATTTGTTTTTGGCTATGTACCGTACCAACTCCAACGGAGCGCCTATATCTTTGGCATATGCCGCAAGTTGCTCGCTCTGGAGCGACGCCGCTTCGGCTATCTGCGACCGCATTTTACGCATATGCTTGACCGCTTCCACTACGTTGCCCGTACCGGCCTCGCCCTTTGTACGTATCATGGACGCGCCTTCGGCTATACGCCGCAGCGCTTCGCCCAGATCGCGCGCGCCGCATACAAACGGCGTTTCGAATTTGGATTTATCTATATGATACGCGTCGTCGGCAGGCGTCAGGACCTCGCTCTCGTCTATATAATCTATCTTGATCGCTTCCAAGATCTGCGCTTCCACAAAATGTCCGATACGAACTTTAGCCATTACCGGTATGGAAACCGCTTTTTGTATCTCCGAGATCATTTTGGGATCGGACATACGCGCAACGCCGCCGTCTTTACGTATATCCGCAGGCACGCGTTCGAGCGCCATGACCGCCACCGCGCCTGCCTGTTCGGCTATCTGCGCCTGTTCGGCGTTGGTAACGTCCATTATAACGCCGCCTTTCAGCATCTGCGCCAGATTGCGGTTTAAAAGCTTTCTGTTAGCCGCTTTGCTTTCGTCTTTGACTGCCATATTATACTCCTGTTATCGGCAACGCCGAAAAATTCCGTGGGTACGGCGTAGTACACCGTATAAAATGTGTTGTTCAAACCGTTATTCGGACACAACGTTTACGTTGAGCTTTCCCGATACTTCGGCAAACGGTTTTACCGTTACCGTGTAACGACCAAGCGATTTGATGGGTTCGGCTATAACTATCTTTTTTTTGTCGAGTTCGATCCCGTGTTCCTTCAAAGCTTCCGAGACAGAGGCTGTATTTAGTGCGCCGAACAGTTTGCCGTTGGCTCCGGTCTTTATTTTTACCGTCACCGTTAGCCCTGCAAGCTTTTTGCAAAGCTCTACCGCTTCGTCATGTTCTATCTTTTTGCGGCGAATCTCCGCTTCCTTGGCTATTTTTATACTGTTGAGCGCCGATGCCGTAGCCGGTTTGGCAAGATTATTGGGGAAAAGATAGTTCCTTGCATAACCGTCCGAAACCTCCACTATATCCCCCTGTTTTCCCTGTGCTTTTACGTCTTTGGTCAAAATCACTTTCATAACGGTATGTACAGTCTCCTTTATGATATTTTATCAAACGCCTTTGACATTGTCAAGTATTTTAAGTTTTCCGATTTGTCCCAACCGCACGGCGAACATGTGATTTTGCGCTTTTGCTGTCGCATAATGAGTTAAAATATATAATCGTCATGTATTTATAAAACTTAAAAAATGCAAAAACGTTTACGATAAACTTTACAGCCTTTGCATTATGCGTTACAAAAAATAAAAACACACAAAAAACCGACGTCTAAAATCAACGTCGATTTCCGTACCCTTAATGACCGTAAACGCGAATCACCGATTTACGATAAAACGGCGCTATCGTATTATGCCAACGTCCGCGCAAGCTCGAGCGCCGCAGCGACCGCAACCAAAGTCGAATCGGACGCCTTTTGCTCGAGTATGTCGTTTGGTTCCCATTCTTCCTCGGCAAGACTGTCCGCAGTTATGAAAAACGTATAAAACTCGTTGCCGCGGAAATCCGCCGCCGCCTGCAACGCAGAACATTCCATATCCACCGCAATGCAGCCGTTATCACGCATTTCCTGCGTACGCGTAGGCGTTTCGCGGTAAAAGCCGTCGGTGGTCCATACACCGCCTTTCATCACATCGATACCGCCGCGCTTAAGCGAGCTTTCGACTGTTCCGCTGTTCGGCAAGTCGATATGCTCCGAAGCAGGCAAATAATGATAGCTGGTGCCTTCGTCGCGGAACGCTCTGTCCGGAACGATAAAAGTATGTACGGGCACATCTACGAGCGCGCCGCAGATCCCAAACGCAACGAACTTTTTTATGCCGCATGCCGCGATCTCTTCCATTGCGGCTACGGCGGCAGGCGCACCGACGGGCGTTTGATATATCAATGCCGTTTTACCGTCCAGCGTACAGGTATAAAGCGGAATATCCACACTGCCTTTCAAAACGCCGCACGGCGACGCGCCGGACCCTTTTAACAGTTCGGCAAATATAAACGTACTGAACGCCGTTACGGCGATATCCGCATTTATCGGTTCGACCGGAGGCGTTATCATGCCCGGTTCGTCGATGAAACGTATCATAGCAAGCTCCGAATTTATTTTTATATATCATATCACAGAACTTGATTCAAAGCAACAAAAAACCCGACGTATTTCGTCGGGTTCTAGCTGTCAGCCGCGGTTAAGTTCCGCTATTATGTTCTCCAGCGCCTTATAAGTTTCCGTGGTGTTGGCACGAACCTTTATCGGCGTTATGTTATATTTTTTCTGCGTTATTCCGCCGTCCGCCGCTTTATTGGTCGCCAGCTCGTAAACATACGGATACATATATATTTCTCCGACACTGTCGTCGGTGTTTCCGATAAGCACTTTAAGCCTGTCGAAATAAACCGTTTCTCCGTCCACTTCGAGCGAACGCGCTTTCGACTTTACCAGCTCCCCGTTTTCCGTTGCGTCGGCATAAACGTATTCCACCATGTACGCATTGGAAGACGCGTGAAGCTCCGTCACCTCGTCCGCAGACATCTTGATCTTACCGCCGCTGCCGTTACGAACGAAATTATACGAATAATCCCAATTCCACTGCAGTATGGCATTCATAACGCTGAACTGCATATTGCCGAGCGCCGTGCGGATCTTGCTTTGAGTCTTTGCGTCGGTGTGCATACGGTCCTCGCTGTCCAAATCGTAAAGATCGTAATACTCGCCCTTACCTGCGTCCGGAGCGGCGATGCCGTCCATCGGGTCGACACGCACCAAACACAGCACCGCTATCGCTATAAGGATGAGTACCGTTACGCCTACGACTATCCCGACAACGATGTTTGCTTTTTTGTGCGACGCCCTTACGGCTTCGTCGACAGATCTTTTGTTATTGTTGTTTTTCGCCATTTTGTTTTCCGTCCGAAAAAATATTAGTTAACGGGTCGTGTCCCGCAATTATTCGTTACCGCCGTTTTCGTCTTCCGGCTTTGTTTTTGCCGCACGGGTTCTTTTAGCCGCAGGCTTTTTGACTGTTTTATCCTCTTGCGCTTCGTCCTTTCCGCTGTCCTCGGCAAAACCGCCGTCGTGCGAGTTATCCGTATCGGACTCCGCTGCGTCTGGAGCGACTTCCGACACACTTTCGTGTATACCGCCGTCCGCTTCCGCATCGAACGGTTTTTCGGTGCTCACGCCGGCTTTGCTTTCCGTGAGCGGTTTAAAATCCGAAAGCTTTTTGATCGGCGCTTTTTCCATTGCCTCGCGGTGCGCCGCCTTATAACTCAAACGTTCCGAAAGCGCTTTTTTTACTTCGTCGGGCGATGCGCCGTCCAAAAGCATTTCCACTTCCTCGGTATAGATCGTTTCGCATTCCAAAAGCACGCGAGCCATGTTTTCCATGATCTTACGGTTTTCGGAAAGTATCTTTACCGCTTTATCGTGCGCTTCGTCCAAAAGACGCTTTACTTCGGCATCTATCTGCGACGCGACGGTCTCCGAATAAGAGTGCTGCGTCTGATAATCTCTACCCAAAAACACTTCCTGACTGCCGCCGTAATAAACTGGTCCGACCTTATTCGACATACCCCATTCCGTGACCATCTTACGCGCAACATTGGTCGCCTGCTGAAGATCGCCCACCGCTCCGGCGGTGTAATCTTCTATTACAAGCTCTTCGGCGGCTCTTCCGCCCATAGCCTGAGCAAGCATTCCCAAAACCTTGCTGTGCGAAATATGGTTATTATCGTTGTCGGGACGGTACATTGTATAACCGGCAGCCTGACCGCGCGGTATAATAGAAACTTCCTGAACGGGATCGCAACCTTTCGTCTTGCAAGCGACAATGGCGTGCCCCGCTTCATGATAAGCTGTGATCCGCTGATCGACGGGCGTAACGAGCCGCGACTTCTTTTGCGGACCCATTACCACTTTATCTATGCCCTCGAACATATCTTCCATGGTTATGCGCGTACGGTTGTCGCGTGCTGCGAGTATCGCCGCTTCGTTCAGCAGATTTTCTATATCCGCGCCCGAAAAACCGCCCGTAATACGCGCAAGCTTTTGGAAATCCACGTCCGACGCGAGCGGCTTATTGCGCGCGTGAACTTTGAATATAGCTTCTCTGCCGCGAACGTCGGGAAGATTTACATATATCTGTCTGTCGAACCGACCGGGACGCATGAGCGCCGGATCGAGTACGTCCGAACGGTTTGTGGCAGCCATAACTATTATGTGCTCGTCGGATTCGAATCCGTCCATAGCCACAAGCAGCTGATTGAGCGTCTGTTCACGCTCGTCGTTGCCGCCGCCCATGCCTGCGCCGCGCTGACGTCCGACCGCGTCTATCTCGTCGATGAACACTATGCAGGGCATATTCTTTTTGGCTTGGTCGAACAAGTCGCGTACACGCGATGCGCCTACGCCTACAAACATCTCTACGAAATCGGAACCGGATTTGCTGAAAAACGGCACATTGGCTTCTCCTGCAACAGCTTTCGCAAACAGAGTCTTACCTGTTCCGGGAGGCCCTACAAGCAATACACCGTGCGGCACACGCGCGCCTACCGCCGTAAACTTTTGGGGATTTTTTAAAAACTCGACGATTTCCTTAAGCTCTTCTTTTTCTTCTTCCGCGCCGGCGACGTCGGAGAACCGCACTTTCAGTTGGTTTTGCGCATTCGCCTTGGTCTTTCCGAAATCCATTGTCGAGCGCGTGGAATTGCTCATGGCTTTAAACATAAACACCATAAGCACGACCAAAAGAATAAGACCGAGCACAGGAATTATATAATCGGTTATAGAAGTTGCATAACGGTCGTTGAACGACAGTACTATCCTTTTGCCGTCCGGATTGTTTACGGTGTCGTCGTGATATTCGTTGACGACTTCGATAACGAGTTCGTACCGCGAATATACTTTATAAGCATAAGATTTGCCGCTGCCGTACGTTTTTACGTACGCAGTGTCGTTTTCGAGATATATTTCCGAGACGATACCTTTATTTATATCGTTTTCGAGCTTGCTGTAAGTTTCGTCTTTTAAACCGGTGGCGGCATACACCACTACCCCGATGATAACGCCTATAAGAATAACGCTTATTACTGCGATCAAAACTTTAGTGCTGGTTTTCAAATGTACTCCTCCGCATTATTGATTAGTATAACACACTTGTCAAAATTGTACAAGCGTTTTTTGCCTTAAGTGTGATTTTTAATCGACTTTTAACCATTCGGAATACTGTCCGAGTAATCCCGTCGGCTGCACCGCACCCGTTTATAAGGTATATTTCAACCGTTCAAAGTCATTCGTACCGCTTTATGCCAGCCGTCGGTCAGACGTTTGCGTTCCTCCTCCGTCATGCTCGGTTTGAATACCGTGACGCCGGCATGCGGCTTGCGCAACTCGTTTATATCGTAGACTCCTACCGCAAGCCCGGCAAGGTACGCAGCGCCGAGCGCCGTAGATTCCGTTACCGCAGGACGCAAAACTTCGTGCGCGCCGATGTCTGCCGTAAATCTCATAAGAAAATCGTTCGCGGACGCGCCGCCGTCGACTGCGATCCTTTTTATCCCGTCCGACGGACAGTCCTTTTCCATGGCGGCAAGCACGTCGTTTACCTGATACGCTATGCTTTCCAACACAGATCGGACTATGTGTCCGCGCGATGTGCCGCGCGTTATACCTGTTATAGTTCCGCGCGCATAAGGCGCCCAATATGGTGCACCCAGCCCGACAAATGCCGGCACCGTATAAACACCGCCGTTATCCGCTACGCTTTCCGCATATGTTTCCGATTCCGCAGCCGTACCTATAACACGCAATTCGTCACGCAGCCACTGAACGGCGGCGCCGCCCGAAAACACGCTTCCTTCCAAAGCGTAGCACGGCGTTTTTCCGCCCGACGCAGCCAAAGTCGTTATAAGTCCGTGTTTGCTTTCCACAGCCTCATCTCCCGTATTCATAAGCAGAAAACAGCCGGTGCCGAACGTGCTCTTGGCGGAACCGCGGTCGAAACACCGCTGTCCGAACAATGCCGCCTGTTGATCGCCGGCGACCCCTGCGATGGGGATCTCCGCACCGAATACATCCCTATCGGTATATCCGAAAACGCCGCTGGACGGCAGAACTTCGGGGAGCATACACGACGGGATCCCGAAAAGATCGATCAACCACTCGTCCCAGCATAGCCTGTGTATATCGTACAACATCGTTCTGGACGCATTGGTATGATCGGTAGCGAATATCCTGCCTGCCGACAGCCTCCACATAAGATATGTATCTACGGTGCCGAAAAGAAGCTCGCCGCGTTCGGCACGCACACGCGCACCTTTAACATTGTCGAGTATCCATGCTATTTTTGCGGCGGAAAAATATGCGTCGATAGGTAGACCGGTTTTTTTGTAAACAGTTTCGCCGTATCCGTCCGCCTTCAGTCTGTCGCAATACTCTGCGGTACGGCGGCACTGCCAAACTATGGCGTTGTATACAGGCTCGCCCGTTTTTTTGTCCCATACTATAACCGTTTCGCGCTGATTCGTTATCCCGACGGCGGCGATATCGGACATGCTTATACCGGACCTTGCCACGGCATCGGCAGATACGGCGACAACGGAAGAAAATATCTCCGTCGGGTCGTGTTCGACCCACCCTGTCTGCGGATAGATCTGTGTATATTCCGACTGTGACATGGCTGTTATATTCCCCATGCCGTCGAATATCACGGCGCGTGAACTCGTGGTGCCCTGATCGAGCGCAAGTATATATTTTTGTTTTTTCATTCGGTTTTCCGTCGTTACGAGCGTACAGAGGTCGAACACCCGTATCATTATTATAGTTTTGACGTGCTTATTTTACCATACATTAACGACAAAAACAATACCGCCCGGAAAATTTCCGTGCTTAAATCCAAAACAGATCCGAGTTGATCGGCATTTGACCGAGTAAAAAATCAGAAATATTCTACGTAAAGGCAAACAAACATAAAATTTATTAAAACTGTTGACTGTGTACGTTATTGTGTGATATAATTCACATAATGAAAATTTCGACGGGAGAAAGATCATGCAGGAAAAAACCAAAAAGCTGTTTATCAACATATGCGGCGCAATGATCGGATTCGGCGGTGGGTTGCTGCTCGTTTCGCTGTTTCTCGATGTAGTTACCGGTTCCGTAAAAACCACAAATACCGATGTTGCAATGGGTTTGTTCGATGACGACGTTTCTGCATTGGGATTGAATCCGGCGTTCATTATCGTTTCGGTCATCACGGCTGTTATAGGTATCGTTATATTCACCGTGGATATGAACTTCCGTACTAAATCCAATAAAAAAATCAAAGGGCTCAACATCGCCGGATTGACAATCATGTCGATAGGCACGGTGCTTGTGCTGGTTTCCGGTATTTTGTTCAGAAACGACGTCGAAGACGCTACCGTAAAAATGATAATCGATATGATCGAAAAACAATATCAAGGTCAAATAAGCGCCGGAACGGTCACGTCGAACGAAATAGAAATACTTGCAAGGACCATGATGAAAATTAATGTCGGACCGACCGTCTATCTCGGTTTTATCGGCGGTATAGTTTCAATCATCGGCTCGGTAATGTTTATAGTTATGCAATACAAAGAAAATAAATCCGTTGCGCCGGCAACGGAAACCGCGCCTGTCGGAACCGAAAACACCGTAACGGAAGATACTTTATCGGGTACCGTTTCGGAGCAGTCAGTACAGAACGAAGCAACAAATAACTCAATCGACCCGTTCGATAATAACTGAATATTACGTTATATCGCCGCAGGCAAAACGCCGGCGGCATTTTTTATACAATAAACTTCGGCGCCGAATGCTGCAGTCGAAATAGACAACAAAACCCGACTGAAAAAACACACAAAAGATCCCGGTCTAAAACGGGATCTTTATAATGCGTTCTTATTTTCGGACATTCATTCAAACGCCGTAGCCGTCCGCAAAAACCCGGATAAAGCTCGACGCGTTGCTCCAATTGCAGCCGTTGTCGTTATACGACTCCCAAACTGTGTCCGCATAATCGTGAGTATTGCGTATTGCCGGACATACGCAGAGGTTGCCGTAAGCGGTCTCCCTGTCCGTGCCGAGCAGGTCGTAGCCCAAAAATACTTCGGTTCTATAGCCGCCGTCGGTACGTTCCGCACTGTACGAAAAATTACCGCCGTTGACGCATTTAAGATCCAACGCATAGCTCGCGCCGAACCCGCCAGGCGAATTTGCTTTCTGCAAAAACGTATCGCCGTTCGCCGTTATCAAAAAGTGAAAAGTACCTGCCGAATCCCAGTTGGGTGAAGCGGTCTTTAGATTTACAAGATATTCGACGTTGTCGTCGTAGCCGTACGAATATACTACTCCGGTATAAACGTCGCTGTCCGCGACTTCCGCCGTAAGCAGAATGCCTTTATCGGTATAACCGGCGGTAAACACTGCGTCCGCGCGGTTTGTACCGTTGTTCACGGACATGCGGATCGATCTTTCCGTTCCCCCGTCAGACATGTCGGGCGCGGAAACTTCGGGAGTGATCGGTGCCGCAACGTCGGGCGCAGAGGCGCATGATAACGCGCCGAATGCCGTCAATGCCGCAAGCGATGCTGCTGCCGATACCGTAATTTTTTTTATATTCATATCACACCTGCCCCAGCGTTATATAACCGCCGTGATCGAGAGTAACGGAAACTTTGCCGTCGCGTATCTCGTAGATCTCGCCCGAACGCAGATCGGTCAGTTTTCCGACGTAACCGGTATTGGAAAGATCGACGGTTATCTCCGACCGCATTCCGGAATAGTTGAACACGACCAATGCCCTGACGTTTCCGCTCATATCGCCTTTGTTATAAGCGTAATACACCTTGTCGTTATCCGTTTTTACGCGGTAACGGAAACCGCTCGTGTTAAACGCGGAAAAACCGTTTTGCAGTTTAAAAAGAGAATGCACTTCGCGCTGAAGATCTTCGCTCTGCTGCGCCAAAATATCCTGTCCGATAAACACGTCGGTGCCGGCGTGCAAGAAAGCCATATGTCCGCTGGTGCACAAAAGCGCCGCTTCCGCCTTACGCTTATAGTCATCGACATGTTCGTATTTCTGCTCGAAACACAGCGGCGCAATTGACGCTCCGCCGAGCGATACGGTATTGTCGCGTCCCGATTTGATAAAGTCGTCGACAGTGGTTGCGTTTTTATCGGTGACCGCGTCAATGCCCAAACTCCACGCACCGCCGCCCCAGCTGCCCATGTTGTAGTTTTGCACGGCGCTGTATCCGTAGCTGTACACGTAATTGCTGTCGCCCGTACCTTCGGGAAGGATCATTATGTTACGCGCGCGGAGCGGATGCGTTATGCTGTCGTAAGTTACCGTCGCCGGATCGGAATTCCCGAAGTAATACGCAGGCGGCGCGTCGAGCGCAACGCCATCAAATCCAAAATCCGCCCAGAACGAAACGTATTTCTTGCATTCCGTACGCCAAGCTTCGCTGTCGAAATTATAGTTTGGGATCTGTCCGTCTTCGCCCCAGTACCCGTAATAGTAAGCATTTGCGGTATCGCTCCAAAACCATTTGGTCGGGTCGGCGCACTTATCGGAGAACAGGAACATATCGCGTTCCGCCGACGCTATCCCATTGGCGTAGTCGGTACAAGCCTTTCTGAAAAATTCGGCGGAAGAACGTGTATAGCCGACGTTTCCGAACATAAACACGTACATGCCGCGGCTGTGCGCTTCGTGTAACAGATCGTTCCAGTCATCGAGCGTTCCGTTGGAAGGGTCGGCTTGATAGTTGTTCGTCGCGCCGAGCCCCGCCCAAATATCGCCCTGACCTTCGTAAGGCTGATGTATCTCTATTACCTTGAATCCGTTGCGTCTGTACTCGTCGAGTTTGCCTATAATGTCTCCTATCCTGTCTTTCTGCTTTTTGGGATAATATCTGACGACGCCCGATTCGCGCTGCCACCAGCTTTCGGAGAGCGGCGAACCCACGCCGTACACCGCCAAACGGTTGCTATTTGCCCACGCGCAGTCGATGACCGTTAGTTTGACAAACCTGATGTTTTTGTTACCGGCAGTCTTGACTTCGAAAGTCTGACCCTGCCGCGCCTCTTCGGTACAGCCGTACAGCGTAAAATACGACGTTCCGTCCGTAGAAGCTTCTATCTTGAATTTATATTCTCCGGGGTCTTGAAATTTTTGCACGACCCTGTCCACCACACACGTTCTGCCTAGATCGAGCGTAAGCCAATGCGTACCGCCGTACGTTTCGGCGCACCAAAACTGCGATCTTCCGTCTTCGTGTTCGGGATTTTTCGTGCATTTATCCGCCGAAAATCCTTCGTTCGAATAGTCGGAGACCGCGCCCTTGAGTCCCATCGCCAGGTCGCGTTCTATGCGCGACGCGAACACCGCCGTCGGCTTGCTCTGCGTTTTGAGATAACGCGCGACGCCCTTTCCGTCCGCAGCGGCTGTCCAGTTCCGTCCGTCGTCCGACAGCTGTATATCGCCTCCGCCGTCTACCCGATCGATATAGGTAAGACCGCCGAGATCGAACACGTTGTTCTCCTTTTCGACGGCGCCGTCCGCACATTTATCCGCGACGAAGTTTCTGAACCCGAAAACCTGCATTTCCGTAAGGTTCGCCCAGCCCGGTCCGTTGTAAAGCTTGTATTGAACGTCGGTGAAAATACCGTCCGCTTCGAACTCGAAATACACTCCCGTGCGGCTTTCGCGCGGCAAAAGCGTCACCGTCGAGCCGTCTGCTTTTGTTCCTATCACTTCGAATTCGTACGTTCCGTAATCCTGTAAAAGCACCGAAACGCTGCGCGCCGATACTCCGTATTCCCAACGCACGCCGCAATACTGCGGAAAGTTACCGTCGTTGGCGCAGTAATAACTGCCGCTGTCGCCGTCGAACGCTTTTTCGTGTTCGAACCCCGCTGCCCACGATCCGCTGTAGCCCTTCATTCCGAGCGCTATGTTCTCGCCGTCGGCAAGTTCCGCACAGTCTACAGAAAACTCGCTGCTGTTTGCCTGCGCGCCGTTTTCCGCGCCGTAAAACTCGATTTTTATATAGCGGTAAGCGCCGCTCACGCTGTCCGAAAACACTATGCCCGCGCCGCCCGATTTATAGTCCGCAAGCGTCGCCCAATTCTCGCCGTCGACGGAACCGAAAACCGCAAAGAACCACAGTCCTTCGCTTACGAACCGCTGACGGTAAGAAAGCACGCGTTTTATACCGCCGAGATCGCAGACTATGTTTCCGCTGTCCGACTGCGCCTGCCAATAAGTACGGGCGTCGCCGTCGAATGCGAGCGTCACGTCGTGATCCGACGATTGAGACGACGCAGTGACGCTCGAAAACCCGTCCGCGCCGACTGTTTCCGATTTTGCCGCGCCGTCGTTGGATATACCTAAAACCGATGCCGCCAATAATCCGGCCATAATAAGCCCCGCCGATCTTTTGATCTTCATCATGCGACCTCCCGTCCGTTCAATACGGGCAGTTCGGTCTCTTTGTCGAACGTCCAAACGTCCCCGTCCATGTTTTCTATTATTTTTTCCAGCTCCGCCGTGTCCTCGGCTTCGACTGCCGATATTTCGTCTTTGCTGTAGCCTGCGCCGTAATCCACGCTGTCACAGATATAACAGCAGTCTTTGATCGCCGCGCGGTTGACGCCGACGATACCGCCGGAAATAAATACCGAATGTACTCCGCCGCCGTTTATGCCGTCGATAGCAAAACAACCGTCTACAATACCGGACAGGTGAGTTCCGACTATACCGCCGAGCGCCGCCGTCGACGAAGGATTATCCATCGTAAGCACGGCGTTGACGGTACCGATGTTAAGACAGAACGATATATCGCCCTCGTTCTTTCCCACCGTGCCGCCGACGGACAGATAGTCCGCGCCCGTTACCGTAACGTTGACGGACGACGTGCAATGCGATATCCTGCCGCCGCGGTTTACTCCAGTTATGCCGCCGCACACCGCGGACGGAGTTTTAGCCGTAACAGTGATAGTTCCGCTCGCATCGCAGCGATCCACGGCGCCGCCGTCGTTGTACGCGACGATACCGCCTGCAAGCGCGCCGTCGGCTTGAACGTCTGCCGTGACGGACGCCGTACAATTATATATACGTCCGCCCGTGCTGTATGCGACAAGCCCGGCAACATACTTAAGTCCGCTCTGCGCGCCGCTCGGCACATAACTCGTAACGACGTTTAGATTTTCGACATTGCCCGAAAAATATCCGAACAGCGCGTGCGCGCCGTCGTTTCCGCCGACAGGCGATATGCCTTTTACCGTATGTCCGTCGCCGTCCAGCGAACCGTAAAAAGGATGCTCGTAAGTGCCTATGGAAACGGTCTCGCCCAAAGCGTCGATATCCGCCGTCAGTTTATAGCTTTTATTCGAGTCCATTGCAAGTAGCTGCGTTTTGTCGGAAATGAGTATGGGATCGCCCCTGGTGCCCTTTGCAGGCGTCAACGAGATCCGTTTGGGCGTTTCGAGATCCGTAGACGGGAAATATCCTTCGCTTATGCTGTCGAAATTCCCGAAATATTTACGCTGAAACGATTCGGACGCTATCGTCTGCGCCGAAACGGAGGGGTAAACCACGCGGTTATGCCTTGCGAGTTTATAATACTCCGAATCGGTGACGTTCAGTTCGATCTGCTGTCCGTCCCAGACAAAACAGTTCTCTGCGACGTATTGCAGAAAATTATGCCCCACAACTCCGCCGGCGAACGTGCCGCCGTGCCACGTCTCGGCTTTTATATCGTGTACGCCCAAACAGCCGCGGATCTGTCCGCCGTTGTTGTCGCCTGCGATGCCGCCCACGAAATCGTAATAATGATATGTCGTTCCGACGAGTTTTCCGTCCGATCCGAACGATCCCGATATTTCGCCGGCATTGTATCCGGCTATTCCGCCGACATACGCAGATCCGGTCTGCGACTGCGACAGCGCGGATATGTTGCCGCCGTAACGGCAGTCGAGCACACGGGAAAGTGCTTCGCCCTCGCCGCCGTTGTAAGCAACGATGCCGCCTGCATACGCAGTAGCAACGTTATTCACATCTATATCGCCGTCGGCGGTACAGCCTATAATATCGCCGTCATAGCTCCTTCCTGCTACAAGTCCGGCATATACCGACAGCCTCGTGTCGGTATTTTTAACGTTTATGTTTCCTTTTACAAAGCAGTTTTCTATACGTCCGCCGTTTATACGGTCGGCGACGATACCTGCGTAAACGGTACCGCCCTCTGCTTCGAACTTGATCGAAGCGCCAGTTACGCACAAATTTTTTACCGTGCCCGTAACCGTTCCGAACAATCCGCCTGCGCGAGCAAGCTTAAAGCCCGTGACAGTGTGACCGTTGCCGTCGAACGTACCCGAAAACGGTGCTTCCGCAGCGGGTATATCTACGCCGGAAAGGTCTATATCCGCAAGTAAACGGTACGCCTTGGCTCGGTCCATACCCATAAATTCTTCCGCGGTGCCTATCGGCTCGTACGCGATGTCTTTGTCTTTCCAACCCGCATACAGCGAAAAACCTGACTTGACTTTCGTACCGAAACCGTACGGCTCGCCGTCGCATTCGGCGGTCTTATACCAACCCGTAAATTCATACCCGTCGCGTACGGGATCGGTCGGACGACCGACCGTTCCTCCGTCGGCGACTTTTACGGTCTTGTACACCGCGCCCTCCGAGTAAAACGTGACGGTATGCGTTACGGATCCCGAAGAACACCCTGCCAAAACAAGCGCCAACGCAATCGCCATGATCATCATGATTTTTTTCATTCTTTTCTCCGAGATTATCCGGGCGCTTTATCTTACTTCTGCGTATCTGACGGGAGCGCCTACCCCGTAGAGCGAAAACTGTCTGCAATTTGTCCAATTATTTACAAACAATACGGTCACTCGGACATAACGCGTGAGCGTTCCGTCCAAATTTCCCGTAAACGTTTTACCTGCCCCACCGGTTTCGAAATTATCGAACTTTGTTGTGTAATTTTCGTTATCGAGCGAAATTTCCACTTTCAATTTGTAATCGGGCGCAGTTATCTCGTCTTGGAAAGTATATGCAAAACTGTCGAGAATACACTCGTTGCCGAGATCGAACGTGAGTATACGTTCGGAACCGGCAGAGGATGCGCACCAAAACTGTCTCCAAGTATTTTCGGGGTTCATGGTGCAGACACGTTCCGCAAATGCCGGATCGCCGCTTGTATCGCCTTCATTGGCTGTCGTCGGCGCGATGTACAAAGCGAGATCGTTGTTCAAAGGCGTCGCAAATATCTTAGCAGCGCCCGAAGTGCGTATGTAACCGCCGTAAACGTCGGTACGGGCAAAACCGTTTTCGAGCGTTATCTCGTTCCAAGTTTCTCCGTCGACGGAATACTCGGCTTTGGTCTCCAACCCGTCTACGCCTACCGCGCCGATATAGCTTTCACCTATATCGTAAACGTTGCCGCCGTCCGTTTCTTCGGGAGTCTTGCCGTAAGCGATGTTTTTAAAGCCGTAAACGTTGACTTCCTGCAAAGCGTTCCAACCCGGCGTTTGAACGAAATGCAATACAAACGCGCTCGATTCGCCGTTTATCTCGTGTCGGTAAGGCTTATCTATCTCATGCTCGAACGTACCGTCTACTACTTTGACAAAGTTGCCGTCCGCAGTCCTCTTTTCGATATAATAAGTGTACTCGCCTGCGGGCGATGGCATATATATGTCGATATAAGTCACATAGCACATATAACTCCATTCTATCGACCACCAATGCCCCATATTGCTGTCGTTGGCGCAGTATATATTGCCGTAATCGCCGTCGCATGCGTATTCGGCAACGCAGGCAGCTTGCCAACTGCTGGCATTTGCCTTCATTCCGAGCGATATATTGGTGCCGTTATTCATATCCGCAGTGCCGACCGAAAACTCGCACGACGACGCAAACTTATCTGCATTGTACACGACGAGCTTTATGTATCTGAAAAATCCGTTTACGGTAACGGTATACGTATCGTCCGCCGTTTCCTTGGAGCAATCCGCAAACGGCGCCCATCCGGTTTTATCGAGCGAACCGAATATCCGAAAGTCCCATTCCGCGGCCTCCGCAAATTTCTGTGTTACGGTCCGCACGTCCGAAACGCTCAAAAGATCGACGGTAAGCGAGCTTTCCCCTTCCTGCGCGGCTTTCCAAAACGTTTCGTCGTTTCCGTCGGCGGCAAGCGTCGCTTTGTTATCCGCGGTTTCGGACGACGCCGAATACATAAGCCTGTATCTTCCGTAAATTTCCACATCTTCGGTAACGACCGTATCGGTCATATATTTTTCGCCCGTAAAGTCCGATTTACGGTACCAGCCGTCAAATGTATAACCCGGTCTTACGGTTTGCTGCGGTATCGTCGCCGCCGAGCCGTACTTTGCCGTAACGGTCGTTTTTTGTCCGTCCACGTTGAGCGTGACGGTGTACGTGTTGGCGTTATACTTACCGTAAAGGTTCAAATTCCCCGTGACCGTCGTTTGCTCGTCGTACTTGACCGTGCAGTTCTTATCCGTATACCAGCCGTCGAAGGTGTGCCCGATTTCGGAGTCGGGGGTAGGCAGCTCGGCGACCGTACCGTGATCTGCTTTGATCATTGTTTTTTTGCCGTCTATATCGAGCGTTACCGTGTATTCGACAGGCTTGAAAGTACCGAACAGATCGATATCGCCCGTGATCGGCGTATCCTCGTCGTATTTGTCCCCGTCGCACGTCTCTACGGTGTACCAACCGTCGAAAGTGTGCCCGGTAACGGGATCGGGATCAGGCAGTACGGCAGAAGTGCCGTACGCCGCGGTAACTGTAGTTACGGTCCCGTCCACATTCAAAGTCACTGTATATTCGATAGGCACGTACTTACCGTATAGATCTGTGTCCTTGCTCACCTTTGTCGCGGTAAACTTATCGCCAGTGCAGTCGGATGCGATATACCAGCCGTCAAAGGCGTGTCCTGTCTTGACATCCGGAGTCCACGCTTCCAAAACGCCCTCCGTTTCCACCGTATGTACGATCTCGCCCGCTATGCGGTAATTGACTTCGTACTTGCCCTTATCTCCGTCGGGCGAACCGCATGCCGCTATGCCGAACGCAAGCAGCACCGCCGCCAAAGCCGCAAAAATTCTCTTCATACATTTTCCTCTCAGATTTTATTTACACGCCGTCCGTACGGACTGTGTCGTGTATACATTATACAACACGACGCGACCCGTTTTCAAATCCGAATTTTAAAAAAAGTTGCCGTTTTTTTAACCGCATTCGTTTGACAATACTGCGTAATGTCTATATATTAAAAGTACGTACAGCGTTTAAAATATGAAAAAACTCGATTACACGGCAAAATATACTTTCGCAAGACCCGACCTGCCTTACGACACGCATTGGTGGAACGATACAGCTACCGATCATCACTGTCATGTCGATTATTACGAAATATTCCTGCCGCTTACGGACGGACTTTATCAGCTGTACGACGGCAAGACAGAAAAGCTCGATCGGAATTGCGTGTATCTTATCCCCATGCACCGCTATCACAGGATAACGCACGGTATCACTTCGGACAGACCGCTGTTGTTTAATCTTTCGGTAGTTCCGGACATGTTCCATATTTGTACCGAACTGTACTCCGGTCCGCTCGCCGAACAGCTCGACGGCGACGTTTTTATCGCAGTCGCATTGGAACAGACAGAATACGATTATTTGGTATCGCTGTCCGATAAACTTAAATTCGTTATAGACGAAAACAAGCGTAACAAGATAATACGACTTTTTCTCGCATCGGTCGCCGTACTGTTCGATCTTAAATTCAAAAAGACCGACGGGTTCAACAGAGTGGAACACTACGCCGCCGATCTTCAAACGCGTATTGACGATCTCGAATGCTTGGACACGAATATTTCCGAAATTTATAAAAATTATCCGGTATCGCCCGTAATACTTATAGACGCTTTTAAAAAACTGACCGGTCAGACAATAGTAAAATACACGGTAGCGCGACGAATGAGCTACGCTTGTTCCCTGCTTCAAAACACCGACATGAATATACTGACCGTGGCGCAAGAAGTAGGTTACGATGCGCCGTCGCATTTTATAAACAACTTTAAAAAATACACGGGGCAAACGCCCAGCGCGTACCGAAAAAAATACTCCGGAAACAAATAATCGACGTACGTGCGTTCCCAACAGACACACACGGCAAAGGATGAATTATCCACTGTCAACTAAAATCCGCGCGCGGCAAAACCGCGTAGCCGAGTACGCATCGACGTTAAGCGCCCCGAAAGTTTTTTTGTTTTCGGAGCGCTTTTTTATGTACGTCGATCTTATTTATTTTCCGTGCGTTCGGTCTTGCGTTTTTTACTGATCGAAATATACGCCGCTACTCCGAGCGCAAACACCGCCGCTTCCGCAACGCATGCTATCGCCGCGACAGCCGCGGATGAAAGTCCGCCGCCGGACAAAGCGACGCCGGGCGTTTCGGGTCCGTCCGTGTCGCCCGGAATTTTGTCGTACTTGGCGTACAGAGTGATGTCTTCCGTGACGGACTCAGGCATTTGGGCAGGCGTACCGAACTCGGCGTCGGCGAAAAGTCCGGCAAAAGTATATCCTTCGGCTTGGAGCGGCACGAATACGACAGCGGTCCCTCGCTCGACGGTTTTATCGAACACGACGGTGTTTCCGTTATATACGACGACTTTGCAAGTCTTTCCTTCGTCGGGATCGGGCAGACGGACCTGCGAATTTGTTACCGAAAAACCTATTATTTCGGTTTGAGCCATCATCGATCTTATGCCGACACGGTTTAGCCCCAGCGTTTCGCCAAACTCCTTTTCCAAAGAAAGCGCGCCGTTGATATACCCTTTTACTGTCCTGTCCTTTATTACAAGCTCCAATTCCAGAATATTCCCCGTCAAATACCGCGCCGCGCCCGTGCAGACCGACCCGATATATCCGTCTTGCGCGCCGAACTCGTACAGATTGAGCTTTACGGTATTGCCGTCGCTCTCCGCCTGCAGATTCAAGGCGTTTATCTTATCCCGACCGTCGCCGGCGTGCGACGCGTTGAAGTATATGCCGGCGTTGACCGCACGTCCGCGCGCGAGCTTGAGTTTAAGTCTGACGGATATTTCGCCGTTATCGTATAAGCCGCTCAACATAAATTTCTGTTCCGCGCCTGCCGACGTTACGAGCGCGCCGTCCTTTACCGTTGCGCCGTATTGCGGCGACGAAGAATACTGTTCGAATTCTTTTAATCCGTCCGCAGTATCGAACGTTATGTTCTTTGTATTCCCCGTCACGGTATCGACAGGCGGCAGCGGCTGTTCTTCGGTATGCCCGAACAGCGGATATGCCGAAAAGAACATATCGCGCTCCAGTTCGCCGTACGGTATAAGTTTAAAAGGTTGCTCACCGTTTTCGTTATACGCCCAACGCCCGTTGCCGAGCGGTTCTAATTTGGACATAAAATCGTCGAGCGACATATCGGTATCTATCGCGTACTCGTCGGTACCGTCTGTGTCCTTGCCGTGCACGGTGAACTTAAAGTCGTAATTACTGTCCGAGTCGACGACCGCCGCCATCAGCACGGGTCCGTACATAAAAGCGTGACGCGTCTTGTTCTCCACCTGAGTGGCACCGTCGTAATCCACGGCCGTTAACTCTTTTTCCGCCGTGATCTCCACAACGTCGCCGTTCTCGACATCGAGCGTTACGTATCCGCCGCCGCTCGGCAAGTTCCCGTCGTATTTATTGCCGTTGACGGCAATGCCGAAGCTCTTACACCAGGACGGAACGCGGAGCGTCAGTTTCATCGCATCGCCCGTTACCGTTACGACGCTTTTATCGCTTTTTAAAATATCCGCCGTTTGCGTCAGCGCGAACCGCTTACCGTTACGCGTAACGTCCAATGCCGAGCCGTCGTAAAGATTTATACGCACTCCGCCGTCGTTAATGAGATACACAAACTCGGGCAGTCTAGACAGAAGATTGGATCCGTTTATCTCGCAACACGTGTTTGTGTTGAGCGCGACTTCGATCTTGCCGTTGTAACGTTGGTGGTAACGCAGTTTGCCGTCCGGGTCTTGCGCTCCGCGCATTATGTTGTATATCCCTTTTTCGACTTCCAGCGCGTATTTTTCTTCGTCGGGGAACAGCTGCAAAAGTTTATAATTGTAGTCGATCCAAAACGCCGTGCCGCATAGCTCGCCGGTATGATTTGCGCTGTCGAGATGACGCGAACCGGGAAGATACGTGTTGAACTCGCAGATCGCCGCAGCGCCGCCTTCGTGCATAAAATATTCGTGCATTATGTTCCAATATCCGAGACATGCATCGAGATATTTTTTATCGCCGGTGGCGCGGTAGTGGTCGATATAGGAATCCATTCCGGTCATAAGGTAATTGTGCGGACGGTTGAGCGGATATTTATAGACCGCTTCGGGGATCCCGTCGGTAAGATATTCGATCCACCAATCCTGTATGTAACACAGCTCGGCATACGTCATATCTTCGGTCTTGCCGACGGGCGTAAAGTACGTATGCGTGCTTGCGGGATGACCTTGAACTCCTACCACGCCCTCCAGCATTTTTTCGCCGTATTTGTTTTCGTTGTAGTTGTACCAATCGGTAAATTCGCGGAGCACGGTATATGCGAGATTGTCCTTAACGGCAACGCCTTTATTGTCGTAATAATTTCCGGCAAGCACAAGCCCCTTTACGAACATCGCTCTGTCGTAATTTCTGCGCTCGTCCGCCGACGGATCGGTATTGCCGCCGAGCACGCTCTCGTCGTACGAAAGAGCATAACCGTTTCCGTATGCAAGCTGACGCGCGCGTATCCTTTGCAGCAATGCGGCAAGCTCGGTCTCGAACTCCGGAACGTCTATCCAATTTAGCGTATTACCCAGTCCGGCGAGGATCCTTCCTTCATTGGAGTTTTGCAATGTGGACACCCACCATTCCGTAACGTCTACGTAATTTTGTTTTTTGATACTGTCTTTGAAATACCGGGTGTTTTTGCCGAACATATCGCCGAGCACTCCGCCCGAAAGCGTGACGCCGCCCGTCGGTTTTTCCGCCGAATACGCGATCGGGGTCCAGTCCGACGGATCGGACACCTTACGCGTGCCGTTTTTGCGTTCTTCTATTTCCGCCAGCGCTTTAATGCGCATATCCGCTTCCAGCGAAACAAACAGAGTGTCGTCGGTGGTTATGCAGTCCAAACCGAACTCGCCTTCCGTAACCGTCAAAACCAATCTGTGCATAACGGCGTCCGACAGATCAAGCGTTATCGCGTCCGTAACGTCCGCCGACGAAACGGTCTCTGTAACGCCGTCTACGGTAAGTTTCGCCGTCCACGGCTTTCCCGTATCGAACGGTACGAGCGTACACTCCGTGCCGCGGAACGTTGCGGTAAAGCCTTCGCCTACCGACATCGACGCATATTTACCGCATGTCGCGTCCGCGTTTTCTTTTAACGTCGCGCCTGCCGTATAAGTAATAAACGAAGTGTTTGCGCTGTGTATTATCATGCTGTCTCCTTGTTCGATGCCCTCGACACGCAGTTTGTCTATCTCTATCCACGTATTGCCGCTTTGCGGCTGTTTGAGTCCTGTCGTGACCATTTTAAACGTATATTCGCCTTTCGGCAGCGGACCGCTGTCCCATACCGCTCCGCTGTCGGTATAAACCGCGCTGTATTCGTCTACGTCGCCTACATACTCGCCGTTGAGATAAATCTCGGCGGTACCGCGGTCGTTCGATTTGGATGCGTAAAGCTTTATCGAAGTCGCACCCCTAAGCACTACGCTGAAGCTTGCGCCGGCTTTGTCCGTCGAGTGCGCGCTTTTCATATAATAGGAAGCATCCAGTCCGTTGAAAGCCGTCCACCCATCTCCTTCGAATCCCAGTGACGCGTCGTCTATATCCGTATACACCGGCGGCGGAGGCGGCGCCGATCGAAAATACGCCGCTACTTTATCCACCGCTATCCAATTCCCGGTAGCGTTTTTGTTGCTTTCCGCTCTGCACACGATTTTCAGAGTGTGTGTTCCCTCGCCGAGTACATCGGACACGAATACGGGATAGGATCCCGCCGACACCGCGCCATTGTACATATCCACCGAACGCACGAGTACGCCGTCTATGTAAAAATCCGCTATGCCTCTGTTACCGCTCCCGTCGGCGTACACCGTAAGCTGACGAACGTCGTCCAGTGTAAGCGTCGCGGTCGCGTCCTTTTCCTGAGCGGAATGTACCGTTTCTTTGTACAGTCCGCTTTGATCGGTATACGCTACGAACGCTGTGTACGAAAACCGTTCGTCGGCATCGTCTATAATTTCGGAATAAGGGATCTCAAACGGATCGTCGTATACGACCAGCTTGCTCACCGCCATCCAGCCGCCGCCCCTGCATTCCAGCTTGAAAGTATGTTCTTTGCGCTCGAGCATATCGGACGTGTACATAACGCACATATTGCCGCTCTCGCCGCGGTTGTTTTTAACGGTCGCCCACTTTATCCCGTCTATGTAAACGTCGACTGCGCCGGCATTGTCGTTTGCTTCGCCGTACCATACGAACCGAGTGAACGTTCCCGTATACGACAGGGCGTTGCCGTCCGTACAAGTCGACGCCGCCGACGGAAATTCCCAGTTGCCTGTCATCGTAAAACCTTCGCCGTCGAATCCGTTTGCGCCCGGCACGTATTCAACGATCGAAACCTCGACGGCAGCCCCGTCCGCCGATGCCGCGCCGCCGAATGTAAGCAGAGCCGCCGCCACCGCGATAGATATAATCACAGCGACCGCGACCGACGGTACGGCGATCCATCTTTTAATGTTTCTCATCATATCTCCTTAACGGATAAAAATTGGGACATCCGCCCCGAATAATAATATTTTAACAGAGTATTTTGTCAAATACTTGTACGCTTATACCGAAATATGGTATAATTATCTCATGAATAAAGCCGCTTATCCCAAAACATTGCCCGAAAACGATCAAACATGCTATTATACGGCAGAATTTCCGCTGTTAATGAAATACGGCGCGGAATGTATATTCCACAAAAATTATGCCAACCGTATGCACACTCACGACTATTACGAAATAAATCTTATCACGGACGGCAGCGGACTGCATTATTTCGGCAATAAAAGATTCTTTGTCGAGAAAGGCGACTTTTTCGTGATACCTACCCATGTTAAACACGGGTACATAGATCTCGGCGGACTGAGCGTGATCCATCTTATAATCACGCAGAAATTTATTGACGACAATTGTACGCTGTTTTTCAATAACAAGGAATACTATTCGCTTTTCAAATTCGATCCGCAGTTGAAAATGCACTACGCATTCGATCTTCAACCCAATTTTTCGGGGCCTGCCTTCGACGAGCTGTGCGGATATTGCATGAACATCGTGCGCCAGCAAAAAGATCCGGCAGCCGAAAGCGCACAGATCATCAAATCCAACGTCGTATCGTTTTTGTTTACCGCGTTCCGCTGTTACAGGGAATTCCCGAGCGACGTAAAAGTAGAAAACGTTTACTATTCCGCAATGCAAAACGTTATGCAGTATATCACCGAACATTACGCGGAAAAAATAGATATTACAAAGCTTGCCCATCTTTCGGGTTACAGCAGGTCCAGTTTTTTCAGATTTTTCAAAAAAATGACAGCCATGTCGCCCAATGATTTTATCGACTTTTTCAGGATTAACGTTGCGCGCGAAATGCTCGCCGGCGGCGACAAAAACCTGACGGACATAGCGCAGGACTGCGGCTTTTACGATTCGTCGCACTTTTATAAGCTGTTTAAAAAATTCACCGGGCTTGCGCCCAAAAAATACAGGACCGACGGTTGACAGACAAAACAAAAGGCATGTTTCCGCCGTCTGTAACGAAAATATGCCTTTTGTTTAAATCTATAATAAAACTTATTGCGGTCTACTTAAGATCGTCTTTGGTACGGGAAAATTCCACAACGTCGCGGATATTCGACATACCCGTCACGTACATGAGCATACGTTCCAGCCCAAGTCCGAAACCGCTGTGCGGCACACTGCCGAACTTGCGCAGATCCAAATAATTAGCGTAATCGGAAAGCTTCATTCCGCGCGACTGAATCTCGCCGAGAAGTTTGCCGTGATCGGCTTCGCGCTCCGAACAACCTATTATCTCGCCGACGCCCGGCACGAGCAGGTCTGTCGCGGCTACCGTTTTGCCGTCCGGATTCTGTTTCATATAAAAAGACTTTATCTTACGCGGATAGTTTACGACGAACACCGGCTTTTTAAAGTATTCGTCGGTAAGATAGCGTTCGTGTTCGGTCTGAAGATCGAGTCCCCATTCCACGGGATACACAAACGTCCTGCCCGATTTTTTTAGGACTTCTATGGCGTCGGTGTAATCTATACGCGCAAAGTCGCTTCCGACGACGTGTTTTAGTTTGTCTATAAGTCCGTTTTCGAATCGCGCATCGAAAAATTCGAGTTCGGGCGCACATTTCTCCAGCAGATGCGATATTATGCTCTTTATCATATCGGTCGCTATAACGATAATATCATCTATATCGGCAAACGCGACTTCCGGTTCCACCTGCCAAAACTCGGCGGCATGGCGCGGAGTATTGCTGTTTTCGGCGCGGAACGTCGGTCCGAACGTGTAGATCTTGCCCAGCGCCGTCGCCATCACTTCGCCTTCGAGCTGACCGGAAACGGTAAGTCCGGCACCGCGCCCGAAAAAGTCTTTTTTGTTGTATTCTTCTTCGGTCTTGACGGTGGGATCAAACCCTACCGTCGTCACCTTAAAAACCTCGCCCGCGCCTTCGCAATCGCTGCCTGTGATTATAGGCGAATGTACGTAATAGTACCCGTTTTTATGGAAAAATTCGTGAATGGCGTACGACAGTTCGCTACGCACACGGAACACGGCGTTGAATGTATTGGTACGAACGCGCAAATGCGGTATCGTGCGCAAAAATTCCATGGTGTGTCGCTTTTTCTGCAGCGGATACGTCGAATCGCTTCCGCCCAAAAGCTCAGCCGTACTTGCAAGGATCTCGTTGCAATCGCCTTTCGTATTGGCTACTACTTTGCCCGTTACGGACAGCGCCGCCCCCAGCGCCAGCATGGGCGCGAGAACGCCGTCGTCGAACAGAGATTTTTCGAATACGATCTGCGTATGCGCAAGCTCGCTGCCGTCGTTAAGCTCCGCAAACGCTACGTTTTTGCTGTCACGCGACGTACGCACCCAACCGCAGACCGTAACGGTCTTGTCCGCATACTTTTTGCCTTGACGTATATCCTTCAGATCGACGTGTTTCATTACATCACCTTTTTACTTTTGTCATCGTAATTATAATCCATTCCGCGGCGATTAGTCAACAAAATACATATACAAAGTTATATCGTCAACGCAATACCTCATTTTTCCGAAATATCAAAACGACAAAACACCCGGCTGCTTTCAAAAAGCCGCGGGGTGTTATTGTTCGGTACTTTACTTGATCAAAACGCCCAGTATCCGAGGTATACCATTATAAGCGTTACCACGATAAGGAATATCGTCATAACGACGCCTGCGCTTATCGAGCTGCGGTAAGCAAGTATGGTAGTACCGATAGCGAGCGCTGTCGTTATGGACGACATTATATAAGCCGCAACGGGCATACCGTAATAAATAAAGTACGGAGTGATGGACGTCGCTACGAAAAGCGTGATCCAAAACGCCCAGGTCCAGCCACGTACCATTCTGCCGTTATCCGTATAAACGTTTTGGTTGAGTACCAGGTACAGGGCAAGTCCGAGATGGAAGAACAAGACGGGCGGAGTCGCTATTACAAGCCATTTCGGGATGATAAACGGCAGCTGAGACGCGTAGCCGGATACCTTTCCGAATATGCCCGAGCAATAGGATATCGTCAGTCCGATCCCCACGGTCGCGAGCACGCACACCCAGAACAGCGCCATGCTCGACAGTCTTCTTTCGTTCCTAACACTAACTGAATTTTCCATAGTGCCGTTAGTATGCGCCGACCCGAATTTTTTATGCGCAGTCTACGGGCTTTAAAAAACGCACTACCTATTTTATCTTTACAAACTCACCGATAAACGAGCAAATGTCTATATCAGCCGCCCTTTATTATTTCGCCGGTCGCAAGATTTTGGAATATTAACCAAAAGCCTTTGCCTGTCGGGATATTCCTGTCGGAAGGCGCCCACTGCGCTTCGTCGCCCAACGGCGAAACTTTGCGGTACACTCCCGAAACGGCGTAACACAAAAATTCGTTGCCGCTGCGCCCGACCGAGATCGTATTTCCGTCGGTGTTCACTTTGACCCACTCCATATCCGGCAGGATCGAAGCGAGACGTTCGTCTTTGGGCGCGTTTGCGAACAATGCGTCAACATCCGCTCGCGCACGTTCTATAAACGCCGATTCGCGCAACCGCCGCACTCTTTCCGTATCGGGCACCGGTCTTACTCGGTCTACGCGAACAGACGGCGCGCGGTGCGAACGGCTTTTAAGCCAACGCGCTTCCAGTTCCCACGGGCTGTCGGAAAACGAGTTCGACGTGACCCGATCGGATACGGCAGCCGCTTCTTCCGACCGTACGGACACTGCCGGCGGAACGTCGTGTCGAACAGTATTTGCCTCCGCGGTGCGCGCGGTGCGATCGGTTTCGGCGATATTTTGCGTAGATACGGTCATACCGTCGGCGTTATCCGTATCTTCGCTTTTCGTACGGTCGACGGGATTTTTTTGTTCGGATCCCGATCCTATACCCGTATCGTAATTATTTTCCTGAATATCCGTATCCGTCGAATCGCCGCTATTTATATTATTTTCAACTACCGCATATCCGCTTTCGGCAGTATCTTTATCACCCGAAAGCTCTCTGTCCACCCCCGAGACGGAACCGTTACCGTAAAAACCGTCTGCTGCGACAGCGGCGCTCGCATTGTCCGCCGCCGCGGTCTCCGCAGTATATGTTTCCGCACGATGCGGCGGTTCTATACGCGGCGCCAGTCCGTCGAGTATACGCGGCGAATCCAAAAAATCATCGACGACAGGCATTCTCGACGACAGATCGAGCGGCGTATAAAAATCGGATTCGGCAAGCGCTTCGTCACCGTAAAGCTCCAGACGGGATTGCGGTATGCCCGTGCCGTCGGGCAGCGGCAAAACCTTGGGCTGCTTTGAGATAGGAGGCAGCGCCGAGATAGGGACCCGTTCGGCAACAGGCGCGCGCCTGTCGTTTTTGTTGAGCAGATCCATCACATTGGCTTCCCACATTTTTTTGCCGTTAGTACCGTAAAGCCGAAGCTTTTTATCGAATACGGCAAAATGAAGATCGGATATATCGTCGATATCGAGCGAAAACACGCAAGCCGGATTTTCGGTCCGCGGCAGATCGCGTACTACTGCTATTTTGCGCGTAATTACGCCTGCCTTTAGCTCGCCGCATATCGGCATGTCAAACGTACGCAACGAAAATCTTGTTCCGGTCGCGCTTTTTTCTATCAATACGACACCTTTGCCGTCGCCGGACAGTATCAACATTTTTTTTTCGTACAGCATATATCCACCTTTCCGTAATACTGTTTGTATGATTATACCGTACAGTCTATGCCGACTTTTGCCGTATTTATGATACGCCGCGCTATTATTGTCGTCCGAAATATTTATAAGCAAAAAACGGCAAAAGCGGTTATCGCCAAAATGCAGATCACACAGATCCCTTTAATGCCCGGCTACGGATAACATCGTCCGCGCATAAGCCGTCGCGGCAGACAAAACAAAACCTTAAAAAACGCGCTGTCGTGACGGTACACGGAAGCGCGTTTAATATATTTAATATTAATTGTTTTGATCGGTATTATCGCCTTCGGCATCCGGCCCGGGGGTTTCACCGCCCGCATCGGTTTCCGGCTGAGTTACTTCGCCGCCCGCATTTTCGTCTACTATCTTTTTCTGTTCGGGCAGTTGCAGATCGGGGAAAGCCCCTATCTTATCGGATATCGGCTTATATTTATCTCTTATATTACCGATAAGACCGCAGATATCGTCGTAATCTTTTTTAAGTGTACTGTTCTGTGCCGAAACGGTTTCGCTTTGGTCGGGATGAACGTAATGCTCGACATAATTACGCAGTTTTACCCACAGCTCGTTCATAAGCGTATCCAGCGTTACCGACGAACCGTCCTGCTTTACGAATGTTACCAAATTCGCAAAATCTTCTTCCGTAAGATCTTGCAGTTTTTCGGTATCGTCCACTGTTTGGGCTGCGAGCATATTGTAATCGAGTATCGAACGCATGACTGTATCGAACTCCACGCTCGCAAACTCGTCCGCGGACCGCGCGAGCGCATCTGCTTCGTCGAATTTGCGTTTTCTGTTTTCGTCGATGCTCCACGGTGAATTCTGATAATTGAGATTGCTCAAACCGATAAATAAATTAAGTCTGTCACCGTTCAATTTATCGTGCTTGTTGTCTTCGGGCGGCGTCTGTTTTTTTACCAGCATGTCGACAAGCCTGCCGTAAGTGTCCGAATCGGGCAGAAACAGTTTATTACGCATACCGTAAGCGCCCTGATTGAAGTATTGACATACTACCGCGTTGTTTTCGTATTCCTTCTGCACGTTGTTAATTGCTTGGAACGACATGTACCCGCCGAAGCAACTGAATACAAGAGTAAATGCAAACGCCCAAAGCGCGCCGCGCGCCGCGCCTATCACGAAACCGATAAGCCGCGAAAGTACCGTCTGTTTTTTACCTATATACGATTTGATTATAACGGTTACTATAACGAGCAAGAAGCGCGAAACAATAAATATCCCCACGCCGCATATCGCCGAAAATATCAAAAACGCTCCGTATACCGCAAGTCCCTGATCGACGGGTAAAGCGGCGTCCGCTTTTACGACAATCTCCGTCATTGGCGCGAAAAAGTTTTTGAATATAAACGAATCGGGCGTGACCGCCGTGTTAGCCGGCGCTTTATACAGCCAGTACGCAAGCGACCACTGCGCGCCGTCCCCGAACCCGTTGCCGAGCACAAAACTCTTTACTCCGTCGATACCTAGCAGAGCTTCCGCAACCACGTTGGAAAGGAAGAAAGCCAAAAGAAACGCGACGGCAAAAGCGCCGAGCGCCAACGCGCTTTTTTTAGCGCCCTTCCATACACCGACCAGTCCGAGCAAAACGACCAGCGCCAATATTGTTATATCGATCCAAGACATTTGCGACCTCCGTTATCTTATTGCCTTGTTTTTCGTTTTGTAAACATGATTTTTCGTCAATGCCGCAAGTATAAGCCGAAAAAGTTTTGTCAAAAATCGTTACATGACTTTCGACGATTTTCTTATGCCCGAAACGCTTTCCGCCGATGCCGACGCACGCCGAGAACCCGACGCCGCCGATTTCGAGTTTGAATGCGCTATGCTCAGTTTGGGCAAACTACCGGTAATACTGTGTATCGGGTCCGACCGCGTTACAGGCGACTGCCTCGGCCCCATAGTGGGACAGCTGCTCGTAGAGCACGGTGTAAACGCTTTTGTTTACGGAACACTCGACAGACCGGTTACCGCGCTCAATCTCAAGGATGCCGTAAGGCATATCAAGTCCGCACACGGCGATAAAAAGGTGTTGGCGATAGATTCTTCGGTCGGCAGGTTTTCCGATATAGGCAAGATCCGCGTGGCGTTCGGTTCCATAGCGCCCGGCAGCGCCGACGGCAAGAAACTGCCCAAGGTCGGAGATGTGTCGGTAACGGCTACGGTCACCGATCCGCAGAAAACACCGCTTTCCGCCGTAAGACTGGGTACGGTGTATTCCCTTGCCTTACAGATCGCAAACCGAATAATAGGCTGTTTACAATAGCCTTTTTATCATTGTACACTTTTCAGGTGATAAAATCATTAATCTAACATTAGAATTTGATTAGAACGTTTATTTTTTATATGACAAAACGTGCTGTTTACCGCTACAAGTCGTACGTTTTCGACGCAGTATAGTTGTTATACTGTGTTTATGATAACAGCAACAGACCCTATGCTCGGCTCGTACGACGAGCGGTACTCTGCAGAAGAATCGGTCCGCACATGCAACACTGACGCGGAAGAATCCGAAACTGCCGAAAAGACCTTGTTTTTCGGCGATGTGATGCAGGCGCTTTCCGCCGCTGCGCCGTGCGGTAGCACCGTACGCGCAGTCGGCTTCGATCGCGCCGATATTTTTTTGCGTGCCGGCTACCGTACGGTCGAAGGCGACTCCGACGTTACGGTAGCGCGCGGCGGAGAACGCGAATTCGATACGGCGCGCAAAACAAAATGCAAAAAACTCATCCTATGCCCCACACACGCATATGCCGCAGCGGCTGCGCCGCTTTACAGAACGCAGGATAAAATATTCGGTATAATGCGCCGCGGACAAAAACCTTACGCCGCGGTGTTCGACAGCGGCGATGCGGACGAGAATATCGCTTCGCTTTTCGGCGAGATACTTTCGCTCGATCTCGCGGCATTCGACCTTACATTCGGCGCATACATGCGCGGCGAACGCACCGACGGCGACCTTACAGACCGTATCGCAAAACTTGTATCGGATCTTACCGCCGAACTTAAGCCGCTGGAAAAAAACAGAGAAGGAGCAAAACGCGCACTTACCGAAGCCGGGAAAACGGCGGCACGCATAGTCGAACAGCGTCCCGAATTATTGCACGCGTCCGGCGCGGCACAAACCGCGGAAGCGTTAAGGATGCTGTGCGCCGCGGAAGACCGACCGTTCGGGATGCGCGGCGAAATAGAAACTTTGCTCGGCGCGTATATAATAGATTTTTATATAAAAAGTCTCACATATAACAAATTCGATTTTCCGCCCGACAACAACAAGCGTATCGACAGCGTCTGCGAATATTTCAACGCCGACCTGCGCCGCGCCTGCGTGTACGCATCGCCTATTTATCCGCCGCTGAAAATGAGACTGTGCGAATACCGCCGAGACGAATTCAGATCGGAACAAATGCGGCTGCTCACCGGATTGGCGAAACGTCGAAAAAACGCGTGGCAGGTATTTAAACGGCTGTATCCCGACGACGGTTACGGATTACGGTCGCTGATCGATAAAACGGACATAGGTATTTGCCTGGCGCTGGCACCCGATGTGTTTGCCGCCGACAGCATGCTTTCCTTTTTAAAACAAACGGGCAGACTGGAAAAATACATAATTTAAATATCCGTGACACACAGT
Source organism: uncultured Christensenella sp. (assembly GCA_910585055.1). Taxonomy (GTDB): domain Bacteria; phylum Bacillota; class Clostridia; order Christensenellales; family Pumilibacteraceae; genus Anaerocaecibacter. Next base: position 48,236 of record CAJUBY010000003.1, on the reverse strand, counting down.
ATACCGACTAAAATCAAATTGCCGAAACTACGGTAAAAAAACACATCGCTGCTATCGTCAAGCGGTGTGTTTTTTATTCCGTCGGATAGTTCGCCGCCCTGCGACGTGTTTACTATAACTCGAAAAATACATTTATTCAGAGCAGACGGAACGTCTTAAACATCCGTCAGTCTTCCGCTATGAACTTTGTCCAAAATCTTATATTAAGCATACAGTCGCTGACGCCTATCATAGACAGAACAAAAACGGCGAACGGAAATACCGCAGTCGCAATACCGATAACGGTCAAAACGGCATAAGCCGCTATCCGCGCTTTGCCGCGGAACAACGATGCGAAAAACACAAAAAGCGTAAAGCACGCGAAAGCGCACGGCAACGTGACAAACATATGCATAAAAGTCGCCGACAACGCAGGATATCCGCCTACAAGTTCCAGCACCATGCCGGCAACAGTGGCAGGCAGTGCCATGCACCACAGGAACGACCGCGGAAGACGCATATCCGCAATAGAGATCGCAGGTTTCGACACTCCGCCTTTGGCTCTTGTCTTTCCGCTATGATCCGCACCGCCGTCCGAATCGTTAACGTCGGAAGTACGCCTGTTGACGGCTACCGCGGCAAAAAATCCGACTGCGGCTATGACCGCGCCCCAATGTATACATTCGTACCAGATATAATGCGAATCTTCGGCTGTATCTTTCGCAAAAGTTTCCGCCGCGGCAAGCCCGTATCCGGGATCGGACTGAGGAAGTTTTTCCATATGCTCCGGCAGCTTTACTTCGGCATAGTATTTGCGAGATAAATACCCTATGATCGGATCGTCGCGTTCTTCGACTATATAACCGTAAACGATGCTTTCGACAGGTCTTCCTTCCGCCAAGCGCACTATGCCGACTCCTGCCAGAGCGCCGCAAACCGTAAAACTTACCGCAACCGCCGCCGCTGCCAAATACGGCGAAGTCTGAGCCGACAGCACCGTTCCGAAAAACGCCGACAGCAGCGCTACCGCATATATTACGGTAAGTATATCATAATTAAGCGCGAGCGAAATCGAAGTGTAACAGCATATACATGCGGAAGGCATATACGGTCCGAATCGACGGTAAAGTAAATACATCATCGGCAATACGGCAGGCAATACGAATAAAGCCGCCGACGGCATAGCGCCGCACATTACAAGTAAAAACGGCAACGTCATATACAAAATCATTTCGTAACCGGAAATGTTTTTGTACCGCCGCTTATACGCAGCGGCGCCTGTTTTCAATGCATTCGTTTCTGTCGGCATGTTTATACTTTAACACAAATAATATTCTAAATCAAGGCATTGCGGAATAATGTACGGTACGAGCGGTAATAATAACCCAAGTATTACTTTCAAGGAGATTCATACCATGTACGATCTTAAATGCGGACAAAAAGATTGCAAGTTCAATCACGGATACTGCTGCTGCGCAAAAGACATTGCCGTCGCAGGCAACACCTGCTGCACGACATACGAACCTACCGAATCGACGGGCGATATAAACACCGAGGCATCCGCGGAATTTTCCAAACCGGACAACTCCGTCGACACCGCCGTAAGCTGCAATGCGCCCTGCCTTTTCAACCGTTCCGCCAAGTGCATAGCCAACGGTATAACGGTATCCACCGCGGACGACGGTTCTGCGGAATGCCTTACGTTCATCAAAAAATAAACGAACCATAGTTATCGATACGCAATAGCTTACCGCGATCGATCGGGAAAATTTACACCGGCGCCGAACAGCAGTTGAGCGTCGGTGTTTTTATGCGAAGATATTATACTTTTTCGGTTTATTACTATATGAAACTTGCCGCCGACCGATTATATAATCCGTCACGATAGTTATATCTGTTCCGTACGCGACGCATCGGGATACGCAATACTTACTGCCTACCTTCAATGTTTTTCAACATCAACTCGGCAAGCGTAAGATACTTTTTTACTACTGCCGAATGGGAAACGGCGTCGTAGTCGCGCAGATCGAATATCAGTTCCTTCAGTTCTTCCCCGTTTCTGGTTTTAACTACACGCTCCGTACGTGACGCGGCGTTCCAGTTCATAAGCTGTACGGATTCGGGATAATAACCGAGCATGGCGTTTGAATATTCGCTTACAAAATCCGCATCCCCTGTCGCCATATGCTTTTCGAAAACATCGAATATTTTCTGTCGACGCAGTTCGATAAACGGTTTATACCATTTCAACAGTTTTTCGGCGCTCGCAAGCTCGGCCTCGTCGCCTATCAGCATGGATCCGCGTACTTCGCAAGCCTGTTCGTATACTTTTTTATCGTGTAATATTTCGAACAGTTTATCGTCGTACTCCTCGTCTACCGGCTCGTTTGTCGCATCCAGATAAAAATAATAAGTAAACCACAGCGGACGCAGTTCCTTAAACAGACTTACTGCACAGTACACCGCCGCATAAAGCGAAAGCTGTTTTATAGGCGAACGGTCCTGTTGCGGTATAACGCCGCCTGTAACAAGCTTTTCGTACAGAGGCGAACCGTGATCGTACTTTATAAAGTCTTTGCCGCGCCGGGAATACCACCGTCCGCCGCCGGGCAGAACGTCGTTGGACGCCGCCGTATGTACAAACTGCGGATCGTCCTTACGGTAATCCGGATGCCGTTCCGGCTCTATCAAAAAACAGCAGCCGTATTCGAACAAAGGATTGCAGGGCGACCCGACATAATCGGGATCGACCGCACAGGCAAAGCAATAAAGATTGTATAGCAGCTCGCGCTTTTGATCGTACGACAGATCGCTGTCGCCGACCGCCTCGAACGTAGGATCGAATACTTCTTTTACCGTCTGACGAACATTCATGATCGACCGTCCTTTTTTTGTATTTCGCACCAAAACGTATAACCCGTCGCAGGCGTCAGTCCCAGCTTGCACTGCAAATCGAAACTCGCGGCATTATCCGCATAAACGTCGCACACGGGCGTCCTGCCGAAAGTCATTACATAATTTATCATAAATCGCTCTAACGCCGTTGCTATGCCGCGCCTGCGGAATTCCGGAAATACCTCCAACATCCCCATATTGCCGTCACCGTGACGACCGATGAACCCCGACAGTCTGCCGTCCGTTATAGCGCCGAACACTCCTTTATCGCGCATAAGCACGGCAATGCTATCCGCTGTATATCCGCCGCACGGATTGCTGTATGCTTCCGCTACGGTTCCCGCAAGCGACGGCGCAAGACGCTTTATATCTGTACCGTACGGCATTTCCACCGGAGGCGGCATACTTTCGAGATACGCAAAGGTAACGCACGGAGTACCGCCGTCGAACCCCAAAACACACGGCGCGTTTTTCGGTGCGCCCAAAAGGCATACATCGCCGTAAAGTCCGTATTTATCCGCATACACGGCAAAATCCGATATATCGGCGAACACGCATTTTGTAAGATCGCCCAGTCGTACCGCGGCGCCCTTTCCGTCGCAAAATAAGATCCGTGCGTTTTCGTGTTTTACGACGTCGTCTATCACCGCACGTTCCACTGAGTATTTTTCGTTTTGCAATATATCCGCCATTACCGTAGTTTACACCGATATTAATATAATGTCAATCCTTTGACCGCCTGTACGTACGTTGGGCGGCAACGATACCGCCGCCGTACGTCTCGGCATCAAAAAACTCCGTCTTGCAACGGAGTTTTTCGGGAATTATTTGCGATTTTTACCGCCGGACGATTTAGCGTCGGCGGCAGGCGCCTTCTTTTTGCGAACGACCAGCAAAGCCGCTGCCGCCGCACCTGCCAAAAGCACTACGGCGATAACTATTACAGTTACTACGATCCACGTATTGGACGAGGACTGCGAGTTGCCGCTGCCCGAAGTCGTTTCGTGCGCGACCGCCGTAAGCATATCGTCGGAAGTCAAAACCAACTTCGGACGCACGACTTCTATTTGGTTATCTCTGTAGTACGCCGCGGCGCGCTCGGATATAAACGATATATCTATAACATCGCTGTTACCGAAAGCCCCGTCCTTACCCAATTCCGAATACGGCACGGTCAGTTTATTGCCGCTGACAAAATTCTTTACCGATCTTCCGTTGAGCAAAACGTCGTTCAGTTCGTAACCGTCATCTTCCATGATCGTGTAAGTAACGCTTTCGCCGCTGTCAACGGATATTATGGTAGTTCTGTCTATGGCGCCGCCTACACCGTCGACGCTGGCATACACGTTGCGCCGCGCATTTGTCGTACCGTTATTTTTGACCGCACAGATCATAAACGGCGAAAAACTGTTTACGGTAGCAATAATGCCGTATTCGCTGACGATACAGGGTATCGCGGTGCAACCGGTTATTTTGCCGTCCTTGTCGCGCGTATAGTGGTAAACGGTATACGTAACATCGCTGTCCGCTTTGAATCCCTCGGGGAATCCGAATCCGACCTGCATATAACTGCCGGACGGGACCTGCTGAACAACGCCGCAGACCTGAAGGTCTATCTGGTAAGTCGCGCTCGCCGCTACTTCGGATTGTTCGAGATCGGTCGCCTCCATCATTTCGTCGGTCTCAGCTTTGGACGGGCTGTTTACGACAAGCATCATCTGGCTGCGCTGATTGCCTACTACGGGCTGACCGTTTTTATCCTTGAAATCGTTTACGGACAAGTCTTCCGCTCCGACGAACTGCGGTTGTCCGAACACCTGCATATACAGTCTTCCGTCGTTGAATACTTTGGGGCATATCACCTGTTTCATCTTAAACGAAAGGCATCCCGGTTCGGGAGTTTTAAAACTCTCTTTGCCGACGAGATTGGTGGGCATTAAATTATACGTTTCGCAATTGTGCGCGTAATATTTGCTGGGCGTTAACAGGAACGAAACGGTATTCTTTTCCGCGTTCCAAACAATGTCGTCGATTTTTACGTGTTCGGCGAGATCGCTGTGCGTACCGGTAACGGAAATGCCTATATCGGCTTCGGTCTTTCCTTCCGCACAAACAAGCTGCTCGCTGTATTCGAGCGTGACGCGCAGCTGATTGAAGCTCCTGATATGACCTTTCTCGTCAGGGGTCATATGTTTGACATAAGGCGCCGGGATATATTCTTTATACGCATTGTTGGAATAAACCGTACTGACCGCCAATATATGATCGTCCGACATCGCAGAAAGATCGTAAGACGTTATATTGTTGGGAGCGCAATCGAAAACGGCATACTGGATCTTCTGTACACTGTTGCCGACGTGTTCCAGCGTATATTCGTTAAGGTAAAACGTTCTTATCTGCTCTTCGTCAAGCCCCATTGCGTCTACCGTTGCTTTACGGCTGTACCACGGCGTCCATTCGGTATCCGTACCGTATCTGAAAGCAAGATGCAATCCGTCTTCGGCAAGCATCATAAAGTTTTTACCTTCGTACGAAATGCCGAGCGTAAGCGTGCTTTGTTTTTCTTCGCCGGTCGGTATATAACCGAACTCTTCGCTTCCTATCTTGCCGGTGTCTTTAAACACGAAACCGCTCTTATCGGCATTGACGCCGTAATTGAACGGGCGAAGCGTAGGATACGAAAGCTCGAACCCGGACGACGAGATCACGCCGTCTTCGAAATGGTTGATATCCAGTATGTCGCTGCCGACAAGCAAGTACTTGCTGCGATTGGCTGCCGACGAATTCCACGTAACGTCTACTGCGTACCAGTGTCCGTCCAGCTTGACGGCGTTCCACATATGCGCTTCGTAACCGGCTTGAAGTTTTTCGCCGCTGACTTGATCGACGACGCTTTTGCCGGTATAACCCGAACCCTGCACGAGCACGCACGGTATATCCAATCTGTCCATAACGGCTTTGAACCCACGAGAATAACCGCCGCACATCGCCTTTTTAACGACTATGGCGCCGTACGCCGTATTTACCGATCCGTCGTACGTTACGTTGTTCATCGCATCCTTGTACGCGCCGTAATCGTATTCCACTTCGCTCGACAGCTTTTCGTTTACGAATGCGATCTGTTTTACGGGGTCGGAAGAATTTGCTTTTGCCGCATCGACCAAAGCGTTTAACGCAGTCTCGTAATTCTGTATATACTGTTCCGCTTCCGCCTGTGTTTTTACGGTATTGTCGACAAAATAATTGTCGGCGTTGCCCGAATCTATGTACGCCACATATTTTCCGCCTTTCATCCCAGCCGTAAGATACAGTTTGTATACATCCGCATAAAACAGATCGGGATGATCCATATAAAAGGCATCACGCGCCGCGCCGAATGCGACCGGGATCTTTTTTACCGCAGCACCGCCGCTCAAATACTGCGAAAGTTCGTCCTGCGAAAGCGTATCGGTCAAGTCGTAAACCGATTTGCCGTCTTTAAGCATCCCCTCTTCCGCCATCTCTGCGAAAACGCCGTAAAACCGCTGCGCAAGCTCGCTGTTCTTAAGCTCGTCGCGGTAATATGTACGACCGATATTATTCTCGGTCTCCGCACGCGCACCGGCGTCCGAAAATACGGCAACGCAGGTAAACGCCAAAACCATTAACGTCAATGCCAAAAGCATTCTTTTGAACAAAGACACACGTTCGGTATTGTTTTGCATAATATCTCCTGAAATTTGTAGTGTATAAATTATATGACAAATCTTCGCCTATGTCAACCGAAATCGGTATATTATCCTTTTGACGGCGTGCGCGACTAAACGCATATTATCGAAAGACGTCGACACACTGTGCCGCCGTATTCGTTTATTAATTTATCGCAATCTCCTATCCGACGTATTTTGCGCACGGACGATCACGGAACAGCATTATCTGTAATTGTTTTTTTCGCGCCTGTATTCGGCAGGTGTTATGCCGAAATTTCGCTTAAACAGTTTGTTGAGCGGCTGTACGTCCGCATACCCTATTTCGTTTGCTATATCCTGTAATATCTTCGGCGTCGAGTCCAGCAACAGCCGGGCGCGTTCGAAACGCAGATGCGTAACGTAACCGTAAAACGTTTTGCCTGTATAGCCGGTACGGCAAGCAAACACGCGGAGATCCCCGCGCCTTGTTTCCTATTACTTCTTTTTTACGTCGCGCAACGGATCCGCATATCTCGGCAAAGTCACACAAGGTGAATGGTCGGTATGCGGCGAAGCGCTTATCGCAAACTTCGATCCGTCCGGCGAATACGAACTCAAAGTGGTCCGATCCGAAACAGACATACAGTGTTATGTCAATGGAAGGCTGTACATTGACTACAGCGAAGCGCTTTATTGGAGTGTTAAACATGCGCCGAATGTTCTAACCAACGTTCGCAAGTGAAAGATTGGTAGCGCATATATCTAACAGAAGGAGCGGAGGGTTTTATGGTAGAGCGACGTGGACGAAGTCCGAAATGCGGACGCCCGAAAAAGCCGTTAGATAAATCGGTAGAAGAAAATCTTATAGCCGAGAATCAAAGACTTCAAGAACAGTTGCAGTATGCCGAAGCGGAGCTGGAATACTTAAAAAAACTCGACGCCTTAGTTCGAGCGGAAGAGCAAATGAGCGGCAAAAAGCCGAAATAGTATCCGAACTAAGGCAAAGATTTCCGCTGAAAGGTTATTGAAATTATCCGGTTTGGCTCGGAGTACGTATTACTACTGTCTCAAACATCGGAACAATGACAAGTACAAAACCGTAAAGCAAGAGATAGAGCAAATCTTTGCCGAGAATAAACAACGGTACGGCTACCGCCGAATGTTGCTAAGCTTAATCATAAGACTTTCATAAGCTGATGCGAAGCATGGGTTTGCATGGGAAACGCCGTAAAAGCAAGTACAAATCATATAAAGGCGAAGTAGGAAAGATAGCACCGAACATAATAAACCGTGACTTTGAAACAAGTACCGAGTTCTCTGTATGTGATGACAAGGTATATCTATCTCCAATTATAGACTTACATAACAACAAAGTAATAAGGAATTATATATCGACAAGTCCGAACTTCGAGCAAACGCGAGAAATGTTGAAAAGACTGTTCGACAAACTGCCGAAAAACGCAAGACCTATACTACACTCCGACCGAGGCTGGCAATACCAAATGAAAGAGTTTCAAAGACAACTGCAAGAACATAACATTCTTCAGAGTTGTCAAGGAAAGGCAACTGTTTGGATAACTGTAATGAATTCTCGTCCGCTGTCTGAAAAAGTACATATACTACCGGAATAACGAGAGAATATCTCTCATTTTAAACGGAATGAGTCCGGTACAATACCGAACTCAATCACAAGCAATTTAACTATTTTTTCTGTCCAACTTTTGGGGTTCATAACATACGGGGATATTTATTTTTCTTAACAAAAAACGACCCGTTTTTACGGATCGTTTATATCTTGCATTACACCAACTCGATCAACGCTTCTTCCGCGCCGTCGCCTCTGCGTGCGCCGAGCTTGAGCACGCGCGTATAACCGCCGCTGCTGTTGTTATCGCGGTTACGCTGCGCATAACGGATAGCATACACGTTGAATATACGTTCGATAAGCGGATGACGGATATCCTTGGTACGTTCTCTGAACGCAGGAGCCGTTTCGCCGGGTTTTCTTGTTTCGGGCGGATCGTAGACCATAGCCATTATCTTACGTCGCGCGGCAAGGCGTTTTTCGCCGTCGAGAATGACTTCTACTTCGATGGGCTTGCCCTTTTTATCGACAGTCTTTTTAACGTCTTTCTTTACGTCGAGCACGGTGTCGATAGCGAGCTGGATAATGCCGTCGGCGATACGCGAAACTTCCTTGGCACGTGCATATGTCGTAGTTATCTTTTCGTTCCACAAAAGCGCGGTCACCTGATTACGCAAAAGCGCATCGCGCTGATCGGTCGGACGGGAAAGTTTTCTCTGTTCCATAGTTGTTCTCCTTATTAATCTTCCGCTGCTTTAAGATCGAGTCCGAATCCGCGCAGCTTGGCGATGACCTCGTCAAGCGATTTTCTGCCGAGATTCCTGACTTTAAGCATGTCCTCCTCGGTCTTGCGCGTGAGATCCGCAACGGTGTGGATGCCCGCACGTTTCAAGCAGTTATAACTGCGGACGGACAGATCCATTTCTTCGATATTCATTTCCAGCACTTTTGCCTGACGGTCTTCCGAGCGCGACACGAGTATGTCCATACCGGAAATCGTATCGGAAAGCGCGACAAACAGTTTTACGTGGTCTTCGAGCGCTTTTGCCGCTAAGCTCAAAACATCCTTTGCGGACAGCGAGCCGTCGGTCTTAACATTGAGCGTAAGCTTATCGAAATCCATCGACTGCCCTACACGCGTAGGCTCCACCGAATACGATGCGAACTTTACCGGCGTAAATATTGCGTCGATGGGAATATATCCTATGGGACGGGAAGGATCTTTAAGCTCGTCGGCTACGATATATCCTCTGCCCTTGCCTACGTACAGCGTCATATCGAGTTTGGCGCCGTCGTCGAGCGTGCAGATATAAAGATCGGGATTGAGCACGTCGATCTCGGGATCTACGTCTATATCCGCAGCGGTCACGATACCTGCCGAATTCTTTTGTATATGCAGTTCTTTTACGAGCGATTTATCGGTATAATTCGCTTTAAGGTTGAGCGATTTTAGGTTGAGGATTATCTCGGTGACGTCTTCCTTAACGCCCTTTACGGTCGAGAACTCGTGATCGACGCCGTCGATCATGATCCCTATGACTGCCGCACCGGGAAGATTTGACAGTAATACTCGCCGAAGCGCGTTACCGAGCGTATGTCCGTAACCGCGGTCAAGCGGCTCCACGACGAATTTTCCGGCACGGTACCCGTCGGTTTCTTCCATCGTGATCCTCGGCATTTCGATTTCCATCATGGGCTGTTTGCTCCTTATTATTTGGAATACAACTCGACAATGAGCTGCTCGTTGATATTGAGATCGATATCGTCGCGCTTGGGATTATCCACGATCTTGCCGACGAAATTTTCGGTATCGAACACGACCCATTTGGGCATGACGATCTTCGCGCCGCGCAGTTCTTTGAACATTGCATTATCGCGGCTGGTTTCTCTTATGGAAATCTCGTCACCGAGCTTTACTTGATACGAAGGAATGTCTACGCGTTTGCCGTTTACGAGGATGTGCCCGTGATTTACTATCTGACGCGACATTTTACGCGACGCGCCTATGCCCATACGGTAAACGACGTTATCCAAACGCTTTTCGAGCATAGCGAGCATGTTTTCGCCGGTTACGCCTTTTTGCGCTTCCGCAGTCTCGTAATAAGCACGAAATTGTTTTTCCAACACGCCGTACGCGCGTTTGACTTTTTGCTTTTCACGTAGTTGCATGTTATATTCGCTGTTCTTACGACGCGCCGCCGCATGTGCGCCGGGAGGTACGGGACGGCGTTCCATAGCGCACTTTTTAGATACGCAACGCTCGCCCTTTAAAAACAGTTTTTGACCTTCTCTTCGGCACTGTCTGCAATCTGCACAAATATTTCTTGCCATGATCTATACTCTCCTTATACCCTTCTGCGCTTGGGCGGTCTGCACCCGTTATGCGGAATGGGCGACACATCGTTTATCTCCGTAACCTGCAAGCCTACCACTTCCATCGCACGGATCGCCGATTCTCTGCCGGCACCCGGGCCTTTTACAAACACCTTGACCGAACGTAAACCGTGTTCCATAGCCTTACGCGCGGCTTCCTCTGCCGCCATCTGCGCGGCATACGGCGTGGATTTACGCGATCCGCGGAATTTGAGCGCGCCTGCCGAACATGCGGCTATGGCATTGCCCTGCTCGTCCGTAAAAGTCACGATCGTGTTGTTGAACGACGCGTGGATATGGACGCAGCCTTTATCGATATTTTTGGTTATCTTCTTTTTGGTAGAAGTCTTTTTTACTGCCATAGTAGATTAACGCTCCTTCTTCTTGCTGCGTGAAACAGTACGCTTCGGACCTTTGCGCGTGCGTGCGTTTTGCTTGGTGTTTTGTCCGCGGACAGGCAGATTTTTACGGTGACGCACACCGCGGTAACAACCTATATCCTTAAGACGTTTGATGTTAAGCTCAACTTCGCGGTGAAGATCGCCTTCCGTCTTGATATTTTTGTCGATATAAGTACGGAGCGCGTTTTCCTGATCGCCGGTGAGATCTTTTACGCGGACGTCGGGATCGATACCCGTCGCTTTAAGAATTTTATTTGCCGTAGGACGTCCGATACCGAAAATATAGGTAAGACCTATCTCGATACGTTTCTCTTTGGGCAAATCGATACCTGCTATTCTTGCCACTTTTTTACTCCTTGAATGTTATATTGAGTTAATATGAATAACGCCTTTACCGTCTGCGTGTGGAATGTCGCGCCCACGGCAAGCCCGATTATTTTTACAAATAGAATGCATATCCGTCGAATAGGAATCGCAAAATATATACGCCCAAACCGACGGAAAACTGTTGAGCCGTACCGGATTGCGAGAGATTTTCGAGCGATAACAAGGCAATTCGCCGAAGTCGTAGCAGCGCTACGTCGAGAAGAATTAACGCAGTTATCGCCGAAAAGATCCGCAAGACGATTGCGGTGACAACATTTTACGTCGGTTAAATTATCCCTGCCGCTGTTTGTGACTGGGATTCTTGCTGCAAATGACCATCACTTTGCCGTGACGGCGGATAACTTTGCATTTGTCGCACATAGGTTTGACCGAAGATCTTACTTTCATGATGTTTCTCCTGTAAAGGGATTTATGTTGTGATCGGTTTTACCGCATACTGCGTTAAACATGATCTTTGACTGCATGGGGGGGGGTATTCTCATGTCGGACGGCAAGATAACTATTCCGACGGTTTCGATCTGCCGCACAAACCGCACTCTTCAGTGCACCATCCGTACGCCGATACATATGCCGCCCTGATCAGGACTTACTGCGGAAAGTTATTATGCCCTTGGTTATATCGTAAGGCGAGATCGCCACTTTTACGCGGTCGCCCAACAACACCTTGATGTAGTTGACCCGCATTTTACCGGCGATGGTGCACAACACCGTCGCGCCGTTGTCGAGCTTCACCTTGAACTTGGTTCCGGGCAAGCATTCTTCCACGGTGCCTTCCGTCTCGATATTATCACTTCTCGGCATACGACCTCCTGTCCGAAATAAATTGTTTTATCCGCTTTTTGAGCGTTGCGTTCGTCGGGTTATTTACGTCGCTTTGACCGACCACCCGTAAATGCCTTTTGCGTTTTAATTTTGGATCTTCCACCGTACGGCTTTGACCGTCCGCGATAAGAACGAAATCTCCGCCTACCTGCGCTACCACCACGAACGTTTTACCGGTATCGTGCCCCGCGCGGCTGACCACTATATCGCCGATCTCCATTTGACACCTACAAAGTCAATATCTCGGGCGCGCCGTCGGTGACGATCACCGTGTTTTCGTAATGCGCCGCTTTACTGCCGTCGGCAGTCCTTACCGTCCAACCGTCGCGTTCTATATATACGCGCCAATCGCCGGCGGTTATCATCGGTTCCACGCATATGCACAACCCGTTTTTGAGCGGTGCGCCCGTATGACGTTTTCCGAAGTTCGGCACCTCGGGCGGCTCGTGCATCTTCTTTCCTATGCCGTGCCCGGTAAGCGCCCGAACGACACCGTAACCGTGCAGTTCGGTATAGAGCTGGACCGCGCTCGAAATGTCGCCCACCCTGTTGCCGGCGGTCGCGTATTCCATACCCGCGAAAAAAGCTTCCTCGGCGGCAAGTATAAGCGCTTTGTCCTTATCGGACACATTGCCCACCGCAAAAGTACGCGCCGCATCGCCTTGATATCCGTTTAAAAGTACGGTAATGTCTACAGACACTATGTCGCCGTCCCTGACCGTGCGCATCGACGGTATGCCGTGGACGACCACGTCGTTTACCGAAACGCATGACGCGTTGGGATAACCTTCGAAACCTTTGCTCGACGGGGTCGCGCCGAAGCTGCGTATAACATCTTCCACGACCTTGTCGATCTCTATCGTCGTTACACCCGGGACGATAAACCGTTCTGCCGCGTCGAGCGCCGCCTTTACCACGCGGCTCGCCGCGCGCATGGCTTCGCGCTCTTTGTCGGTCTTGACTATCATTTAAGCGCCGCCTCGATCGACTTGTTTACGTCGTCTATCGACTGCATCCCGTCGATCGTTTTGAGCAGTCCTGCCGCTCTGTAGTATTCGACGAGCGGAGCGGTATTTTCGGCATAGACCTTTAACCGGTTTTCCACTACTTCGCGTTTGTCGTCGTCGCGGATTATAAGCGTTTCGCCGCATTCGCTGCATTTGCCGTCGGGCGCGAGCTGTACGCTTGTCGTGTATCCGCATTTGGGGCAAGCTCTGCGGCTTGCCATGCGGTCCGCCAGCTTACCGAGATCTGTCTCGAGATTGAGCGCTACATCTATATCGACTATCTTGCCGAGCGCGTCCGCCTGCGCTTTGGTACGAGGGAACCCGTCGAGAAGAAATCCGTTTTTGCAATCCGCCTGCTCTATCCTGTCTTTGAGCAATGCTACTACGAGTTCGTCGGGAACAAGCTTGCCGGCGTCCATAAACGCTTTCGCCTGCTTGCCGAGATCGGTCCCGTCCGCGATGTTCTTGCGGAGAATGTCGCCCGTAGAGATATGCGGAATGTTATGAGTCTTGCATATTATCGCCGCTTGCGTACCTTTACCGCTGCCCGGCGCACCCATGATTATGAGATTCATATTATCTCCTTTTTATTTACGACGCCGCCGATTACTTTAAGAATCCTTTGTACTGCTTCATCATCAACTGGCTTTGAAGTTGTTTGTCAAACTCCAGCGCGACCGAAACTACGATCAGCATACCGGTAGCCGAGAAAGCGTTGACGAGCGTCGAGTTGTTAAGCACCGCTGCGAATATGACAGACGGCACAAGCGCTATGAACGCCAGGAATATCGCGCCGAACAGTGTAAGACGTTTGGAAATCCTTGCCAGATATTCGGTCGTCGGTTTGCCCGGACGGATACCGTTGATAAATCCGCCGTACTGCTGTATGTTGCGCGAAATATCTTCGGGATTGAATTCTATCTGCGCGTAGAAGTACGAGAAAAACAGAATGAGCAAAGCGACGAGTATGGAATATATCCAGCTGCCGGCGCCGATCCAGGTGCTCCACCAAATGTAGAATCCGCTGTTAGGCGCAACAAGCTGCGCGATCATCTGAGGGAATGTGATAAGCGCCGTTGCGAAGATTATCGGCATGACGCCGCTGGCATTTACCTTTATAGGGATAAACGTGCTTTGACCGCCGTACTGCTTTCTGCCCTTTATCTGTTTTGCGTACTGAACGGGCACTCTGCGCTCCGCACTGTCCACAAAGACGATGAGCATGAACACCGCTACTACCATTATAACGAAGCCGATAAGCTCCCATATAGCCGTTTCGTTGCCGCCGAACGCCGCTTGGAAAGACGCAATTATACCGAGACCCGCGGATGCTATGATACCGACGAATATCAGCATACTTATGCCGTTACCGATACCGTAGTCGGTTATGCGCTCGCCCAGCCACATCGTCAGCATCGAACCCATTACCATTATGGTCGCGACGAATATCGATATCAACCAAGTCTGATCCATAGGACCGAATACAGTATTGGATATAGCTCCCGAACGCGCATACGATATAGTTACGCCCGTCGCCTGCGCTACGGCAAGCGCTATCGTGATATATCGGGTGATCTGGGTTATCTTGCGCTTTCCGTCGTCGCCCTGCTTTTGGTATTCCTGCAAGCGTGGTATAGCGACGGTCAGCAGCTGTAATATAATCGACGCATTGATATACGGCGTTATACCAATCGCAAACAATGCGCCGTTTTCGAGCGCGCTTCCCGTGATACCGTTGAGCAGTCCCAGCAAACCGTCTGCGGAGTTGGATGCCGCATACACTTCCGGATTTATGCCGGGGATAGGTATCCAGCAACCCAGTCTATATATAAAGAGCAGCGCAAGAGTAATGAGTATCTTCTTACGCACGTCCTTATTTTTGAAAGCGTTTTTTAGCGTTTCAAACATTTAGATGACCTCTGCAGTGCCGCCCGCTTTTTCGATCTTATCTTTTGCGGACGCCGTAAACTTAGCCGCCTTGACGGTCAGTTTTTTGGTGAGTTCGCCGTCGCCGAGCACTTTCAGCCCGTACGCTTCGACCTTTTTCACGATACCCGCTTCGACCAAAAGTTTAAGGTCCACAACAGTCCCGTCGTCAAACATGTTGAGCTTGTCGATGTTGATGACCGAAAATTCCTTTTGGAATTTATTATTGAAACCGCGCTTGGGCAGTCTGCGCATAAGCGTGATCTGACCGCCTTCGAAGCCCGGACGGACACCGCCGCCGCTACGCGCCCACTGTCCTTTATGACCTTTGCCGGACGTTTTACCGAGCCCGGAACCGATACCGCGACCCAAACGCTTTGCTTTGGTGTGCGAGCCGTCCGCCGGCATAAGTGCGTGCATTTTCATAATCAGCCCTCCGTTACGGCGACCAAATGGCTCACCGTTCTTATCATGCCGCGCATTGCAGGGGTATCTTCGACCGTAACGGTCTGATGAAGCTTTTTAAGCCCCAACGCTTCCACTGTGCGCTGCTGCTTTACCAAACGTCCCGCCGTGCTTTTAACGAGCGTGACGTTGAGTTTTTTGTTTTCTTTTTTGTTTGCCATTTTATACTCCTATTTAGGCGAATCGCCTTGTTTAGGTTATACGTGCGCCGTTTATCGAATTAAATTACCGATATTGCGCTAAAATGCTGTACCGTAAATGCATAGACGCGACGTAGGCAAGGCAAGCGAGTGTGACACCGGGAGTTACTTACCGTAAGACCGAGTGTCGCGCTGCTTAACGCCGCATACGGCGATGTATATGCGATTACAGGATCTCGTCCACAGTCTTTCCGCGCAGCGCGGCGACTTGATCGAGCGTACGCAAAGAAACGAGTGCATTCATCGTTGCTTTGACGACATTGATAGGGTTGCGTGAGCCGTAGCACTTTGTAGTTATGTTGTTAACGCCGCAAAGCTCCAACACAGCACGCACACTTCCGCCTGCGATAACTCCCTTACCTTCGGGAGCGGGGCGCAACAACACCTTGCTGCACGAAAACTCACCGACCGTTTCGTGAGGGATAGCCGTACCGTTAAGCGCGATCTTCTTCATATCGCGGCGCGCCGCCTGTTCGGCTTTTTTAATGGCTTCGGGAACTTCGGTGGCTTTACCCATTCCGATACCCACTCTGCCCTTGCCGTCGCCCGCTACTACGAGCGCGGCGAAACTGCTGTTACGTCCGCCTTTAACGACCTTGCTGACACGACGTGTAGTGACGAGCTTGGTTTTGATGCCGTCGTCGACTGCGTCTTTATCTCTTTTCTTTCTGAAATCTTCGCGTGCCATGATGTTCTCCTAAAATTTAAGACCGGCAGCCCTTGCCGCGTCGGCGAGAGCCTTGACCCTGCCCGTATAAAGATAGCCGCCGCGGTCGAATACCACTTCGGTAATGCCGTTCTTCTGCGCTTTTGCCGCAACGTCGCCGCCGACGAATTCGGCCTGCTGCGTTTTGGTCTTGCCTTTGATATCGGCGCCCTTGATCAGCGTACTGCTGCTGCAAAGCGTAACACCCTTTACGTCGTCGATGATCTGCGCGTAGATATGGCTGGTCGAACGGTAGACCGCAAGACGCGGACGCGCCGCGGTACCCTTTATTTCATGACGCAAGCGAGCGTGACGCTTCATGCGAATTTTATTTTTATCGATCTTCTTAATCATTTGCCACTCTCCTATTTCTTACCCGCAGTCTTTGCTTCTTTGCGGAGAACGACTTCGTTGCTGTAATGCAAACCGTAGCCGTGATACGGTTCGACGGGACGCTTGGCTTTTATCTGCGCCGCGACTTCGCCGACGAATTCCTTGCTGATACCGCTTACGACTATCGTTAGCGGATCGGGACAGGTTATAGTTATACCCTGCGGGATCGCGTATTCGACGGGCTTGGAATAACCGATGTTCATTACAAGCTTATTGCCCGTTACCGCACATTTGTAACCTACGCCGGCTACTATGAGCGTTTTCGTAAATGCGGTCTGAACACCGGACACCATATTGGCGATAAGCTGACGGTACAGACCGTGATACGCTCTGGTCTGCTTATCGTCGTTGGCGCGGTTAACGTTGACAACGCCGGTACCGATAACAACTTCGATATCCTTACACTTTATCTCTTGCTTGAGTTCGCCGAGCTTTCCCTTAACGGTGACAACGCCATTCTCGCAAGTAACGGTCACACCGGCGGGAACGTCGATATGTTTTCTGCCTATTCGAGACATAACGCCCTCCTACCATACATAGGCAAGCACTTCGCCGCCTACTTTGAGTTCGCGCGCTTTTTTGTCGGTCATAACGCCGCGCGAAGTGGAAATGATCGCAATACCGTAGCCGCCGAGTACCTTGGGAAGGTCCTCGCAACCGCAGTAAACGCGGAGACCGGGCTTGGAAATGCGCTTTAAGTTTGTAATGGCGTTTTGCTTACCGCTGTATTTGAGCACAACTTTTATATTGCTGTGACCCTTATCGTCTACGATCTCGCTCGATGCGACAAAGCCTTCGTCGACAAGAATATCCACAATAGACTTTTTCATCTTGGACGTAGGTATCGAAACGGTTTCGTGTTTAGCCGTTATAGCGTTGCGGATTCTCGTAAGCAAATCCGCGATAGGATCTGTCGTAACCATAATTGATACCTCCTTACCAGCTCGACTTCTTTACGCCGGGGATCTCTCCCTTATACGCAAGTTCGCGAAAGCAAATTCTGCAAATACCGTACTTTTTAAGAACGGAATGAGGTCTGCCGCAAAGGCTGCAACGCGTGTATGCACGTGTCGAGTACTTGGGCACCCTCTTCTGTTTGTTTATCATCGCTTTTTTAGCCATAATTATCTCCTTAATTCTTAAACGGCATGCCGAGCTTTGTCAGCAGTAATTTCGCTTCTTCGTCGGTCTGCGCGGTCGTTACCACGTCCACGTCGAAACCGCGGATCTTTTCTATAAGCTCGTACGATATTTCGGGGAAAATCGTCTGATCCTTTATACCGAGCGCATAATTGCCTCTGCCGTCGAACGATTTGCCCGATATTCCGCGGAAATCGCGGACACGCGGAAGCGCTATCGAAACCAACCGATCGAAAAACTCGTATGCCATTTCGCCGCGCAACGTCACTTTGATCGCTATGGACTGACCTTCGCGCAGTTTAAAGTTACTTACGGATTTTTTGGCTTTTACGAGAACGCTTTTCTGTCCGGCTATCGCATCGAGTTCCGCCTGTGCGAGCTGAATGCTCTTGGAATTATCCTTGATATCGCCCAAACGCATGTTGAGCACTATCTTGACGAGCTTGGGCACCTGATTGACGTTTTTATATCCGCGCTCTTTCATGAGCTGCGGGATTATTTCCGTTTTGTAGCGGTTGCGAAGCCGATATCTGTCCGGATTGTTCGATTTTGCGGGGACACCGGCTTTCGCCGCGGATACGGGCGCCTTGTCCTTGGCTTTGGTCGCTTTTTCTGCCATTACCGTTTACTCCTTACTCTGTTTTACCGTCGGACTTCTGCTCGACGGGAACCTGTGTTTCTTCCGCTTTCTGCGCGGGCTTTTTCGCGGCTGTCTTTTTAGCCGCGGGTTTTGCCTTTTCGGGCTTTTCCGCCGTTTCCGGCGCTTGCTCTTCGGCGGGTTTATCCGCTTTCTTGGTTTTTTTGGCTTTAGCTTTTTTATCGGCTTTATCGGCCTTCAACGCGGCGTCCAAGCTTGCGCCGCACTTGGCGCAAACGCGCGCGTTTTTGCCGTCCATTACCTGATGTCTTACGCGAACGCTCTTCGAACACGACGGACAGATTATCTGCAGGTTGCTGCTGTCGACAGGCGCCTCCACCTTTTTCTTACCGCCCTGCTCGGTAGCCGAGCGTGCTTTAATATGGTGGGTAGCTATATTAATACCTTCCACTAACACTTTGCCGGTCGAGGGTTCGGTAGCAAGCACTTTACCGGTTTTGCCTTTATCTTTGCCGGTCAAGACCTTTACGTTATCGCCTTTCCTTACGTTGAGATTGTTCATTACCGTCCTCCGTTAAAGCACTTCGGGTGCCAAAGATATTATCTTTGTAAAGTCGCGGTCGCGCAGTTCGCGTGCGATCGGTCCGAAGATACGTGTGCCGCGCGGCTGTTTTTGATTGTCTATAATGACCGCCGCATTGTCGTCGAAACGAATGTGCGAGCCGTCCGGACGGTTTATGCCCTGATGCGTGCGTACGATAACGGCTTTTACGACGTCGCCTTTTTTGACGGTGCCGCCCGGCTGTGCGGACTTGACCGACGCCGTTATTATGTCGCCGATATTGCCGCTCCTGCGGAATGAGCCGCCCATGACCTGTATACACATTATTTCTTTAGCGCCGGTGTTGTCGGCTACTTTAAGATACGATTGGGGTTGTATCATGATTTACTCCTTAACGGCATACGCCCGATAACGGACGTAACGCCTGTCCTGCCTTATTTCGCCTTTTCGACGATGTTGCTCACACGCCAGCATTTATCTTTGGAAATGGGGCGCGTTTCGGTAATTTCCACTCTGTCGCCGATGCCGCACTCGTTGTTTTCGTCGTGCGCCTTGAACTTTTTGATGCGCGTAACAGTCTTTTTATAAAGCGGATGCTTATATTTTTCCACTACGGAAACCACGACCGTTTTGTCCATTTTATCGGATACGACCAGGCCTTCGCGCGTCTTTCTGTCGTTGCGTTCCATTACTTCGCCTCCTTTTGGGCGCGTATCTCGCGCTCTCTGATGACCGTCTTTACGCGCGCGATGTCGCGTCTTACATTCTGTATCTGCATGGGATTGGCGAGCTGTCCGGTCGCGTTGGAAAACCGAAGGTTAAACAATTCGGTTTTGAGCGAAGCGAGCTTCTGCTGCAATTCGTCGTCTCTCAACTCATGAACCTTCTCTTTCATTATTCGACCTCCTTGACTGCGTCAACCGCTGCCGGTTGTTCGTCTTCGTAACCGGGTTCGCCTTTTTTGGCGATCTTGCAGCGTACGGGCAGTTTATAAGATGCAAGCCTCAACGCTTCTCTTGCGATAGGCTCGGCAACACCTGCCATTTCGAACATGACGGTGCCCGGTTTTACGACCGCCGCCCAGTATTCGGGTGCGCCTTTACCGCTACCCATACGAGTATCGGCAGGCTTTTTGGAATACGGTTTATGCGGGAATATACATATCCAAACTTTACCGCCGCGCTTTGTGTAACGTGTCATCGCAACACGCGCCGCCTCTATCTGATTGGAAGTGATCCTGCCAGGATCTTCGCTGACGAGCGCATACTCGCCGTACGATATCTGATTGCCGCGAGTGGCTTTACCCTTCATTCTGCCGCGCTGAACTCTGCGGTGTTTTACTTTGTTGGGACTTAACATTATTCGCCCTCCTTAAATTCGCCGGCAGCCGGAGCGGCCTTGGAAGGTGCGAGAACGTCGCCCTTGTATATCCAGACCTTAACGCCCAAAACGCCGAACGTGGTACGCGCGATGCAGTATCCGTAATCGATATCCGCACGCAGCGTCTGCAGAGGTATGGAGCCTTCCTGATAATGCTCGGCACGCGCGATCTCCGCGCCGTCCAAACGTCCGCCGACCATGACCTTAACGCCCTTTGCCCCGGCGTGCATCGCCTTGGACATCGCCTGCTTCATCGTTCTGCGGAAGAACGCGCGCTTTTCGAGCTGTGCCGCGATATTTTCCGCAAGAAGCTTGGCGTTGAGATCGGGGTGCTTGACCTCGATGATGTTTACATATATTTTTTTGTTGCCGACGAGTTTCTCGAGATTCTTTTTAAGCTCGTCTATACCGACGTGCTTCTGCCCGATTATCTTGCCGGGAAACTGTGAATGGATCGATACCTGTACTTTGCCTTGCGGACGTTCTATAACGATCTTGGAAATTCCGCAGGATTTATACTTATTCTCGATGTGCTGACGGATCTTGTGGTCCTCGAGCACGAACGCCGCAAACTCCTGTTTGCCTGCATACCACTGCGAATTCCACTTTTCGATGATACCGACGCGCAAACCGTGGGGATTAACTTTCTGACCCATGATTATCTGTCCTCCTTGGTGTCGAGAATAACGGTGATATGACTCGTGCGCTTTAATATGTGGTGCGCTCTTCCCTTGCTTACCGGCTGATAGCGTTTGAGCGTTGGACCGATGTCCGCATACGCTTCCGCAACAAAAAGATCGTCCACGGAAAGACCGCCGTTGTGCTCGGCATTCGCCGCCGCCGAATTGAGCACTTTGAACACCTGTTCGCTGGCGGCTTTGGGCGTGGCTTGGAGTATAGCCATGGCTTCCGTCACCGATCTGCCTCGGATAAGCGCGAGCACTATACGCACCTTATCGGGCGCTATACGAACATGCTTCGCCGTGGCGTGGGGACGTTTTTCGCGCCGCTCTTCCACTCTTGCGGCTTTTTCTTTCATTCTTGTCGCCATACTTTATCTCCTTATCTGCCCTTGGTCTTGCTCTCGCCGGCGTGGCCCAAAAAAGTACGCGTCGGAGCGAACTCGCCCAGCTTATGACCCACCATATCGGTAGTGACGTAAACCGGAACGAACTTTTTGCCGTTGTGGACGGCAAAGGTAAGACCTATAAATTGCGGGAATATAGTGGAAGCGCGCGACCACGTCTTGATGGGACGTTTGTCTGCTACCGCCGCCATCGCCTCGGCTTTTTTCATAAGCTTGGCGTCAACATAATAACCTTTTTTTGTCGATCTTGACATTTTCTAACGCTCCTTAATTTATGCGTTTGACAATGAACTTGTCGGAAGCCTTATGCTTGGATCTGGTCTTTTTGCCGAGCGTCGGTTTGCCCCACGGGGATACCGGGCTGGGTCTGCCTATCGGGCTCTTTCCTTCGCCGCCGCCGTGAGGGTGATCGCAAGGGTTCATGACTACGCCACGCACGGTCGGCTTAACGCCCATGTGCCGCGTTCTGCCCGCTTTGCCCAGCGATACAAGCTCGTGGTCGAGATTTCCGACCTGTCCGACAGTCGCCTTGCAACGCTGGAGCACCATTCTCATTTCGCCGGACGGCAAACGCAACGTAGCGTATTTGCCTTCCTTTGCCATGAGCTGCGCCGCCGCACCCGCCGTTCTCGCCATCTGACCGCCTCTGCCGGGCAGCATTTCGATATTGTGCACCAAAGTACCCACCGGGATGTTGGCGAGCGGCAGGCAGTTGCCTGCTTTTATGTCCGCGCTTTCGCCGGAAAGTACCGTATCGCCCTTTTGCAGACCGAGCGGCGCAAGTATATAACGCTTTTCGCCGTCCGCATAGTTGAGGAGCGCGATGAACGCCGTACGGTTGGGATCGTATTCTACGGTCGCTACCTTGGCTGGGATATTGTCCTTATTGCGCTTAAAGTCGATTATGCGGTACTTTTGACGGTTGCCACCGCCGATGTGACGTACGGTTATCTTGCCGGAAAAGTTGCGTCCGCCCTTGCGGCTCTGCTCTTTGAGCAGGGGTTTATACGGCTTGTCGCCCGTAAGCTCGGGCGCCGCTATTACGGTTTTGAACCGCGTGCCCGGAGTGATCGGTTTATATCTTTTAATAGCCATTTGTCGTCTCCTTATCAGGACAGAGTCTCGAAGAACGGTATCGCCTTCGATTGCGCGTCGAGCGTTACGTACGCCTTTTTGCCTTTAGACGTGTACCCCTGCGTTCTGCCCTGTCTTTTGAGTTTGCCGCGTACGTTGACGACGTTCACCGATTCGACTTTAACGTCGAAAACTTCTTCGACCGCCGCTTTGATCTGTACTTTATCCGCTCTCGGATCTACCATGAACGCATAACGCTTGGCGTTTACGCCGTCATTGGATTTTTCCGTAAGAACCGGACGGATTATTATATCGTGTGCTACCATTATTCCGCCGCGACCTCCTTAGCCGTATATTTCTTTTCGATCGCCTTGACGGCGTCGACGGTGGTGAGCATAACAGTATTTGCGACAACGTCGTAAACGTTTAAAAGCTCGCTGTTTGCAGTGCGCACCGACGGGATATTCTGCGCCGCGCGGACCGCGTTAACGCTGCCGTTGGGCAATACCAACAATGCGCGACTTTCTATCTTGAGCGCTTTGAGCACCGCCGCCATATTCTTTGTCTTGGGTTCGATATCCAGCCTGTCGAGAACGATAAGATTTCCGTCCGCAAGCTTTGCGGAAAGCGCGCTGGTGATCGCCGTAACACGCATTATCTTGGTTATCTTTTTGCGGAAACTGCGCGGCTTCGGCGCGAATACTACGCCGCCGCCTTTCCACTGCGGCGCACGGATGGAGCCTTGGCGCGCATTGCCCGTGCCCTTTTGACGCCACGGCTTTTTGCCGCCGCCCGTCACTTCGGTACGTGTAAGCGTGCTTTTGGTGCCCTGACGCGCGTTTGCCATCTGAGCGACCACTACTTGATGTATCACGGATTCCTTGTACTCCGCTCCGAATACGCTGTCGTCCAACTCCATCGTTCCGGCGGAGCTGCCGTCCTGTTTATATATCTTGATTGTAGGCATAATTTAATCTCTCTCCTCGACCTTACTTGACCGTTTCCTTAACGGTAACGAGTCCGCCCTTCGGTCCGGGCACAGCACCGCGTATAAGAAGAACGTTGCGTGCCTTGTCCACTTTTACGACTTTAAGGTTTTGAATGGTAACTTTTTCGTGTCCGTACTGACCGGGCATCTTCAAGTTTTTGATACGGCGCGAAGGATTGGAGTTTGCGCCGGTAGAACCCACGCTGCGGTGAACGGGGCCGGTACCGTGTGTCATTTTAAGACGGTGGTGGTTCCAACGTTTTATAACACCGGTAAAGCCGCGGCCTTTTGTAGTACCGCTTACGTCTACCATGTCGCCTTCGCCGAACATAGTGCAATCGATCACCTTGCCGACCTCGTACGCTTCGGCATCGTCGTAACGGAATTCACGGAGATAACGCGCCGGCTTGGCTTTTGCTTTTTTGAACAATCCCGCTTCGGGCTTGTTGAGTTTGCCTTCTTTTATTTCTTCGAACGCGCAAACGACCGCGCTGTAACCGTTGCGGTCCGCGGTACGAAGATCGACGACGGTCATTGGACCGCACTGTACTACCGTTACGGGTATAGCCACGTCGTTTTCGCCGAATATCTGCGTCATGCCGAGTTTTTTGCCTAATATAGCTTTTTTCATGATAGGCTCCTTTATCTTACAGCTTGATCTTGATGTCGACACCCGCAGGCAGATCGAGACGCATGAGCGAATCGACCGTCTTGCCGGACGGACTGTATATATCGATTAAGCGCGAATAAGTGCGAAGCTCGAACTGCTCGCGCGAATCCTTGTGCTTGTGAACGGAGCGCAGTATCGTGACCACTTCCTTCTGCGTAGGCAGCGGAATAGGTCCGCACACCTTGGAACCGGTCTGCTTCGCCGCGTCGACTATCCTCTGCGCCGAACTGTCGACCAACTCGTGATCGTACGCTCTCAACTTGATCCTGATTTTTTGGCTTGACATATGTTTCTCCTTGTGTCCGTCCGTTACGCTACCACAATATACAGTGTGGGTTTCACGCGTTCGGGCGTGCCGTTTTGTGCGAAAATTTTTCGGGGCTTCTCGGCCCCGTTTTGCGTCACAAAAATCACCGCGCTTGTAGCGCAGCCTAATCATTATACCCCATGATGCAATGGATGTCAACTGTTTTAATATATCTTTTTAAAATTTTCGGGACATGCCGCCGGCATACAAATATCGGCAAACGTCTCGTCTTTCCATTGTTTTCACTTTGCCGCCGAAAGTTTTATCGTTTGTGGGAACGAAGGTTTGCCGTGTGCTCTTAATGCCTTTTCCGACCATTACGAATCGCAGGCGAAAACGCCATTGCTACTCTGTCGATTCGAGCAACACAAAGAATCTGCGCTTTTTATTATCGATTAATGTCTCAATTTGTAATATCGCCAACTGCAAAACACACAGCGATAGCAATGACATATTATTAACAAAAAAACTCTGCAAGCACAACAACTCACAGAGTTCTTTAAATATATTATAGGATCTTGTATTACTTACTTTATATAGCTTTGGCGCTTACGCGACCGGAGATTCCACTTCCGTCGCGCCGTAATCGGAAATAAGTATGATCTGAGTTAAATCCCCCACCCTCAAAACCAATTTAACGAGCTTTCCGTCTTCGAACGCCAATTCTACCATATCGAAAGTGGTTTCTAACTCGTTTATCGTAATATGGTCGGCGACATATGCAATCCCGTCGTATCTAAATTTGCCGAACATTTCCGAAAACATGCCGAACAAACTCAAGCATTCTTCCTTTACCGTATTTAACCCGTCGGCCGAATCGGCTTCTTCCCAATTTATTTCGTCGACTTTTCTCGAATATACCTTTTGATCGGTGTAAATATATTCGATGACGTACGATTCATCGCCTTCTTCGAACAAATCCTGTGCATACACAATACCGTTTCCCAAATCGAGTTTAATGACCAGCTCGGGTATGTTAATTGATTCGCTGTCTATTGTAGAGCTCAACGTGCAATTGACAAACGCGGACTCACTCAAAGCGTCGCGCCATTGCGCTTCCGTTATCGGTCCGCCGACGTCGGGGATCTGTACGTCGGGGATCTCGACCGTAGTAGTGCCGTAATCGGTGAAAGTCATTTTTTGTGTCATTGTATCTTTGCCGTCGGTCGCTACGGTCTCGAAATAC
The DNA here is from genome assembly GCA_910585055.1 of uncultured Christensenella sp. GTDB lineage: Bacteria > Bacillota > Clostridia > Christensenellales > Pumilibacteraceae > Anaerocaecibacter. The sequence continues at coordinate 22,437 of CAJUBY010000003.1, read as the reverse complement.
TGCAAATATCCGTTATTGAATTTAACGGTGATATCCGCCTTGATACCCTCTCCGGGATAAGAAAAATCATTTAAAATGTATGTGGCTGTTTTAGCGTCGAATCGGAAATCATCGTAATTCAACAGCTCCAACATCACCGCAAGATTCTCCAACGTTCTGTCGAAAGCGTCGTCGTCCTCTCGTTGCAAGTAAGTCCACTCACCGTCGTCTACGCATTCGAACCTATGATACGCCTCTTCCGCAAAAGCGATAATATATTCTGTTTTTCCGCTCGACGATATGTTGGATTGATAAATCGCTTTATTGGCGCTGTCGACTTTCATCACGGGATTCTCGTGCCCGGTCTGCAAAGAATTTTCGTTTGTGATCGTCACATTACCAAACCTTTCGACGGATAACGCCTTGCTCCAACCGTCCTTCGTTACCTGACCGCCGCCTTGAACGATCTCGTCCTTGATCACAGGCAGTGTGACTTTAGTACTTCCGTAATTATAGAATTGGTATGTCATTTCCGCTTCCGCGCTGACACCGGCTTCCTCTAAAGTCATCTTTAACTGTATAACGCTCAACTTGCCGCCCACAATTTTAACGGACAGCGAATCGTAATTTTGACCGTTCCCGAGTATTTGCTGATCGGTAACATATGCGTTTGCGGACGCCGTATATGTGAATTTGGAATACGCTTCCCGTACTTTTGAAAGATCTTCCGTAAAATTGCTTATTGCCGGATAGTATTCGGTCAATTCTTTTCCCCAAGTTTTATTGTCCTTGTTATAGGTATATTTGTAAACGCCGTCGCTTTCCGTCGAATAAAAAAATGTATCCTCCGTCTTTACCATGGCAGCTGCGCTCGTCGATGTGCCGCTGTCAGGTCCATCCGACATTTCGTAACCGACGGATACATTACGCACTTTTTTCCCGTCGAATTCGTATATGTCGTAAGCTTCCTCGCCGGCATACTTCTCCGACATCTTGACCGTTACGTTTTGTATATCGTTTATATCGAACGCAGCGTTCCATTGTGCCTGCGTTACCTGTTCGGTCTTTACGTCACCGGGATCGGGTACTTTATTCCCGTTACCGGACGGCTCGTCGCCGCCGCATGCCGCGAGCGAAAAAGCGAATGACCCGGTCAAAACCATCGCCACTAATTTTTGCAATTTTTTCATCCTTGATATCTCCTTTTAAGTTTAATAATATAAGAATATCACACACACATTCCGCTGTCAAGTGTTTGGTTTTCACTATTGTAACAGCTGTATTTTTGACCGCCGATATATAATATACGAGCTTTTTACTTACCGTCGCTATGGTTTACGAACATAGATATGCGCATAATACCACGTTTCGGCATGAAATGTTTTACAGTATATTTAAGTAGATAAATGTATATAGGGGTGTATTCGGCGATCGTCATATTTTTTTGCTTCTTCCGGTTCCCGAACCCACTCTTTTCTCCGTCCTATTACTGTGTAATATATTACCTCACCTCTTCCCCGTTCTCCACTCTATCTTTTATTTGCAGGAGTCTTTTCTATCATGTCTTCTTTTCCTTCTTCCTCTCTCACTCACGCTTCTTCACTCGTCCTTAAATGCGGCGTTTCTCCTTGCCTTCTCGGTTTCAAGTATCTCGTTCACGCCGTCTCTCTTTACTCTTTCTTGTCCGCTCCTTCTCTTTCCTCTGTTTACCGCGATACCGCTTCTTTCTTTTCCGTCAGTCTCAAGTCTGTTTCCAGAGATATTTCTTACGCTTTGCGTCGCGCGGACAATATCCACTCTCTTCTTTCTTCTCTCGTCGGTATCCCCATTCCTTCTTACGAGATCCGTTCCGGCTTCGTTATCTCTCATCTTGCTCTTCTTTCACGCGCTCGATCGAGTAAAGTAATCATCATTAAAGTTTTTAATTTTTTTATCAGACTGTCCTGGCCGCCGCGGTCATCGCAAATCAATGCCTTTCGGGTCGACATTGACGCGCAATTTCCGTACGCCCAAAAATCTGTCCGAAGGGTGCGCGTAAAACACTACGTAACGTCGGAAATCTTTAAGTAGACAGTAAACCAATTTCTCTCCGCCCAGATCTTCCTCGTCCAGACAAGTCACACGGATACCGCCCTTTTTGACCGGAGTGATCACGGCTCGGCGATTAAACGACACATTAACACTGCCCGAAACGCCGTCACGGTCGAGGGTGCCGCACGCAAGTTTAATTTTTCCGCCGCCGGCACGCGCCGCACAACTCTCTTTATACACTCGGTAATGCGCGAGCGTACGGACGTGATTTTTGTCGTACAGTTCGATATCCGCAGGATCGATATATAAATATCCGTCAAATGCGTCGGCGCCGAACAGCTCCGCCCGAGCGCCGCATATATCGAACACGTTTCCATTTCCTATACGCGTCGCCTTTATCTTTATCGTGCCGTAACGCGGCTTAAATCCGATATGTATACTTTTTATCCCCACCTTGACTTTTCCGAGTCCGCCGAAAAAGCGCATTGCGAAATCTTCGTCCGCCGAATATTCGGCGCCGCAGAAAGTAAGCGTCTTTCCGTCGAATTCTCCGTCGAAATAACATATTTCATGTTCGCCGGTAAGCGCATTGCCCTTTTCGTCGAACAGACACGGCGAATACCCGTCGTACGGATTATAGATCAACGTTGCCGGACCTTTATAGTCAACGCCTTTAAACGGATATATCTCACCTGCGACGTCTGTCAGAACGCCGTTTTCGAAATCACCCGACACCTCGCGTATGTCCGTACTTATCGTACGTAAAACATCGGCCGAATACGGATATTTCCAAACGCGTTCCTTTTCGCCGAACTGTATACATTTGCCCTCGCTCATTATAAGCAGATGATCGCCTATCGCCATCGCTTCGCGCGGGTTGTGAGTAACGTATACAAACGTCGTGCGCGGCAGCCGCTGTTTTACTTTAAGGATCAGCTTTATATAATCGTTTCGCTGTTCTTCCGCCAAGTTAGACAAAGGTTCGTCGAACAGCAACAGCGACGGATCGCGCACTATGGCGCGGGCAAGAGCAACACGCTGCTGCTGACCGCCCGACAAATACCGCGGCAGCTGATTCTTAAACTTAATAAGCTCCAGCTCGGTAAGCACTTCGTGTACTCTGCGCTCTTCTTCTTCGCGCGGCAGCTCGTATCTTCCCAGCGCCGTCGCAACATTTTCCCACACGGTCATCTTGGGATATAGTATATATTCCTGAAACACGACGGCGGTGTCGCGCTGTTTTATAGGTACGTCTTTAAACAAAACGCCGTCGAAATACAATTCGCCTGCGGTAGGTTTTTCCAAACCCGAAAGTATACGCAGCAGCGTGGTTTTTCCGCAACCCGATTCGCCTAGCACCGCGACGACGCTGCCGTGTTTTATCTCTGCGGAAAATCCGTCGAGCGCATACACTCCGCCGGGAAAAACCTTTGTCAGATATTTGGCGGTTATATTCATTCTTCACCGCCTTCCGCCGTTTCGGCGCTGTCCGTTCCCGAGCCGCCGTCTGCGTCGGCATTTACCGTTACGATACCGTCTGCCTCGGAAATTCCACTCTCGTCCGTGCTTTTACACTCTGCGGATCCCATATCCGATCCGTCACGATCGGTTTGTTCCGCTTTTTCGTCATCCGCCGCCGTTTCGGATACATCGGAAGACATACCGTCGGTCTCGCCGTCGAAATAACGGCACATACCAATACGCACAAATTCCGGGTATGATTTTTTATTTATAAATTCGTCGAACACTCCGTGACAGTACACGGTCTGCAGCGTCGCCGCAAAGCCGAGAGAAAACAGCGCGGCAAAAGCATAGCCGATTATCTTGATAAACGCCCACGGCATAAGCGTAAATACCAGAATGGGCGCAAGCGACAGCATACAAAACAGGAAACTGCGAAACAAACGTTTAAACGTCAGAATAAAGCTGTTGATCATGAGTCTGCCGAACCTAAGCTCATACAGCGAACACTGACACAGAGCGAACATCATTGCTATTATCCATACTATGCCGAAAAGTACAGCAAGTGCCATTGCCACCGACAGTCCCAGAGAATTGCCGGAATCCATCGTCAACAGACAAAACCGAAAAATATAATTAGTCAATACGTTTACTATCCCAGACAGCAATCCGAGCAATACGAACTGTCCCCAGCTTTGTTTTATGCCCTTACCGAAATCCGCGAAGATCCTTATAGACTGCCCCCAACAGATACGGCGTACACAATAAAGCAGTCCGGCAAGTCCGATGCACGCGATCATTATAAGCGGTATTTCCGTGCCGTACCGCAACAGCACAAGCTGGATCAACCGCGACAGATATTCGGCGGCTTTCATATCGGCGACTGTACTTGCTACATAACCGCTCGACAGTATATCCCATACGGCAAACGGCACAAAAAACAGCGACGCAAGTATGCTCAATCTCAAGATAACGCCCAACCGCGTCCGCAACACAAACTTAAACTGTTTCGGGCGCGTCGCCGGCAGATCGTCTTCCGTAAGATCTTTCTCTCGCGTTTTACCTATAACAAGTCTTTTGATAATGCCCAACTTTTTCATGCCGACTCCCCGTAAGCCGCGACCGTGTCGAGAACCTTAAATAACAGCGTCCTATCCTTATTGCTCTGCGCACATATCAAAACGTAATACTCCTCTTTAAACCGCACACCTATCGTCTTGTCTTCATACTCGATAGAACGTTCGGCGTCCTTATATTTATCCCCCAGATCGAGAAATACGCCGGCTTGCGCTATTTCCAGCGCGTCGCTGCGTTTAAGGATATAAACGTCGACCGAATTGCTTTGCAATGCAAACGCCGCCGCATAACCCGAATCGTTGGGATCGTAATTGTTGATATCTACTTTTTTCATGCCCGAATCCCGACATATTTTTTCTATGTCATCGGACAACTCGTCGTTGATATTCAACGGTGCGCCCACCCACATAAAAAACGAATACCGCGCCGGGACACGCGACGCCCAGTAAAATCCCAATCCCCAAACTGCCGCGGACATAACCACGATAAGCGCCCATAACCAAGGTTTTTTAAGCTTGCGTTTTATTTCGGCGGTCATCTTAACCATTGTCCGCCTCCTTATAAGCCGTTACACGGTCGCCTACAGCAGCAACGTCATATGTACGTCCGGTACGGAACGGTATAACGGCGCCGCGCATAAGCAGTAATACTCTTTGCCCGTCTTCGGATTCGAACCGATATTTGTCGTATTCGACTCGGTCGAGCTTTACAAAACCGTTCGTGCCCGTAAAAGTTCCGGTATAGTATTCGAAAACGGCGTTATCCAATATCCCATAAAAACGTAGACGTTCGCGCTTTTCCGAAAATATCTCGCAAAAAAATATGACCGTAAACCATACAAACGCCACCGTAATAATAAAGTTAACGGTAAAACTCAAATACAGCATGGTTTCGTGTTTAAAGTACAGCACTACAAACGCCGCGCACAGTCCGACAAATACAGCCGTAACGGCAACAAATATAAGCAGTGAGTATCCGACCGCAGACTTTGCGGCTCTTCTATCGTTTTCGCTGTAAATTTCGGTAAATCCGTTCATCCGATATCTCTGTAAATTGAGTTATAGCCCGACATATGCCGGGCTATAACGGTTTTTGCTATTAACTTCCTATCGATAACTTATCAGACCGTAACTCCGAGTTCCGCAAGTTTTTGCACGACCTCGGTCCTATCGGTTATGCACGAATAATTCTTATAACGCGTAAAGCAATTAAACGTAACAAAAGCAACGGCGGATGCAGTTCCCGGATCGTCACTCAAGATACCGACGCCGGACAAAGTATTTACAAGTTGACCGTTAGCAAACAGATATACTTTGTCATTAATACGTGCGATACCCAGTTTTGCGTAATTTGTTCCGGTGTACTTCAAATTGGGAATTTCAAACGTAGTATAGTTATTCCAGTTATAGTCCGACCCGGTACTGTTACTTTGGACAAATCCAACACGGTTACTGTCAAAAGTAGAAGTGTAATCGATATTATAACTTATAAAATATCTGTTTCTGCATCTTAGTACCAATCCGGCTTTGGGGAACGGATCGTTATTATAGGTGTTTAAATGGTCAAGTACCGACATTTCCACTTCTGCATACAGTACTGTACTTTCCACATCTTTAAAGTACAATTCTTGCGAATTTCCTGCCCAATATTTGTCAACATACGCATTTTCAGTGCCGTCATCATGTTCAAGGTCAAAGCCGTAAGCGCTGTGATGTACATCGCCTACCGACCCGAATGTCCTGCTTTCGTAAACAGCTCTCGACGGCAATTCTTCATGCGGTACATACGTATAAGTTTTTAGCGAAGACGGGACCGTGCCTGTAGCGATCTCTTTTCCCAACACTATAATTTCATTAAAATAAAGCTTTTCAGATGCGGGAGCATTGACCGTTATTTTTATTTTATTTATAGGCATTTCGGCAAATTCCGCTATAGAAGATGCTCCGGGATAAACAGTTCTTCGACCGTCAGTATGCCATGCATAATCAAAAGGTATATTCTTTATAGTAAGATCGACTACTTTGTTTTCTGACCCTCTTCCGCTAAGCACTATACTTGAGATTCCGGGGAACGTATTTTTGTAACTGATACTATTATAAATCATAATCGAACGAACATTGACGTAATCACCAAAATTTAGAGTGATTTCCGTAGTGCCACCTGTCGTTTCAAATTCTTTTACAAGATCGTTACCGTGAACTTTCAATGTTTTATCTTGCAAATATTTTACATCACTTCCCGGTGCCGTATTATTAGCGGTAATGGTTGCCTGCGGCGCAAGATTCTTATATCCGGAAATCTCTTCCGGAAGAGGCATATAGGCATAAGTGGGACCGTTTGCATGCATCAGGTTTTGACCCTTTTCGTTTTTGACCCACGAAATAGTATCGATCGCAATTGCACGGGCATTATCTATATTACGACGATTATAGAAGCTGTGATACGCTATCATAAGCTCGTCGCCGCAAGTGATAAAGCAGTGGTGACCTGCGCTTTGGATCTTTCCGTCCCAAGTCGCTTCGGTAAATATTATTTGTCCACCGTCTTCGGGCTTGATTTTGGTAAAGGGTCCGAGCGGATTATCCGCAACAGCCTGACGTACTTGATACTGCGTTTGAGTGAAAGCATAAACCGAGAATGTAAGGTAGTATTTGCCGTCATGATACCAAACAAAAGCACCTTCGTTAACGGATGCAATCCCTTTACCTTCGTCACAATCGTCATCGTTACGGTCTACTGTCGAATTATGAAGTTTTGTTATTTCCCTTACGGTACTGTAATCCGGCTCAAGCCAATTGCCATCTTTCATTTTTACGACAAAAATAGTTTGCCCCTGCCATTTGTTATGCCCATTATAACCATAACCGGAATAATATAAATATTTTTCACCGTTATTGGGATCGATATAAGGATGCGCGTCAATCGCGTTGCTACGTTGCGCATCCGGCGCTATTAAGCTGTTACGCGGAGAAACATCATAAACCGGTTTGATCTTCTCGCCCGGTTTCGGTGCGATCAACGGAACAAACGGACCGTACGGATTATCCGATACAACGACGTCCATGCTCTTGGCATTTTCACCTTTTTTGGTCCATTCGTCGGTATAGGTATCGCCGTCAACCCAATCCGCATTATAAAACATAAGATACTTGTCCAAATCGGGATCGTAAATAACTTCGGGCGCCCAATGGTTTCTGAAACCCCACGCATTATCGAAATCGGGATGGTATGCGACCGACTTATATTCCCAGTTCGTCAAATCACTGCTTCTCCAGCACTGTATGCCGTAACCACCTACCATATCACTGGTACCGTATGCATAAAAATAACCTTTTTCTTCGCCGTGATCGACATAGATAACAGACGGATCGGCTACCAAAAATTTAAATTCGTTCAGGTAATACAGATCTTGATTATAATCCGCATTTTGATTTGACACGGTTTTATAATCTATATACCAATCTGCGGCATTATTATTGCCGTTACCGCCGCCGTTTCTGTCTCTGTCTCCGCATCCTACCGCAATAGGTATGGTCATTGCTGCAGCCAGTGACAATGCAAGAACTTTTTTGCTTATTTTCATTACTATCTCCTAAATTTTATTGAGAACCGCAACGACTCTCTGTCGCTACGGAAGAGTTTGTTATCCGGTATATAACAGTAATTATATACTACAGTTTCATACCGCTGGTCGCGATACCCTCGATAAAGTATTTCTGCGCGACTATGTAGATTATCAAAGTAGGAATGAGCGCTATCACCGCACCTGCCATCATTGCAGGCATATTCCGCGTATAAGTACCCTGGAAAGATTTCAATGCTATCTGCAGAGTGTACCAATCCGGATCGCGCAAATAAAGCATTGGTCCAAAATAATCGTTGTAACCTCCGATAAAACCGAGGATGCCCTGTGCAAACAACGCCGGCACGGACAACGGGACCATAATCTTCCAGAAGATCTTAAAGTAACCCATTCCGTCCAGCTTTGCGGCTTCTATAAGCGATGTAGGGATACCTGCGTAAAACTGCCGCATAAAGAACACGCATGTCGCTGCGCCGAACATACCGGGGATCATAAGCGGCAACGGCGTATCCACCCATTCGAGCATCGAATACACCATGTACGACGGCGTAAGCATTATAGTGCCTGGTATCATCATCGTCAGGAGAAGGAATGAAAACAAAAAGTTTTTTCCCTTGAATCTAAGCTTTGCAAAAGCATAAGCACTCATTGCAGAACAGAACAAACCTATAAGCGTCGGCGGAATTACTATTATAAGCGTATTTAGGAAGCCTCTCAATACAACAGGCATACCGTCGCCGCCTGCCGCATAAGTAAATACTTCCTTATAAGCTTCAAACGTAAAATCTTTGGGGAAGAACGTGTAATCGGGATTCCGTGCTTCTTCCATCGTTTTAAACGAAGTAAATATAACGATAGAAAACGGCAAAATTATCCATAAAGCAAAGATCACCAACACAACGTAGATCATTACTTTGGCAACGATACGTTTTGTTTTTGCATTGCGCTCTTTCCGCTTCTTACGTTCCGCATAACTTTCGTATTCTGTCATTGCAACTGCAGCAGCTGTTTCAGTCGCCGATATACCTGTATTCTCCGGCATATCCGTCGCCGCGTCCGACTGTATAAATAATTCGACATTGTTTTCAGTTGTCATAATTCACCCACAGTTTGGACACGGCGAAGTTTATCACCGTAAGTACCAGTATAAACAGTGCAAGTAACCATGCTGTTGCCGATGCGGGTCCCATTTCGAAATATTGGAACGCTCTTCTGTACAGATAGAACACTACCGTTACGCCTTTGTTATCCGGACCACCGGTCGCAGACAATATCTGCGGACGTGCAAATTCCTGCAAAGCTCCGATCACGCCCGTTATAAGTAAGAAAAACGTTGTCGGCGAGATAGCAGGAACGGTTATGTGTATAAAACTTTTGAAAGTAGATGCACCGTCTACCTTTGCCGCTTCATACAACGAGTTACTTACATTAGTAAGCGCAGCGCCGTAAAGAATTATACCGTATCCTGTACCCGACCAAACGCCCATGATTATGAGCACTGGGATAAACCAGTCCGGATCATTGAGCCAGTTTATCGGATCGCCGCCGAGTTTTTTGATAATGGTATTCATAACTCCGAATCGATTATTGAATATCCACATCCACATAAGCGATACTGCAACTACGCTGCACACATAAGGAACAAAATAAATGGTTCTGAAAACTTTTTTCGCCTTAATATTCTTTGTGAGCAAGTATGCTATGAGCAATGCAAGAACGATGTTTATAAACGTCGAAACACTCATATAAAGGGTGTTTACTATCGATTTCCAAAACAAATCGTCGTTTACAACGTTTTTAAAGTTGTCGAATCCTACGAACGATGCGCCTTCGAATGAAAAACCGCGTATGTTCATGAACGACATTCCTACCGCAAGAATCATGGGGATAAGACCGAACAGGATAAATCCCATTACCGGAATAAATGCGAGTGCAAAACCCGTCAAATTCTCCTTATCCACTTTTTTCTTCTTGCGTTGTACAGTGTCGAGATACATAAAACTCTCCTAACTACAACTATTATTTTATCTGTTAGTATACTTATCGAGTAGACCGAATGTCTTGGAATATTCGTCGCACCGGAAGAACTCTGTCAACGTCATAGTCGCATTACGTACGGAACCGTTGAGTTTGTTGGCCCAGTCGTCTATCCATTTATTATCCTGTAAAAACCACCAGTCGCCGGCTTGTTCGTATTCGGTAGCACGGATAAACACTTTGGAATTTTTGGGGCTTTTATCTTTTTGCAAAAACACATCGCTGTTAGCTATATCTTTTTGAAGCGGTATAGCAAATCCGGCTTCCGCTTGTTTAGTCTGACCTTCGGCACTCGCAACATATTCTATAAACGTCCATGCCGCCGCAGGCAACGTACTTGTTTTGCTTATACATAAAGCAACGGAACCGCTGTGACCTGCTTCGATACCGTGAACTTTGATATCGCCGATCTCCTTACCGGCAGGTATCGTATCCCCTGCTTCGTAATACTCTTTATACATAGGAAGCGGAGCTACGTCCCAAACAAATTTGGTGATGTCTCTGCGGAAAGCAGTAACGTTCCAACGACCGTCAACCAACATCCCGAGGTTTCCATAAACAAATTCGTTAATCTTACCTGCATCACCGTCTATGTCTGTAGGTAGCGGAGAAATTCCGTATGCCCGTTTACCCGTATCGACTTCGGCCAGTGGATTAGTTTTTTTACCGTCTTCATGAATATCGCCATAACGCACAAACTCGGTAAACGCCTCGCGTTGGCTGGGAAGCTCGTTAAGCTTGCCGGCAGAATGTAAGTCCTTGACTTCATCCGTGATTTTATAGTTATCGGCATTTTGATATATATTTTTGCCGTCGGCTGCTTTTTTACCGGCATATACGGACATATCTATCTTATCTTGATACGCAATGATCTCGCCGGCTTTATAAAGTTTTTTATTGACTTCTATACCTTTTACATCATCCGCAACTATATAGTTTTTGGTATTGTCCATAAGCGTAAAGTCGTAGTAATATCCGCAGTCGTACAAATCGCTTGGTATCTGTTGGATACAGTTTCCGCCTACGGACCAACCGTAATTGAACCACCATTCGGTAAAGAATCCGAAACCGTCTTTTTTATTCTCTTTGGTCTGCATATGATTCTGAACAATACGGGAACATTCAACAGTTTCTTCCCAGCTCATTGGAACTTGGTTATTAAAATATTTTTGGTTGTTTACAACGAAATAACCTTTTTCTTTGACTGTAACGCCACCGAGACCGAGATCTTCTTTGGTATTACCGCGGTCGTCCTTTACACCGCCTTTATTGAAATTATCAAGATCTGCCGGCGCAACCGAAAGGATCTTTATACCCGCTTTTTCGAAATATGTTTCGTTATAATAAACAACAGTCGGACCGATATCTTTGGGAACACCGTAATATCTACCCGATTCTGTACCCGAGAGAAATGTTTTGGTATCATATTTATAACGCGTAACAACATTATCCCACATTTCTTCAACCTTGTAAGTAGGACTCTTATCAACAAAATCGGTAATATCGTAAAGATAACCGAGCTCGGCATAGTTTTTATAACCGGAGTCACCCACGTAAAAAACATCCGGCGCATTTCCTGCCGCAAGCGATTGTCCCAACGCGTCACTGTATCCGTCACCTGTACGTTGGACCATCTCCACTTTTATTTTGCCGTTCCACTTTGAATTGAAACTTTTGACAAGACTGTCGAAAACTTCAATTTCGTGATTATCCCCGTTAATCCAAAATTCGACTTGAGCTTCGTCTCCGCCCGGTCTGTAAATACCGTCATCGCCGATAGATCCGTCCGTTCCCTTGTCCCGACCGCAAGCCATTAACATACCTGTAGCCAAACACACGCACGTTATAGCCGAGGCTATTTTTTTGACCTTGTTATTCATAATTATCTCCTTAAAAAGTTATTTTAAATTTATTTTCCGTCTGCGAGTCGCACGCTTATACATGTTTCGCGGATACTCTCGCATGATCTGCCGTTGATCTTGTCCAAAAGGTCGGTCACGGCACGTTCGACCATTTCTTTTTTGTCGTAATCGATAGAAGTCAACGCACCGGGCAGAAAAATTTCCTTTTGGATATTGTCGTATCCGATAACGTCGATATTCCTTATCCCGTGTCGCTCTATGACCGAAACTATCTCGTAAGCGATCATGTCGCTGAAACAGAACACACAGTCGGGTATATCGCCGGACCCGATCATTTTCTCGAAGAATTCCGTGTACTTTCTGGGCGAACCGTCGTCCAGAAAATGCAGGTCCGCATCGATACCGTGTTTACCGAACTCTTCGGCAAAACCTTTGCCGCGCTCCATGGAACATTCAAGAGTATCGGCCTCGCCGAGATACATCGGCTTTTTGCGCCCCAGTTCCAAAAACCGGTTTGCCGCAAGTCTGCCGCCCTGAACGTCGTCCAAATAAATACAATCGCATTTGCCGTGCGTCTTTCTACCTATGACGACAGTAGGGATCGAATTGTTGTCGATTTCGCGCTGGGCTTGTTCCGTAGGCTGTAAAAACGACAGCAGCCCGGCTACGTTATCGGAAAGTATTTGCCGCACCATCGTTTCGCCGAACTCGGCGCTGTTGTTTTTTAACGTAACTATCGAATAGCCCTCCTTGTACAGCCGTTCCCAAATGTAGTTGGTCATAACGAAGTAAAACGGGTTAAGCAGACTGTCGAAAAGTATTCCCACCGTACGGCTGTTACCGGCGCGTAAGCCTGCGGCATGACGGTTGTACACATACCCCAGTTCGTCGGCGTACCGTCTGACTTTTTGCTTGGTGGATTCCGAAATGTCGGACGCATTCATCAGCGCGCGCGACACGCAATTAGCAGAACACCCTACAGCTTTGGCGATGTCTTTAATAGTAATGCGAGTGTTCATTTTGTCCTCGTATGTCGTTACGTCGGAGTGCGTTCGGGCAGTATCCGGGGAGAATTACGGTCCGAACGCACATAACGCGAATTAAGATAGATGTTTATGTAAGTCAGGCGGAAAGCCCGATCATACCGTCGTCGGTGATGTAACCGCATACTCCGAACCAATTGACGTCCGCACCCGACTGCTCAGTACCGCCGAGGACGTTAAATGTTCCCGCATCGGCTTGCGTCGTATGAACTATACATGTCAACGCGATATTCGCAGAAAAGTCCTGATCGGCATAAGCGGCTTTAGGAACATAGATCTCGTAAGTCGTCGTATACGTACCGTCGGTGTTTTTCACTTCATGCGAACCGAAACCGGTATTGACAACATTATCATCACCGTTATTGATCCCGTCGATACTGGGAGCGTAAGCATATACATAGTGCGGTGTCGCAAACAGATTGAGCCTTATGTTTTGATAGTGTTCCCAGTTGAATCTGTTATCTGCACCGTTGGATGTAAATGCGGACTGCGACGATGTGATACGTATACCGATCAAAACACCGTCGGTCAGCTTTACGGCATTTACGGCTGCTTTGCCGGAAGTAATTTCGTACTCTACGGTATGTTCGGCGCTCAAAACGGTTTCAGTCCATACGCTGTCGTCCATTTTACCGTCCAAAACAACATTCTCCGCTGTGGGTAAAACACGTTTAAGACCGTTTGCCGTTACTTTGAAAGGACTGTTTGCCGTAAACGGATTGCCACCCCACGAACTTCCGAACAACGTCTGGTATCCCGTTTCGAACACACCCGATATTGCGAGCGGAATATCGACGCTGCCGTCGGTACCGGTAACGCTGTACGGTACGTATACCTCGAAGCTGGTAGTGTAAATTTCTCCGTTTTTGACGGTCTTTACGCCGTTGTTACTAAACTGCGCGTAACCGAACACGTTTGCGCATATTTGTTTGTCCAAACCGTTCAACCTGAATTCCGGGCCCATAAAATGGAACCACTCGGCAGTCTTCAAGTTTTCTTTGCCCTGACATTTTTCACCGGGAGCGACACTGTGATCGACGGTGACGCCGAGCAGTACGCCGGTTTGCGCTTTAACGCCCATGACCGATACTTTGGCGCCGTTGACTATCTGCGAATAAGTATTAGTCTTGACTTCGTCCGTCCATACGGCTTCGTCGAACACACCGTCGAGTACGGCATCTGTCGTTTCGTAGAACGTTTTGTATTCGTCGCTTACAGCCGTCAAACCGTTAGCGCCTATATTATGTGTGAAGCGCAGCGTGCTGGAGTTATCTCCGCCCAACCAATAGAATCCGTGTTCGAATACACCGCCTCCGGCGATCGAAACGGGGCTGTCGGCACTCGTTTCGCATACGCTGTGATCGACTATCAACTCGCAAACAGTGACCCAAGGGAACGTCAGTTTATCGTCGCCGGTATTTGCCACCGTTCTCCAGACGGGTTTGCAATTTTTAAGATAATTCTTTGACTCTCCGATCCAGATACCCGTACCTTCGCCTGTTTCGGCAATGCCCCACGTGGACGTCTGTATGGCATAAGCTTCTCCGTCTTGACCGTTGAGCCTAAGCTCCAAGCCGAGATATCTGTGCCAAGCCGCCCCTTCGTCTCTTTGCTGCATCAATTGCGTCGAATGAGTGCTGTGCTTGATGATCGCTGCTATCCGCACGCCTTCCGCCGTATTAAATCCGTACAGCGTGAGCGCCGAACCTTTTGCGTTGAAGAACGCGCCGTTATCCAGTCTTTCCTGCGTCCAGCCTTCTTCCGCGGTAAGCTCGCCGTCGAAGATCATTCCCTGTTGGTACTTAACTACTTCGCCGGTTATCGTAACATCTTCACCGACGGTAAGTTCGTACCTGTCGCCCGTTTTAACGATCTCGGTGCCGTTGGCAAACAGTTTTTTGATATAGAACCCGTCCTGCGCGGTAAATGTTACGGTAGACCCGATAACAACCGCGTTATCGCTTGCCGTTACTTTATCTATAATGTTCTCCGCGACTGTAATTGCCGCTCTGTTATTAAACGTAACTTTTAACGTAACGTCCTCGGCGGGCATCGTAAAAGTATATTTGCCGTCGGTGAGCGTAAGTTCGTGATCTTCTCCGCCGTAAGTAACAAATACTTTATCTATAGCATTCGCGGTAACTGTAAACGACACGCTGTCGCCCGGCTTTACTTCGGTTTTGCCGCCGTCTAACGCTATCTCGGTATCGCTGTAAGCAGGTATCGTAACTTTGTAAGCCAGTTTACGCATTACACCGCGATCGGTAAAGTAGACGTTGTTATTGTCCCAGAACAACGACTGCCAGCCGCCGAATCCTTCGCCGTTGCAACCGATCTTAACTTCCACGTTTTCGGGCAATTCCGTGCTCGGCATAAATATTTCGAGTGTGGTTTTCTGTTTACCGTTTTCCGTGACGGTTTTGGCTTTGCCGTACGGGAAGATCGCAGGGAGCATAAGCTGTCCGTTACGGAATATCACCGCTATACCGCCCTTGCCTGCAATGTTAAATTCGATGTTGTCGTTGGTAGACCAGTCTCCGCCCGGTTTTTCAGGCGACCAGTTGCCGTGAATTATCGTCATCGTCATATACAGTCCGTCGGCGCCCCTAAACCCGGAAACCGTGAATGTCGCTTTTTCCGCAACGCCTGCCGTGACGAAGAATTTATCGGCATATTCGTTAAGATCGCCGTCCACGACCGCCGACTCGGGAGCCTTTGCTTTGACTATGACCAAACCGTTTTCGCTTATATAAAGGTTCCTCGGTCTGCCGACTCTGTTGTATTCGACTTCGCGGATCGATTCGGCTCCGCCGATCGCATGAAGTCCCCACCAATCGCCGCTTCCATTATGTTCGGATTTGGTCGCCGCATCTCTCCAGATATAATCGGTAATATATCCGACTTTGTCTATACCGTTGCCCGTCTTAAAAGCATAGTTCAATTGGATATTGCCTTTGTCGAAATCGGGTATATCCGATTTGGCAACGAATATTTCGTAAATATTTTCGTACTTACCGTTAAAAGCGCTCGAGGCGTCGGTTATCTGTTTATGGGACTGGAAATAATCCGTGACGCCCTGCTTTGCGCCTTTAATGTTTATAAAACGCTGTCCGCCGTCGTTGAGATAAAATTCGAAATTGGAATTTTCGAACCAATTGCCGCCGTCGTTCTTAAGCTCGTTGGAATGAGACATGGCGTAAATGAGCACACCGCCGGCAGTCTTTTTAGCCCATACCTGCATATTGCGGTTGTCTTCGAGCGGAACTTCGGTCGAAACAGTACCGTACTCGTCATCACGAACTCCGTCGAGTACTATGCCGTCGTACATGGCAAAGAATTCGCCGGTTATATCTACCTCTTCGGTAACGACCAGAGTATAGTTGCCCTGTTCATCCTTTGTCGTTATCTCCGTACCGTTAGCCATGAGCTTGGCAATATAAACGTTGGCTTTGGCGGTGAACGTAACAGTACTTCCGCTTACGACCGACATCGAGCTTACAGTTAACTTTTCGGCAACGCCTTCGCCGAGCGTTACGGTAAGTCTGTTACCGAACGTCACCTTTATGGCGACATTTGCTTCGGGCATCGTAAACGTATATTTACCGTCGGCGAGCGTAAGTTCGTGATCTTCTCCGCCGTAAGTAACAAACACTTTTTCTATATCGTCGGCGGTAACGGTAAAGGATATGCTGTCGCCTGCCTTTGCCGTAGTCTTGTTACCTTCTACCTCGATGACCGTAGCGTCGTAAGCGGGCACGCTCAAAGTGTACGAGGGCGCCAATTCGCGGTCTATCAACGCAGTATCGGTAACGGCTCTTACCGTTTTGATCTCTACGTTACGGTTGAAAGTCATTACTCCGGGCGTAAACTTGCTGGCAGCAGTCACGACCAGATCCTGTGCTTCGGCAAAGCCGTAATTGTTGTGGGCGCTGTTCCACTGAGATATCATTTTTATCGCGTCCATTTGCGCGACGGACTTTCCGTCGACAAGCAGATGGATCTTGGTTCCGCGTTTTGCGATACCTATTTTAGAGAACGTTGTCTTGACGTTTCTCTCTTCGATAGCTCCGCCGGCCTGTTTGTCCCAGTTCCAATCGCCTATACCGGTCTTACGTCCATTGTAATCGTTATCCTGATTATAGAAAGTAGGACGGAGCACAAGCGACGCATAGCTGACTTTGGCGCCGTCCTGCGGCGCTGCATCCGCAGTTTCGAAATATCCGAAAATTGTTATATCTTCGTTGACAAGCGTAACACCGACTTTGGAAAATTCATCGGCATAGTATTTTCCGTTAGACCTGATCTCCGCTTCGAAAAGTATATCCGATTGCGGCGCTGTTTTGTAGTAAATGGATTCCTCGTTGTTAACGCTCTTTCCGTGATCTGCCTTAACACGGTTGATTTCCGCGATATTTCCGTTTGTGCCGTAGCTCCACGCAGGCGTAGCGGCAAGCGTATCGGTATTGCCCATGGAATACTTCTCGTCGTCGCCGGCAAGTTCGAATCCGATAGCTCTTTTTATAACGGCAGTCCACAGCGGATAACCGTAGTTTGCGTTAAGGTGAAGTCCGTCGGTCGAATGCAGATAGGTCGATCTTGCGCCGCCGTCCGTTGCGGTGAACGGCGTTTCCATATCTATATACTCTACGTAATCGAGCGTTGCGATCAATTCCTCGGCTTTTTTGTTAAGCGCCTTATATTCGGCGTTATACGTCGTTTTAAGATCGCTACCAGAAGGCTTGATGTAGAAGTTATTGGGTATGCACGATATCCAGTATATGGTCGTTGTAGGGAACGCCTTGTGATATTCGGTAAACATACCCACCAGTCTGTTGTAGGTTTCGTCCACCGAAAGCGCCGAATCTATATCGTTTACACCGATATGGAACACGATCTTGTCGGGATTGTAGAACATCTTGAGCATATTGATCTTGTCGGCGTTGTTCCATTCGTGGATACGCGTTCCGCCTATACCGACGTTGACAAGTTCCATGCCCTTTTCGGTCATATCGTATGTGAGCGTGTTCCAAACTCCGTAAAGTTTCCAGAACTCCATGTAACTGTCGCCCGCAAAAAGAACGTCGATGTCTTGAGGCTCAACTTCGGGATTATGCTCTATAAAGTCTGGATCGGTCTTATCGGTGGTGTAAGTATAATTTTTAACGGTAAGTCCGTACCCGAACGATTTGATACCCATTACTATGTTTTCCGGATATTTGGGCATGTAACCGACTCGCATAATAAGATGGTCGCTGCCGTCGGGTTTTTCGTAGAACATAGTGACTACGTTGTTATCGTACGTCATGGCAAGCGTTATCGTTTTGGTCTTGAGATCGAACACATCGCCCGAGCCTGTGCTCGCCCATGTTCCCCAGTCGTTGGGCGCATTGTTGTATCCGAGCTGTCTGCCGCGGATGATGCCGTCGTATTTGCCTTCTTCCTCGCCTTCATCGCCGACATAAGCGTCCACGTAATAGAACAAACCGGCTTTCTCTCTGCCGTCGAACAGCATAAGACCGAACTTGCCCCATCTTTCCTCGCCGAATATTTCGTTGACGGTGAAAGTCGCGCGGACATAAGCGGACTGACCGACGGTCTCGCGGAAATATATATTGTTGTCGTTGTCGTCGTGGCCGTTAAGCTTTATCTCGCGGTCGGCGTAATTCTCGCTGTCTTTGGCGTAGTCCTTGGAAATATCCCACTGACTGCCGTAGATAAGATCGCTGCCGCCGTTACCGAACGCGCCGTCGCCGTCTTTAAGTTCCTGTATATGGCTCTTAAACGGTTCGGACGCCTTGTCGTTGACACAGAGATAATCCGTAACGGTTATGCCCATTTTAAAGGACTTGAATCCGATCGTGACGTCGCCCTGCGCTTTATATTTGATACGCGTCACCAAAACGTCTTTACCGTCTTTTTCGTACCACAGGAACAGGAAATCGCTTTCGCCGTCATACGCCATTTTGAGGGTGATCGGTTTAGAATAATCGAATGCTCCTGTCGTCGAAGAAGGCTCGCCGCCGTCCCATTTATAATCGCCGTCGGCAGTCGTATAACCGAGTTTACTGCCTTTTACTTTGGTAATATCGTTAGAGTGATCTCCGGCGGTGTTGGCGTCTACGTAGAAGAACACACCTTTCTTGTTTGCGCCGTCGAACAGCATAAGACCGAATTTACCGAGATGCTCGCCGTCCCAAATCGAATTGAGTTTGAACGTAGCTTCGGCATAAACGCTTTCGGCTTGGTTACGGAAGAACAGCAGGTTGTTGTCTATTCCGTCGTGCGCGGTAAGCGTTACGCTTCTGTCGGCATAGTTGTCTTCGTCTGCGGCATAGTCCTTGGAAAGATCCCAGTACTTACCCGCCGCAAGATAACTTACGCCGCCGAGGTTTCCGGTACCGTATGCATAATAGTTCTCGTTGAATTTATTGTCTGAAATAACGGGATACGCGCCTGGGTTTGCTTTACCGTGACCGCCGAACGACGCGGTATCGCCGATCATGTTGGTATAGTTATTGATTATAGGCAAAACGGTGACGGCGCCGTCTTCGGGAGCAGCTTCGAAACCGAGCGCGGTGTAAGCAACGGTAACTTTAATAAAGTATCCGTCGATCTTGCTGCCGTCTTTCGACCACGGTTCCGCTTTATCTACATTGACTCCGTTGTTATCCTCGATAACGTAACCGGTATCCGTCGCGGTGTAAGTTTCGAAATCGCCGTCGGCATAAACTTTAACGCCGCGGTTGACATCGGGATCGAGATGTATGTTTGCCTTTCCGCTCTTACCGAAATACATTTCGACCGAATCTTTATTTGCGGTAATACGGTCGTCTTCGACAAAGACCGTCACCGTCATGCCGTCTGTTCCGTACACCGCGGTCCAATAAGACTTGGCGGTGCTCATTACGACGGTGGAATTCAAATTATATTGATATTCGCCGAGCGCAGCCTGCGTCAACTCATCGGTCATAGCTGTTTCGTACGTGATATTCGCAATAGCTTCGGGCATGACAAATTCGGCTCTGCCGCCGGTTACCGTCAGATCCGTACCGTTCATTTTAAGCGAAGTCACTATGTATCCGAAGTTAGGCGTAACGGTAAGCGTTACGGTCTGACCGAATTTGCAAGTGGATTTATCCGTAGTTACTTTTGCGTTTGCCGCATCCGCTATATTTATCGGATATACGCCCTCTTCGAGGAACACGGCGCGCACGGTAACGTTCTCGTTCGGCATCTTGAACGATGCTTTATTGTTTTTGACAGTCAAAGACTTATCGTTGACTGTCAGTGTGGATATTGCGTAACCGCTATCGGGCTTTACTGTCAAATTCACAGTGCCCCCCACCACGGATTTCGCGCGATCGGCTACGACCGTACCGTGAGCGGTAGCCGCAACTGTAACATCGTACTCTTTTCCGCCGCGACCGCCGGCTTCGTCCGAGCATCCGACCATGAACGCGCAACCGGTCATTGCCAGCAAGCACAGCACGGAAAGAATCAATATTCTTATTCGTTTGCCCATCATTACCCTCCATTTTTCTTGTCAAAGACAAGTTATAGATCGATTCCCCCCCTGTCCCATCGGCAGACAGGTACGCCGTTATTTGTAAAGCAGTTTCAGTTCGCCGTTTTCGAATTCCGCCGGGCACAAACAGTAGCGCCTGTCGCCCGAAGGCTTATCGTAATCCGTATGTATGTGGAACGCGCATACAAGTTTCCCCTTGCGGTCGCGGAAAAACGCATTGTGTCCGGGACCGGAGATCTCGCCCTCGATATAACTCATGATCGGGTTTTTATCGCTCTTTTTATAAGGACCGAGCGGACTGTCCGCCACTGCAACGCCCACCGAATACAGCTTGCTGTCGTAGCAGTTTGCCGAGTACGTCATATAATACTTTCCGTCGTGCTTGAGTATCGCAGGACCCTCGTTCCACATAAACAGTTCCTTACCATGCTTAAACTTTTCGTCTTCGAGCGCACTCATGCACGGCGCGCCCAGCGAACGGGTCTCCCATTCCTGCGTAGGCGTCGCTATAAGTATATGCTCGCCGACAAGCTTTGTAAGATCGTCGGAAAGTTTTGCGCCGTATATCTGACTTGTATGTATACCGTTAATGATGTTTACGGAACAATCTTTAACGTAAAACAGATAGGACTGACCGTCATCGTCGGTAAAACATGTTGCGTCTATGGTTGCCATGCCGATATCGAACATCGCCTTGCCCGGAATAACGTCCAGAAAAGGTCCCGTAGGGCTGTCCGACACAGCCACGCCCGTACGCAAAAGCCCGTCGGCACGGTCGCGCGCGGTAAAATGCATGACGTATTTGCCGTCGGCGCGTTTTACTACTTCCGGCGCCCAAAAACATTCGTAACCGAAACTGTTCTCCTTGGAATAGCATAAACCGACAGGTTCGACCTTTTCCGGCGTCCTGCCTTTCCAAACGCTTATGCCGTCCGAAGAATGGGTAGCGTACATATAATAGGTGTCTCCGTCGACAAGTACAAACGGATCGCCTATATGAATAATGTCGGTGGCGGTATAGCCCACAATGTTCTCCTTTTGACAGTGTTTCTCAAAGACCGCAGTCTCTATCACGGGTCATGACCCGTTTATCTGTTCTTGAACGTTCAAGCTATGTATATTTTCCGACAGTAAAAAATCATCGTTTTTCAACACCTGCTCTTGAACGTTCAAGTTTTATGTGCCTATACTATATCATATAAAACGGTGTTTGTCAATACAAACCACAAAAAA
This sequence comes from uncultured Christensenella sp., assembly GCA_910585055.1. GTDB lineage: Bacteria > Bacillota > Clostridia > Christensenellales > Pumilibacteraceae > Anaerocaecibacter. The sequence continues at coordinate 606 of CAJUBY010000003.1, read as the reverse complement.
TCTTTTTAAATTTTCGTAAACAAATTATACACATTATTCACACATAAATCTGCGACTGCGACGGCGATAAATATGAAATTCGACACAAATTTTTATTTAAACAAATTAAATCCTGTCATATATGTCTTATGGGTGCGGAACTTCGACCGCTTGAAACAATATGCTATCCGGTAATTTAAAACTTACCGTATTTTGCACTTTCGATCCGATCCACGCTGTTTCGACTTCGAATAAAACCGTTCGGCGCGGCGAGATCATTGCGGCAGCATTCGATCAATGCGTCGTACACGACTTGCAACCGACATGCATCGAACGGTTTTCTGTCTGTGATCTTATCGGCATCAAATCACACTTCGTATCCGCTACATCCGTTTTCCAAAATATACGGTTTACGTATTTTACATATCAATACCTATTTGTTGCAAACAAATATAGTGATCTCGCCTGATTTTATATTATCAATATTTAAGTGGTAAGCCGTATAATTTAACGGCAATGCGCATATCCCCAAATTCAAAGACTGCGCAAAGCAGCCGCATACGGAGAAACAGGGCTTTGCCGTTTATTATTCGTACGGATTCCGTTTACCGCTAAATATATTCATAT